>NZ_KV788198.1:0-1555 GCF_001807225.1 Corynebacterium sp. HMSC05E07
TTGCCGCGGCTTCGGCGGTGTGCTTGAGCCCCACTACATTGTCGGCGCAGGACCACTCGACCAGTGAGCTATTACGCACTCTTTCAAGGATGGCTGCTTCTAAGCCAACCTCCTGGCTGTCTTCGCGATCCCACATCCTTTTCCACTTAGCACACCCTTAGGGGCCTTAACCGGCGATCTGGGCTGTTTCCCTCTCGACTATGAAGCTTATCCCCCACAGTCTCACTGCCGCACAACACAATTGATGGCATTCGGAGTTTGGCTGACATTGCTAAGATTGTAGTCCCGCTCAACCAACCAGTAGCTCTACCTCCACCAAGCTAATGCGACGCTGCACCTAAATGCATTTCGGGGAGAACCAGCTATCACGGAGTTTGATTGGCCTTTCACCCCTACCCACAGCTCATCCCCGCAGTTTTCAACCTACGTGGGTTCGCGCCTCCACAGCATCTTACTGCTGCTTCACACTGGCCATGGGTAGATCACCCCGCTTCGGGTCCAGGACATGCCACTTTTCACCCCATTAGGATTCGGTTTCCCTACGGCTACCCCACACGGGTTAACCTCGCGACATGCCGCTGACTCGCAGGCTCATTCTTCAAAAGGCACGCCATCACACACAAACGGTGCTCTGACGGATTGTAAGCACATGGTTTCAGGAACTATTTCACTCCCCTCCCGGGGTACTTTTCACCATTCCCTCACGGTACTCATACACTATCGGTCACACTAAGTATTTAGGCTTACCGGGTGGTCCCGGCAGATTCACAGCAGATTCCACGAGCCCGCTGCTACTCGGGCACCCAACCACACAGATGCTGAAGTCTTCAACTACGGGACTATCACCCTCTTTGGCAGGTGTTTCCACACCACTTCGCCTAACAACAACACCCACGCAAACCAGTGGTAGCTAGCTTAAAATCGGGCCCCACAACACCGCACACACAACCCCTACCAAGTATCACATGCATACGGTTTAGCCTCATCCACGTTCGTTCGCCACTACTAGCAGAATCATAATATTATTTTCTCCTCCTACGGGTACTGAGATGTTTCACTTCCCCGCGTAAACCCCCACAACAGCTATGAATTCACTGAAGGGTAACACCCCATAACAGGTGCCAGGTTTCCCCATTCGGACATCCTCGGATCAACGCTTTATTGACAACTCCCCGAGGCTTAACGCAGCCTTACACGTCCTTCATCGGCTCAGCATGCCAAGGCATCCACCATGCGCCCTCAATAACGAACACACAACCAACCACACACAACAACAATGCCAAAAGCACCATCACCACGTATGCGGCCGGCGTGAACTACACAAAACACAAAAGAACAGAAATCACACAAACCACACACCCACCACCAACCAACAAACGTCAGTAAAAGCAGTGGCAAGCATGCAGTTTAATGCTCGCGTCCACTATACAGTTCTCACACAACACCCCACACCACAACCACCACCAAGCAACAAGGCTTCGACAGTGTGTTACCAGCATGGGTTACAACCAGGGGATAATGCCCCAGACACCCAACAATGCACCAACATACAAAA
>NZ_KV788199.1:0-1268 GCF_001807225.1 Corynebacterium sp. HMSC05E07
CTCACTGCAACGCGCCTACACGGAGGTCGGCGAGCTCCTTGGAGTATCTCACCACACGTTGCGGGCCTGGTACCGTGACAGCGCTTCAATACGCGATGACTCTAACGCTTCAGGCGTCGAAACAATGGAAGAAGAACTCAGGCGTCTGCGCCGCGAAAACCGCGAACTGAAACGAGCAAACGGGATTCTTAAGACAGCTTCGGCTTTTTCGCAGCGGAACTCGACCGACCCACGACCAAATGATCTCCACCTAGCTTTAGTTTTCGTATGGTGGTAAGAACACGTCGTAACCCGGAACTACATCATATGAATACAGTTCCCATCTCGCTTCCTCTAAATCGATGGATTCGAAGGAAAGTGTAAATACTTGGGGAGTGGCCGGTGCCGTATTGTTTTCGATTAATTTAAGTTGTTCCTCTACTGCAGAAGAAAAATGAATCATCTCTTTACTTATCTTCTGAGCAAACACCCCGGTCTCTTCAATTAAATAAAAGGATTGACAGCCGGAAGACTCGAAAACGAGCACGCAAGTGGACCCTTCAACCTTGGGAGCTATAGAACGATCCCTCGATCTGAATACCGACAGAGCATTTGCCCAGCGACGGAAGGTACGGTTCCTCACAGCGACGTCCTCTTGAGTAGCTTCAATTCGGGAAATCGTAGCACTCCAGCCACCTCTTTTTTCGATCCCCTCGCGCCCCAGAAACGCTAGTGCAGTTATTGGGTGTTCTCGCCGAATCTTAAAGGCTTGGTCTGATAGAAAGGTCACCAGAGCATCAACGGCTTCCACGCACCTCTTCATCTCGTCACCACTCGGCGTGTAGCCTTCATGAACCGCTCGATTCCTCAATTGGGCAACATACTCTGACCAACCCACAATCGCGGGAGGCACATTTTTACGCCACCCCTCATCGGAATAGAATCTACTCAGCTCATTGAGAACTAAGTACTTTATGCTCTGCGGGTAGCCTTTACGCGTCAAGTAGTTGGCTGTTGCATCTTCGGGTCGTATCCGCTCTTCCCAATGGTTGTGCTGCAGAAGGTCTTCCAAGAGCGACTCACACGCGGCAGCATACATGATTGCCGCAGCTCGGTAATTTCCGTCTTGAAAACGATTAAGATCTGCCTCACGACGAAAATCCAAATAGGTGGTAAATGGACCATCTAGAGACAAGCTCGTAAGCGAAGGCAAAATCCACTTATCGAGCTCATCGAAATTCCCTAGGCCGAAGGGGCTTAAGGGGCTCTTCCGGTTTCGGAGTGCGTAG
>NZ_KV788200.1:0-573 GCF_001807225.1 Corynebacterium sp. HMSC05E07
CGTCTGATCCTGCGGCTGCGTCGGCTCAGTAGTCGTCGAACACTCCTCACCCGGCTTCTCAGACGTAGTCGTTTCCGGAGTCTCAGTCGACGGAGTCTCGACCGGCTTATCGGACCTTACAGTCTGCGCCTCGTCGTCGATGTCGGTGTGCTCAGCAATATCATTGCTCTCACCCGTCGTGGTTTCGTTACCGTTTTTATCAACGACGGTAGAGGTCAGGTACTCAAAAGCAACAGCTTCCTTAACAACCTCAGAAACCTCATCCAAGACAGTGATCTCAACCTTTTCCTCACCGAAAGACTTCGTCGGAGTAAAGGTCTTTTCACCACGGCCGATTACTGGGTACTCACCGGTGGCCTCATCCTTGACCTTCGAACGCAGCTCAGCGCGGAGGGTGTATTCCTTACCCGGAACCAAGTCAGTGTAGGTCACAGTATCGGTAACAACAGTGCCAGCCTTAATATCAGCACCTTCAGCCTTGGAGGCCTTGGTACCAATAGACGGGTTCCACTCAGTGGTATCCACGGTCTGGTCATCATCGTCGATGTCCTCGTGAGTGGTGATCAGGTTACC
>NZ_KV788200.1:593-6518 GCF_001807225.1 Corynebacterium sp. HMSC05E07
CCTCGTGAGTGGTGATCAGGTTACCGTCACGCTCCTCATTCGGAGCATCCTTACCGTTTTCATCAACCTGCTTAGAGAACAACTTCTCAAAAGCAACAGCAGAAGCAGCAACACCCTCAAAGCTGTCATCAACAGTGATGTAAACAACAACCTCACCAGCAGAAGTCTTCGGAGTGAAAGTCTTCGAGCCCTCACCGATGAAAGCATGTGCATCATTATCTTCAGCAGCCTTGTTACGCAGCTGCGCCTTCAGGGTGTATTCCTTACCCGGAACCAAATCGGTGTACTTAACAGTGTCCTTGACAACTGCACCTGCAGAAATCTGCTTAGCATCACCAAGATCAGCAACCGTCTTAATAGACGGAGTCCACTCGGTGGTGTTCACAGTCTGGTCGCCATCGTTGATGTCCTCGTGCTTGGCAATCTCTACTTCTTCACCAGAGTTCGAGATGTCCTTGCCGTCAGCATCAACTTCTGCGGAGAACAGCTTCTCAAAGGCAACAGCTGCGCCAACGGCATTCTTCGCCTTGTCATTGACGGTGATTTTAACGTCTTCAGAACCAGCAGACTTCTCAGCGGTGAACTTATGGGTAGCCTCATCCAGAACAGTCGTGCCGTCTTCCTTAGAGATCAGCTTGGCCTTCAGGGTGTAGTTCTTACCCGGAACCAGGTCCTTATACGTCACAGTGTCAATAACCGTCGCGCCCTCAACAACGCGGTTACCCTCGGCAAGCTTGGCCACAGTGCCAATCTTCGGGGACCACTTAGTATAAACAGTCTGTGCCGGGTCATTAATCTCCTCGTGAGTGACGATCAGGTTACCGTCACCTTCAGCATTCGGAGCATCCTTACCCTCATCGTTGACCTCATGGGAGTAGAGGCGCTCGTAAGCAACCGCAGCAGCAATCGGGGTCTCGAGCTGCTTGTCGACGTCAATCTTGACCTCAACCTCACCAGACTCAGCGTCCGGGGTGAAGTCCACCAGCTCGCCATGGCCAACAACCGGGTAGTCACCATTCTCGTCAGCAACCTTGCTGCGCAGCTCAGCCTTCAGGGTGTACTTCTTACCCGGAACCAGGTCTTCGTAGCTCACGGTGTCAATAACGGTAGCGCCAGCAACAACCTGCTTGGCCTCGCCACCAAACTTAGCCTCAGTCTTAATGCGCGGCTTACGCGGAGTCTCGTTCTGCTCAGTCGACGGAGTCGGAGACGGCTCCGGAACAACATCAGTATTCGGAGACGTAGAAGGCTCGTCAGTCTCTTCCGTCGTTGAAGAGCTCGAAGTCTCAGACTTAGGAGTCTCAGAAGTAGGAGTTTCGTCGGAAGTCGTCTCCGTTGCAGGAGAAGTGGTCACCGTCTCAGTGTCTTCCGACGGAGTTGTAGTCGGGTTCGACGGAGTCTCTTTCTCCTCATCACCTGGGTTGTCGCCACCATCGCCGGGAAGACCAGGCTGATCGGGTGTGAAAACACGCTGAACATCGGACTTATAACCAGTCAGATCGCCGTTTGGGCCAACAATGGTAATAAAAACGCCCTCCGGCGCCTTGGGAATCTCAACGGAGGGGTCCTTTTGCAGCCTCCAAGGCTCATTAACCTCTACGCCAAATCCCGTAAGAGCCTTAAACTCCTCGAGATTTCCCCTGTATCCTTCATAGAAAGCCCCCACAACAATATCGACTTCCTTCAACTGAGGATTACTCGCGGCCTTTCGCGCCAGCTTTGCCGACGAGTTGTCGCCAATAAGCATCGAAAGATAGTAGGAAAGGTTCGATGCTTCCGCCTTGGCCTGAGCTTCTGCTTCGGCATCACCGTTAGCCCTAGCCTGCATGGCCCGGGAATAAGCATGCTTTAGTTTTGTAGCCACGTTGATGGCTGCATCCCTAATATCTTCTTGTGAAGCACCTGTGATTTCCGGTGAATTAGGAATCGGAGCCTTGCCAGCGTTTGCAAGATCAAACTTGTAACCACTCGCTTCTTTAGGAATGGGCTTAGGGGCATCAATGCACCAGCCCCAACCCATATTATTGTTAGGGTTACCAGTTTGGCCAAAGGAAGTACCTTCAGGAACCACCGGCTTTCCGCCCCAGACCAACGTTCCCCAGCTAGAGTCGAAACCCGGCTGCCTTAGCTCAGGGTCGCCAAGATCGTTATCGACTTGCATTTCACCCACACTAGTGGTGACTGCTCGCGCTCCAGGGACGGCGACCATGGCCGCAATTACCGCAATGGCAGTGAGCACCGCGGTAAAGACCATCCACCCCTCTCTGGAGATGTTTCTCAATCTACTCATCGTTTCCTCTTCGGATGTTGCAACTACTTACAATTTTTTCTGCACAGTGCCGGATGGCCGCTGCGACTATCTGAATTCTTGACGTGAAATTTCCACTCTGACCAGAAGAAATTCCCGCAGACTCTCGATCAACTCTTACAGTCCACTCAGCAGAGTATCACCGTCCTCAGGTCACTGCAAGAAAGATCATTGCTCTATAACCCTCATCTATACCGCTTTCAGCATGGTATTTCCGCAGCTAGATCCAGTTGGTAACACCTTTATGCCCCCAATATCGCCTACATGTTCGAACTCTACGAACGTCGCTCATATATGTAACGTCGAGAGTTTTTTAAGTTTAGAGGGATTTTTCCGGCTTAATTCCTAACTGTAAATTTTTAGCTTCAGCAGGGATTAATATGTTCGCTCATCCACAATTTGCGAGCCATGCCATAGTATGCATTCCAATAAATGGAGATGCCTACCAGTAAGCCGTTCTTATGGAAGTGGTTGAAGCGTCAATGTTTCACCGAACATGCGTTCCTATATATTCGCTCATTGCCCCACCAGCGGGCCCCGAGGCAAACACAAGGCGGCTGCGCCGAACGCGCAACCGCCAAAAAATAAGTACACAGCCCCGCCACTGCACTCAGGTTTTACCCCCATTGGCCAAACTTATACCCCCATTGGGCTAGTCATCCGCTGAGCGGGTGAGCTTTGGGTCAACGTCGATAACCGGCTCAGCAACCTCAAGAACCTCAATATCGGAGACGGGGGCTTCGCTAGGCTCAACATGCAGGGAGGAGCCTTCGCCGTGCTCACCAGGAGTTGGGCCCACAGTAATCTTGGACGCTGCCAGAGCGGCCCTGTCGCGAGCAGTCTCAACGTCCTCGGCTGTCGTGGCCACCATGCCCATGCGGCGGCCGGCATAGGCACCGGGCTTGCCGAAGAGGCGCACATCAGTCTCCTCGTAGGAGAGGGCGGCGTCGAGGCCGGTAAAGGAGACGTCGTCAAGCTCAGCGTCGGCGTGCAGAATGACCGCAGCACCAGGGCTGACCAACGTCACATCAATGGGGAATCCCAACATGGCGCGAACGTGCAGCTCAAACTCAGAGAAACGCTGTGTGTACCCCGTCAGCATCGCCGTATCCAGTGGACGCGGGGATACCGAAGAGAAGTAGACGTCATCGCCGGCCACAAAGAGCTCCACGCCGTAGACACCGCGCCCACCCAGCTCGTTGGATATACGCGCAGCCACGGAGCGCGCATTCGCCAGCGCATCTTCACTCATGGCCATGGGTTGCCAGGATTCTACAAGGTCACCATTCTCATGATGGTGGCCAATAGGTTCACTAAACCACGTGGCCATCTTGCCAGTAGCCGGGTCAATGGAGCGCACAGCCAGGAGCGTGACCTCATAATCAAAGTTCACGAAACGTTCCACCACCACGCGCTTGCGCTCCGGGGACACGTGACGCACCATGCCCCACGCTTCCTCCACGTCCTCCGCATGCTTGAGCAACACGTGCCCCTTACCGGAGGTCGTAATATCTGGTTTCACTATGCACGGCAGCCCCAACTCCCCTACCGCCTCTGCGAGCTCCTCAGGGGATTCGGCGAAACGGTACGCCGTTACGGGCAGGCCGATGCTGTCCGCCACGCCACGCACGCTCTCCCGGGACTGCGTAAGCTCGCACGCACGTGCAGAAGGCACGACGATGGAGTTCATCTCCTCCTCGATGCGGGCGAGCACCTCCACATTCACGGTCTCCACCTCGGGGACTACGTAGTCTGGGTGGATGCGCTGTGCCAATTCCCACACCTTGGCTGGGTCTTGGATGTCCGCGATGTAGCTAAAGTGCGCGAGCTGCTGGGCGGGCGCTCCTGCGTAGCGGTCCACGGCGTGAACTTCCAACCCTAGGTTCTGAAAGGCCACCACCAGCTGCTTTCCCAGCTCACCCGCCCCAAGAAGGAGCACCTTGGTGGCACTTCCTGTCAGCGGGGTTCCAATGTGGCCTGCGATATCGCCTGCGGTAGTCATTCTCGAATTATCGCACACTTTTGGTGCTGTACTGCTTGGCGACGTCCCCCAAAGATCCCCACACCCCCTTTCCCTCACCGCCGAAAGATGGCAGTGGGGAAAGGGGGTGTGGTTCACACGCGGTACTTACTTAGAGGAACCTTCCTCAGAAGCACCCGGTGCGCAGGCATCAGCCAGCAAGCCAATAGCCAGTGCACCAGCGGCAACCAGCGCTACCGAGCCAGCGGTAACGCCGAAGCGCTTGAGCTGAGTATTGATGCCAGCCATCTGGTCCGCCAGCGGACCGTTGAACACACCTGCCTGCATCTGCAGACGTGCGTTGATGTCAGCGATCTGCTTGTTAATCGGCGCAATGAAGTCCTTCAGACCCGGGATAGCCAGCTGGGAAGCCAAACCAACCGGGATGAGGAACAGCAGCGGCAGACCAACACCCAAGCCGGTCTCAATGCAGCGCTCAGAGGAGCCGAATTCCACATCCGGCTTAGGTGCCGGGGAGTCCGGGGTCGTGGATTCCTTCGGGGTCGCAACCTCGGAGTCCTCCTCACCCTCGTAATCCGTCACAGTGACCTTATCACCCGTAGCGATGTCCACCTTCGGGTCAAGGCTCCACTTGCCATTCTTATCGACGGCAACGTTCTCATCCTTGAGCTTTTCCTTGCCGTCCTTATCAGTGATGGTGACAGTGACAACAGTCTCCGGCGTAGCAGTGCCCTTGACCGTGGAGTCACCTTCCTTCACCGGTTCGACGTCGAGGACGTGGGACTCAGTGCCTTCGCCCTCAGAAGGCTTCTCCGGGGTGGTCGGCTTGGACGGAGCAATCGGCCAAGACGGACCCCATGGAAGACTCGGGTTCATCGGCTTCGTCGGGCGTCCGTCACCATTGCCGTTGTCCTCAGGTGCTTCAGCCCCCAGGACAACGACGCTTTGCTCGTTACCGGACTCATCGGAAACTGTGACCTTGTCACCCTTCTTCAGGTCAACCCCAGGCTTAACGCTCCAGGTACCGTCCTTACCGACGGTGACGGTCTTCTCAGTCTCCTTGCCCTTGGCATCAGTGACAGTAACCGTCAGCGTGGAACCAGGTTTACCGGTACCGGAGATCTTCTTGTCGCCTTCGGTGACGGTGTTGATGGAAGGCTTGATGGTTTCTGCACCATTCTCACCATCATCATCAGACGGGGAACCAACCGTGATGGTCTCAGAGTTACCCTTCTCATCCTCAACGGTGACCTTGTCGCCCTCTTCCACGCCCTTATCCGGCGTGACGGACCACTTACCGTCGTCATCAGTCGTGGCAGTGTCCTCGGACTTGGTATTGCCTTCGGGGTCCTTCACCGTGACCGTGACATCCGTACCCGGCGCAGCCTCACCGGAGATCTCCGTGTCACCTTCGTTAACTGGGTCAACAGACGGCTTCACGGTCTCCTCACCAGCGCCAGTGTCCCCACCGTTGCCAGTGCCTTCGCCTTCACCTGTGCCTTCGCCGGCACCGGGCTCATCAGCAGGCTTGTCCTTGACCGTCGGGTTGGTGCCGGCCTTGACCTCGTCACCATCGTTGACGCCGTCACCATCAGTATCAGCCTCATTCGGGTTGGTACCGATCTCAATCTCAGTA
>NZ_KV788201.1:0-7338 GCF_001807225.1 Corynebacterium sp. HMSC05E07
CACGGTGTTACTAGATACCCCCGCGCAACACTTCGATGTTGGTTTCACGTACTGCTGCAGTGTTGATGATGCCGGACATGTTTATGGCCTCATGGGAGATGAATACCGTGATGCTATTAGATCTGTTGATCAGCATGTCAAACGGCTTGTGGATGCCGTAAATACACGCGCCACCGAACATGGTGAAGATTGGCTCGTTGTCGTCACTACCGATCACGGTCACATCGATGAGGGCGGTCACGGCGGAAGCTCAGAACGCGAACGGGAATCGTGGGTCATCGCTTGGGCACCTAATGGCTCACTACCAGAGTGGCCATCTGAGATTGAGCCTCACAGGCTCTCTTCGCTCATTCTCTCCGAAAGAGCATCATAAGAATTACTTCGCAGGTTTCTTCGTGGGCAGTAAACCACCCGAGAAGGAACCTTGAAGCGTCTTGCGGGTTTGTTCTGCTTCTTTTCGCCCCTGTGCTGGTGGACCAAGCGGCGATAATACTCGGTTTCCATGAGGATGTCGGCCATTATCCACCTGTACACTGGCAAAGGCTTATTGTATTTGTGTGCGGTCCGCGCTGACCATTCCTACTGTGTACTGAACTGGGCTAAGGATAGCGCTCAAGATACAAACCTAGTCGAACAGCCTCTGCGGATGGTGCATACGCTGCGCGATGACTTTGTTGGCGGCCTAGGTTTCCACGCTGACCACGTAACACAATTCACCGCCGTGAAACTCTGGGTCGTTTGCCACAACTTGGGAATTGACAGTCCGTGGGGCGTACCGGTGTGTGCTGTGATAACACGACGACCGATAGCGCTGGGCAACCCGCGACGTCAAACGTAAACCCTTTGTCTAATGAATTGAACTTGTCTACAACTCTCGACGCCGGAACTGAAGCACAGGGGATCGTGAACCCCGTCGGCTCCGAGAACCACACCGGCTCAACCACCAGCAAAAACAAATAGATGCCTAGCCACTAAGAAGCTCCACTATGTATCCACGATTTGGGGAGCAACCTCACCTGCCTTACTCACTTTGTGTAACAGGTATCTGTTTGACGCCACGTCGTGTGTACTCAAAATCCTTTCCGTAAATGGTTAGACCAGTGATGTCGTGCTGGTCAGATGTACGGAAGATGAAGGATGCCAAGTATCCGATAACGAGAGTTCCTACGAAGGCGACAATCGAGACCAAGAATGGCCCCTGGTCCAGCTTTCCAGCAAAGTATGCAGCGACTGCTCCACAGATGAGCCCAATCAGAACGCCATGGGAATTTGCAGACTTCGTGAAAATGCCCAGGACAAATACCGCAGTGAGCGGAACTCCAAAAAGACCGGTAATTGCGAGGAACAGATCCCACAAATCCGACTGGTTGGTGATGATGAGATACAGAGCGACGGCCAATCCGAAGGAACCGGCAGCAATGATGACGACGCGAGAGAAAGTAACCGACGCTTCCTTCGATGAGAAGCGATTATAAATATCGACGACAACGCAAGCGGAAATCGAGTTGAGTGACGAGGAAATTGTCGACTGCGCAGCTGCCAAGATAGCAGCAATCAATAGTCCTGCGATGCCTGCAGGCAGCTCCGAAAGAATGAAATAAGGCACTACAGCAGAAGTATTGACTCCCTCAGGCAGGCCACCCTTCGCTTCGTAGAAGTTATACAAAGCCGTACCCATCCCGTAGAACAGCGGAATCGTTACGAGCGCTAGAATTCCATTAACAATGAGAGACTTCTTCGTCGCTTGAATCGTAGGAGTCGTTTGGTAGCGCTGAACGACGTCCTGAGAAGAGGTGTACTGGTGCAAGCTATTCAGTACATTTCCAATGAAAATGAACGGTATCGAGGTGAAAACAGCATTGGTAGTGAAGTTATCCGCTGAGTAGAATTTGCCTTCTTCCGCAGCGTTGACCACAGCGCCACTAAAGCCATCAGGAGTCATGGCCATGGCCGTCAGCACTACCGCTGCAGCACCGGCCAACAGCAGGATGCCCTGAATCACATCAGACCAAATCACGCCTTCCATACCTCCCAGGAAGGTGTACACAACGCAAAGAGCGCCTACAAATGCGGCGACGACCAGCGGGTTGATACCTGCCACTGACGTAATTGCCAACGTCGGCAAATAGATAACGATGGCGATTCGCCCAACGTGATAAAGAACGAAGAGGAGCGAGCCAAGAACTCGAAGGACTACGGAGAATCTCTCCTCAAGATATTCGTAGGCCGTTGTGACATCCAGTTTTCTAAAGAACGGGACATAGTAACCCACCAAGATCGGAACAATGGCAAAAATTGCAAGGTTCCCAGCCGAATAGGCCCAGTCAGTCAAATATGCCTTTTCCGGTGTAGACATAAATGTGATAGCAGACAGCGTCGTTGCATAGATGGAGAAACCTGCAGCCCAGCCAGGAATCCTGCCACCCGCTTTGAAGAATTCTTCCTGATCACTGCCGGCCCTTCGCGCAAAATAAGCGCCGACAAGCAGCATTCCGAGGAGGTAGAGGAGCAGAACTATCCAGTTGAGCGTTCCGAACGATTGCATATGGCTTTCCCTTCAGGGCTTTCAGTATAGTGAGCTAAATCACTCTTTCATCTTCCTATGCGATAAAGCATGTTGAAAGCTACAATACATCAGACGTCTGATGTGTAAAGGGCTTTAGGGCAAAATCGCCTTCCCCTGTCCATCAGAGGGAAGGATCTCTCCCCCCAACAGGGTTATTCCCTACAAATCCGACCGGGGTGGAAAGCTTAAAATCGATGGAAAGAATAGAGGGGATAGACAGTGCACACCGGATCGTGGGGTTTCAGCGAAACCGAAAAACGCCCTGCCTCAACTACACAGCAGGCTGTAGAAGGCATCAAGAAATTCATTCGAAACAACGCCCTCAAGCCTGGGGACACTTTGCCAACCGAATCCGAGCTCTGTGAAGAACTTGGCTTCTCTCGCTCCTCAGTCCGGGAGGCCATCAGAATCCTAACGACGTTAGATATCGTCGAAGTTAGGCACGGAACAGGAACTTTTGTCTCCGGTACATCACTCAAAGCCTTAGTTCAGGGACTCATCTTTCGAGCTACCCTCGACGCCGATGACAACCTTGAAACTCTTCGTAATGTGGTGGAAATCCGGCAGGCAATTGATCTTGCCATCGGGCAAGAAGTCACAACGAAACTAGAATCCTCAAAGCTACAACGGCTAAGCTCCATTGTCACCAAAATGGCCGCCAAGCGAGAACAAGGACTGAACTTTGCCGAGGAGGATCGGGAATTCCATCAGGTGCTGCTGTCCGAAATCGATAACCCGATTATCCGTGAACTCAATGATGTCTTTTGGCAAGTGCACATGAACGTCATTCCGCTCCGCAAATTGGAAGAACCACAGGACCTCAGCAGAACAGTTCGCGCGCACCAAGACATCGTCGATGCTTTACAAAATAATGACCTCAAGAAGTACCAAGATTCGGTGCTCGGGCATTACGAACCTCTCTTGACTTCACTGTGATGGGCATTGTCAGCTATTGAAGCTCCGAGTAATCCACACAGGATCTGTGATGGCAGTGCCAATGATGATTGCATCGGCGCCAGCCCGCTTTCCCGCAGCCACATCATCGCGCGAGGCAAACCTTCCTTCGCCGATCACAAAGGCATCCGTGCCGCAGAGCCGTCGCCCCTCTGTCAAGCATTCAAGATCCGGACCTTCAGTCTTATTCCGGAACTCTGTGTAGCCGGCCAGTGTCGTTGAAATGATATCCGCCCCCGCTTGGTGCGCCCGCTGCATTTCTTCCGGGGTAGAGCAGTCGGCCATCGACAAAACATTCAACCGGTGGCACTCTGCGACAAGATCGGAAAAACTAGATCCATCAGGCCTCGGGCGATCCGTGGCATCCGCACAGATAACAGCAGCCCCGGAATCAGCCAACTTGCGCACGGACTCTACAGTTGGAGTGATATAGACGCCCTCACTCCCCTCTTTTGTAAGGCCGAAAACTGGTACATCTACTGCGGCTGCAATTGCCTCGACATCCTTGATGCCTCCGTACCCGCCGCACCGGATTGCGCGGCTTCCGCCCTCAACACACGCACGAGCAACATGAGTCAAGGTGTGCGTGTCTCGCATCGGGTGGCCATCTGGCGCTTGCACCGAGACAATCACTGAGTTCCGAATCATGTCGCGAACTTCTTCTCGGCGTCCCTCCAGTTCACTACTCTTAAACCTAAACATAAATCTGAACCTTCTTCTGGATATATCGCAGATAAACAGTGCTAAAAAGCGTTGTCTCGAGCGAAAGCCGCAGCTCCCACTAGCGGAGCTGTCGCCGGCGATTCGGTTACCCGAACTGCGACGGAGCGGTTCGGCTTCAACGCAAAATCTTCTATGGCATGACGGAATGGCTCCTCCACAGCGGCCCCAATCTGGCATACACCGCCGCCTAAAACAACGGCATCGAGATCAAAAGCCGAAACAATACCAGCCACGGCTCGGCCAAGACCATAGGAATTCCCTCTAATAATCCGGGAAGCGAGTTCGTCCCCCTGGTGCATTCTTTCTACAACCTTTTCGAGGGGAAGCGCTAACTGGTCGCGTTCTTTCCATTGCACTCGTTCGCTCGTGGGGTTCGTAGAAAATTCTTCATAATACGCAGCCAAGCTATTGCCGCTCATAATGTTCTCGGCGCGGTCCGCAAAGCCCTGGAAATCGGCACACAAGAGTTCCGAGAACTCTCCAGCCGAACCGGTAGGTCCAGTCAGCAGACTCCCGTTATCACTTACCGCACCACCGACACCAGTTCCCAACGAAAGGTACAGGACTCTACCAGACTGAAAATCTCTCGCCGCTCCGAGCATCAGCTCTCCATAAGCCCAGACTCGCACATCGTTATGAACGGCACACGGAAGATCAACCACTTCTTTCGCGACTTCACGAAGATTGGTGCCAGCCCAGTTCTTAATGGTGGCCCCGTTGTAGGTGACGAGCCCCTCAGGCGCTTGAATGACTCCTGGCGAGCCAATACCGATTCGCTCCGGGAGAATGCTCGATTCCTCTAGCGCCAGCTGAATGGCTTTCTTGATCTGCTCCTGCGGCGACACCCCGGCTGGCTGGGTAGGAATCTTTCCCAACGCTACAGCCTGCGTTGGGTCTTCATCAGCCACAAAGCCCCAACCAACCTTTGTTGCACCGACATCAAGCGCAAGGGTACTAGTCACTCTTCACTCATTTCGTTATAGTTCAGCGAGATTGGGGCTCGATTACCTGAGCGGCATCGACGATCTCATGAATCTTAGCCAGCTCCTCATCATTCAGAGCGACATGCGGACGGGACATAAGCCCCGACGGGAATATACCCAGATGATGAAGCGCTGCCTTGAAGCTACCGAGACCTTGCGAGCTTCCGCCCATGCGGGTGCTATCGCCTACCCCAACGATGGTGAAGAGGTCACAAATCTTAGACTGCAGTTCCGCAGCCTCGGCATACGCTCCGTGCTCCAAAAGCCCATGCAACTTCACGTAGGAAACCGGATCCACGTTGCCCAAACCAGGCACCACACCATCGGCGCCTGCCAAGTAAGCGAAGTCGACCGTAGTTTCCGAGCCAGTCAGGACCACAAAGTCTTTCAGCCCAGCCTTGTTGCGAGCACTAATCAATGCACGCGTGTAGCCATCATTACCGCCGGAATCCTTGACACCAGCGATAACGCCTTCCTTAGCGAGGGAAATAAGAGTAGCTACATCCAACACCGAGTGAACGCTGACCGGAATGTTGTAAGCATAGATGGGGGTCTTTGGCGCGGCTTCATGTAGAAGTCGGAAGTGCTCAGCAATTTCTACATCATGGGTACGCACATAAAAAGGTGCAGTGGCAACTAGCCCTTCGACCCCTAGCGGGACTGCATCTTCAATGTGCTCAATCACTCGCGGAGCCGTCATGTCAATTACGCCTGCGATTACCGGAACTCGGCCTTGAGCCTGTTCCACGACGGTTGCGATGACTTCCTTGCGCTGTTCTCGAGTCAGGAAAGCTACCTCTCCTGAAGAGCCGAGAACGAACAAGCCATGAACGCCAGCCTGAATAAGCCGTTCAGTTTGGCGCTTGAGAGTCTCAGAATCAACAGAGTAGTCCTCATTAAACGGAGTCAGCAGCGGAGGCACCACGCCGCGCAAAATCTGTGTGCTTGCAGTCATATCTCGGGACCTTCCCATTAATCTTCACATTAGAGTCATAAGACATCATACGTCTCCTGCAGTTGTGGCGCAGTTCCCACTAGCGAAAAGAAGCGTAATAAGACAGCCGACTGCCCCTAGGCCGGCAACAACTCCGACGCCTCCCCTACCTCGCTGACCAGCAGCATGTCGCGCGCACGCGAGGCCGCAACATAAAGCAATGCACGCTCGCGCTGGAGCGCTTCGTCGGCTTCGGCGGGGGCGAGACCTTTAAGCAGGTAGTGCTGCGGGAGGGCCTCGGCGCTGACGTCGAGGAGGATGACGTGCGTGAACTCCAAGCCTTTGGCGTTGTGCATCGTCATGACTGCCACCGGACGCTCCGTGGAGGTGCGGCGGCCAGCACTGACTGCTACGTCGTGCTCACCCAATTGGCGGGCAATTTCTTCACCGCGCTGGTTGGTGCGGGTAAGTACGCCGATGGAGACATCTTCTTCGCCTTGGGTCCAGTCTTTGATGTGCTCAGCCAGCCTTGCTGCTTCCTCCGCTTTGGACGCCGAATGAAGCACAATAGGTGCTGGCCCCTGGCGCACTGAATGGTATCCGGTGAGCTCATCCACGTCTTCTTCAGAGTCCACCCATTCGGTTCCCTCCAGAATCGCGGTGGCATAGCCCAGGTTCTGCGCGGTGGTGCGGTAGTTCACGCGCAGCTTCGAGGAAGCGCGCCCGCAGGTTTCAATCCCGTAGTTGCGCAGTACGAGGCGCTGGCCGTAGATGCGCTGGTGGGAATCCTCGGCAATAAAGATGTCATTCGGGCCCGCTTGGCCACCGCGCGCAGGAACTTCCAGTGGCCGGCGTGGAAGTACTCCACAATCGCCCACACAGCCTTGCGCTCAGCCCTGGTCAGCGGCGTTCCCCGGCCGGTGCGGCGCGCACGCAAGTAGGACTTTTCATCCTTGATTCCCTGCGTCAGAATCACAGCGGAATACTCCTGGGAGAGGAACGTCGGGTGGGTGCATTGGTGGAACACTAAGCGACTTCACGAAGCATTGGACTACGCCACCCCACAGGAAGTAGAAACCGAGTATTATCTCACCCAGCCCATCAACACAGGGCTGTAAAGGAAGCGGAACTAAACCCAGGACGCTTCATTTCTTCCGCACAGACACACTAGCCAACCA
>NZ_KV788201.1:7358-39060 GCF_001807225.1 Corynebacterium sp. HMSC05E07
TCAACGATTGTCACCTCCCAGTTCACGCCCGACGAATGGTACAAATCCATCCCGGACGCTGTCATCGCCGAGTCAATACTGAATCGGCTTGGCGTTGGCGCTGAGATCATCACGCTGGAAGGACCGAACATGCGCCTAGAAGCCAATACGGAGTAACTGCTCACGGTCGACGCCTGGGTGTCACTCGATACTCACCAGGGCGTTACTGGTTGCTCACCACAGCGTTACTAAATCCGTGGTCCTAACAGAAACTTCCACTGGTGCAGGAACGCTTAAATGGAAGCTAGTTTCGCAAGATTTGCTCCTATTTCTCCTCCTCCTTTGAGCTTTTGCGGCATGCTGGAAACGAACTATTCGCCACAAAGGAGGCACCGGTGGGTTTCAACACCAACATGCACCAACTTTCAGCGCTGATGCGCAATACCGAAAACGGGGAGATTCAGCTCCCCGATTTCCAGCGGAAATATAAGTGGGAGGACGAGCGCGTTCGCCAACTCCTCATCACCATTTTCCGTGGACATCCGCTGGGCATCATCATGCTGCTGGAGACAGGGAACTCCTCCGTCAGGTTCAAACCACGCCCCATCGAAAGCACGGAAGCCACGGCTCGTTCCGAGGCCAAGTTCTTGCTTCTCGATGGCCAACAAAGACTGACGTCGCTCACCCAAGCCCTCAAAGGTGACGGTGTTGTTCACACCAAAGACTCACGCGGCAAGCGCCTCGATCGCAGGTACTTTATCAATATCCAGAGGTCTATTGAGGATCCCTTCGAACTAGACGAAGCTGTGATTTCCGTGCCTGCCGACGGTGTTATTCGAACCAACTTCAATCGTGACATCGTTCTCGACCTCAGCAGCATGGAGAAACAACACGAAGCTGGCTACATCCCTGTTTCGCTGTTGCTCGATCAGATGGGGCTCTTCGAGTGGTTCGGCAAGCTAGGCGACACCGAACTCATGACCGCGTTCAGCGATGGAATTATCCGCCAAGTAAACGAATACAAGATTCCCGCAATTGAACTAGACAAGCAGACCGACAAAGCAGCAGTGGCTACCGTCTTCGAAAAAGTAAATGTTGGCGGACTCCCACTCAACGTGTTTGAGCTCCTCACGGCAGTGTTTGCGGGCGATGCGGAATACTACGAAAAGTACCAACATGACTTCCGCCTTAACGACGACTGGACTGAAACTCAGGAGCTTTGGAAAGAACATGATGTCCTCCGCAAGGTGGAGAACACTGACTTTCTCCAAGCAATCACTATGCTGACCACGCTTCAGCGCAGCAAGGGTTCCTCGGGAAGCCGTAAAGTCGGTTTGTCTGCCAAGAGAGAAGACGTTCTAAAACTTGAGCTAAATGACTAACTCACATGGCGGGATGCCTTGCGGGAAGGTTTCATCTGGGTGGCCGGCTTCCTTGCGGATCTGCACATTTACCGATTCAGGGATGTCCCCTACCCAAAGCAATTGGTTCCGCTGGCTGCCATCGCCGTTGTCCTTGGCAAAGAAGCAGACAAACACCACGTCAAAGAAAAGATCACACAGTGGTTCTGGAGCGGAGTCTTTGGCGAGCTCTACGGCGCTGCCATCGAAACGCGCTTCGTACGTGACCTTGAAGCGGTGCCCGCTTGGGCGATAGATGAAGAACCTACCGCCCCACGCACCGTGCAAGATGCTACCTTTGCTGAATCGCGCCTTCTCTCGCTGCGCACCCGCAACGCTGCTGCATACAAGGGCATTGCTGCACTCATTATGGCGCAAGGCTCCACGGATTGGGTAGAAGGCAAACAATTCGGCGCATTCCAGTACCGAGACATGGCCGTGGATATTCACCACATTTTCCCCAAGGACTGGTGCAAGAAGAACGGAATTGATGACGAGCGTCGCGAATCCATCGTCAACAAGACGACACTTAGCGCACGTACCAACCGTGTTATCGGTGGCGTTGCCCCATCGGCTTACTTGACCAAGGTTGAGAGCGAATCGGGCTTCGATGCCGACGGCGTGGACCGTGTCCTCCGAGGCCACCTCATTTCGCCCGAAGCACTGCGACAGGACAACTTTGATGCGTTCTTCGAACTCCGGAGGGAATCACTCTGCACGCTTATTGAGGGTGCTCTGAAGAAGACGGTTCAACGCGACGTCAGCGAAGGAAACGCAGTGGAAGACTCGTCATTCTTCGAGGAAGAAGCCCTTGAGGAACCAGGCCAAGAGGTCACCGCCCCGGTACCGGAGGTCTAAGAAATCACAGATCTCTCAAGGGTTTACACAGGGTAACGGCCAAGGACTGCTTACTCTGGTGAATTCCCTCTACTTACCTCTTCACCCAGATCGAGCTATTTGCAAGGAGTCAAACACCCTCTGTTTGGTTCCCGTACCCTATTTTCACACGCGCCGTATATACTCCTGTTGTTCTTGTTACTCTCTTTCTCTCGTGGGGTTCCTGATATGGGATTTTTCAAGGTCGTCGCTGGACTGTTAGCCGCCGGTGGAGTGGGCTACGGCGCTTATGCCGTACTGGGGCCAGACTCTTCCGATGACACCGTTACGGTCCAAAGCATTATCGATGGCGACACCATCGATGTGGTGCAGGACGGTGAGACCACACGCATTCGCCTGCTCAATATCGATACCCCGGAGATGGGCAAAGAGTGCTAGGCCGAGGAAGCCAAGCAGTATCTAGCAGGCCTGCTACCAGTGGACACGGTGGTAACGCTGGAATACGACGCCGAACGCGAGGACAAGTATGGACGCACACTCGCCGGCGTCTTCAAGGACGGTTCACTCGTTAACGCCTCCATCGCCGAAGAGGGTCTCGCCGTTCCGATCCAAGTGGGCGCCAACGGCCGCTTCTATCCCGACGTTTCTGCCGCAGCGCATAGGGCTCGTGCTGCAGGCAAGGGAATCAACTCGGCCGGCCCGGAATGCACCTTTGGTGATGACAGCGCCTACCAGTCCTACCAGGACGCACGCTCCGCTGTGAATGAGGCGCAGCAGTTCCGCTTCGATGACGTGTGGAATGACGAACAGCTCGACAAAGCTCGTAGCCATGCCTCCCGCCTAGCCACCGCCAAGTCAGCCGCAGCCAAGTTAGAGAAGGCCATGGCGGAGCAGTCTGAGTTCCAGAAAGAAGCGTTTGGCAAGGAACAAGCAAAGCTTCTCGACGAACTAAAGAAAGACGCCACTGAGCGACAAGAATCTTTGGATGACGAGATTTCCTCTGCCGTTGAGGAACGCGAGAAGAAGCAGGCCGAGGAAGAAGCTGCGCGCGAAGCTGCGGAGGCCGCACAGCGTGAAGCAGAAGAAGCCGCCCGCCATGCCGAACAAGAGGCTGCGGAGGCTGCCCGTCGTGCGGAACAGGAGGCCCAGCAGTCTGCACCCGCCTACCAAGCACCGGCTGCACCGGCGCCTAGCAATCCGGTGGACAACTACACCGGCTGCCGAGCCTACGGTGGCAACTACGCAATGACCAGCGTTGACAATAAAGGTCGCCCGTACACCAAAATTGACTGCACCACACGCGCGCAGATTGGATAAAGTGGGAGCACCGCGCACTTCTATAACAGGTCTCCCATGAAACACGACTTCGCCCTCCACACCCCGCGGCTTTCATTGTCGGTACCTACGGATGCCGACATTGATGCCATATTTGCTATCCACTCGGACTCCCGCACCTATGCGCATCGCCCTGAGTTAGCTATGAAAACTAGGGAGGAAGCCGTGGAACTAGCTCGCGCATGGCAAGAGAATTGGCATGGAAAGCAGTTGGGCTATTACGTGGTGTCCAAGCTTGATGGCACGACCATAGGTTTTACGGGTGTACGTCACAGTGAGGAGGCCGGTGAAGAAGTACTCAACCTCTACTACCGCTTCGCACCCGAATCACAAGGCCAAGGCTATGCCAAGGAGGCGGCTACCGCTGCAATTGCCTCTGCACGCGAGCGTTTCCCACAGCTCCCCGTCGTCGCTATCATCGATCCCACCAATGAAGCGTCGATTGCCCTAGCCTTGAAACTCGGTCTGCAGCACGTCCCCGGCGCAGGTGAGCCGAATGATTACGAGGTGTACCGCCTCGACTGATGATAACCGTCTCGTCGGAACGGTTCTTACCTATCGCTTCCACGTAACAAGGGCAACTGCGCCAAAGAGGACGGTGCCGAATGCCGCACCCATCCATGCAAGCATCATCAGTCCAAGGAACACATCTGGAGCACCAGCCACTGCCCCCACGACTATTGCGATAGTCAGCGCAAGCAGACCTAGAGCCGAGCGTTTGAACCAGCGTGGGGACTTTCTCTCCTTGTGAGGCTGAGAGGTTTCCGGGACTGGCGTTGTAATAGGATCTTACACTGATGATTTGCTTGATCCGGTTGATCCGGATTGGGTAGTAGCCGTCGTCAATAATGACGACGGCCATCTAGTTATCGACGGCATCAATGTCTTCGATTCACTGGATGAAGCGGCCCGGTCCCTCGGCGTCACTAACTTGCCGGGTGAGGAGTTTTGGGCTTTGGAGGACGGAGACGACTTGGTTCCGCTGTCCAGCCTATCCGCGAGTTAAGCAGCGAAAATGGCGCGCCCCAAACCATTATTGGAGCGCTCCGTGCCCCACAGAATCAGAATGAAAGGTGCGACCAACTCCTCACCTTATCTACTATGCAAGGAGCAGAGCGCCATAGGTGGTGAGGTCTAATGCGGATTTAACGTGTGAAATCCATCCACCTCAGGGCACCTGAAGATTCATAGCTTGTCCACCAGAGTGGGGCTATGGTCCATTTCGATATTTCCCCCTCCACAACACGCGCATAGGGAGCCAATACCTAACCACCCGCATCCTCACATACGCACCACGGTCTGACTCTCTCCTAGGAGGATTTGCGTCCTTGCCACTACTGGCCGTTCAGCATACCCTTCGGGCTCCCCGGAATTAGGGTTAACATCAAAATGAGGAAAGTTCGAACCGGCTAGGTCGATTCGGATTCTATGGCCCCTTTTGAATCGCATACAGGTTGCAGGCAACTCAACAATAAGAGAGTCCTCCACTCCAGGCTCCACAAGCGTGGGTTGAGAAAAGCTGTCACGATAACGCGCGCGTTGGATCCCATCGGTGACATTCCAAGCACTGCCATCTGGATGAACGTCTACGAGTTTTGCTGCTATATCAAAGTCAACAGTACTCGCATTAAAATGTACTTCCACAGTCACTGAACCAGCTACAACGACGTCTTCCTCAAGTACATCAGTAGCAAAGCTCAGAACATCGTCGCGCTCTACAAGGGCACGCCCTGACCCGTCCGCACCAAAAAACCGCGAGTCCTCAACCTGGTTAAATGAGCCTCCGACAAAAACAGGTTTACCGGAGGTAGCTTGACCACCCACCATCGGCACAGGTTTAGCTGGGTCAGCAATCAATTCGACCGAACCCTTGTCAGCTTTGTCCAACAGTGTGCCACCAAGCCCTGGATACAGAGTGAGTTCTCGGGCCCATTCCGAAGGCCAGCCAACGCTGTCCACCCAGCGGTTACTCCCCATCTCAAACACACGCTCACTCGGCTCAGGCGCCACTCCGTCAACCAATACGGATCGCAACCACTGAACACGGTGCTCCAGCCAGCCATGGCCGAACCCAACATCAAAAACAGCCTCAGTACCAAAGTGCATATCACCGGCAGAGGGGATAACCCTATCACCATGCAGCCAAGGGCCCATGATGAGTGACGGACGCGCTCCCTTTTCCACAAAAGCTTGATAATTGCGTAGCGTCGAGGGCACGTACACGTCGAACCAACTAGACATAAACAGCACAGGAATGACCGGCATGTCTTCGTAGTGAGCAGCGTTGTGTAGACCCGGCACATCCCAATACTCGCCAAAAGCACCCTCACGCCATTGGCGCAACAAATATGCCTCATACTCGGAGAATTTAGCCAGCGGCGAGTTCCCCTCAGACCAAGGAATACGGTCGAACCACTCAAAAATCTCAGTTCGCAGTTCGTCAGCAGAAACTGTTTGCCCTGCCTCAAGCGCTTTGGATTGTCTGAAAGCCCAGGTAGCCTGCTTCAAGTCAAAAGCCCCGCCCTGACGAATCCCCCACCGGTAGGCATTATCAAAGCCGCCGGAGTCGAGCACCATGGTCCGCAACCCTGGAGGATTTAGGCAAGCAGCAGCAAGCTGGGTGTGTGCAGCATAAGACAGCCCTTGCGTTCCGATATCTCCATTGCACCACGTCTGCTCCACCAACCAGGCCAAGGTGTCGAAGCCATCCTCAGCTTCGTGGACGTATTTCTCAAATTCACCTTCTGAGCCATACCTGCCTCGACAGTCTTGATAAACAACAGCCATACCTTCTGCAACGAAGGCAGCGGCCATTTTCTCACGGCCAATTTCTTTCCCGCTACCGTCAATCTCGGATCGTGACTGGAGATGCTTGCCATAGGGAGTTCGCTCCAGCACCACGGGCCAAGGACCTGGCCCTTCCGGTAGGTAGACATCCGTTGCAAGGCGGACGTTATCCCGCATAGGGACCTGAATGTCACGCAAAATCTTCATTGTTCTCCCTAGTATCCAACGGCCACAGCCAGCGTTAGCATAGCTAGAGCGATGATGATCATGAGTACCATGAGTGGCCACACATATTTGGCCCACTTTGTCCAAGACACCTCCGCGGTCGCGAGGAATATAAGTAATCCCGAAGATGTCGGGGTAATAACGTTGGTCAGGCCATTACCCATGAGAAAAGCGAAGACCGTTGTCTGCGGAGTCACGCCCACAATCTCGCCCACCGGTCCCAAAATCGGCATGGTGACTGCCGCCTGACCAGAAGTCGAGGGGATCGCGACATCCATGAAGAGCTGGCTTACCATCATCGCATACGCCGAGATATACGGACCATGCCCTCCGACGATTCCCACAAAGAACCCGATGATCGTATCTAGGATCATGCCCTGCTTCATGATGAGAGCAACAGCAGTCGCCATACCGATAAGTACCGCAGCGATCATGACCTTCTTCATTCCGGCAACGAACTCCGTCGCAATACGGGAAGGACCGAAGCCTGCAATTACACCGAAAACGATGCCAAGAGCCAAGTAATAAGCGGCCAGGGCGTCAGTCTCCCACTCCCAATGCTGAGACCCGAACACCATGAAAGCGACACCAATTATGAGCGACACCAGGATCCAACCCTGTCGCGAGCTCATGTGGCCCCCAGTGAATTCTGCAACTATTTCGGTGTGTTCGCTCCGGTAACGTCGGATGGTAAAAAGCACGAACACGATGGCTACAGTTAACATGATGCAGTACGTCAGAACTCGCAGCCACAGGCCAGAGAATACTGGGACACCCACCAGCGGTTGCGCGACCGAAAGGGCAAACGGATTGGTGATTGAGGCTGCATAGCCAACCTTGACGGGGATGGCAACGATCGCCAGTCCAATTACTTTAGGAAGTTTGAGACGGTTGGTCATCGCAATCACGATTGGGATGACCAGCAGGTATTCCTTGGCCATTCCCAAGAAGGTCGATCCGAAGGAAAAGACGACCATTAACACAGGAACGAGAATATAGACGTTGCCTTTTGCTACTTTGAGTAGCTTTTCCAAGCCGGCATCGATGGTGCCTGAAGCCTGCAGCACTCCGAACATGCCGCCGATGAACATGACCATGATGATCAGGTCCGCCTGCTCAATGATGCCCTGAGGAACTGCATGGATCATTTGCACCAGACTGACTGGTGCTGCTTTACCTTCCGGTGCTCCCGTACCAAAGAATATGTCTCGGAGATTGAAGACCTTCTCAACTTCTTGATAGCTGTCAGGAATAATCTTCTTTTCATCGCGTGCGAATTCACCCGATTTAACCAGGTAAGTTAACAAGGTGGTGGCCAACACAATGATGCCCATCACCACCGTCGGGTTCATCGACTTGCGCTGAGGCGCAGCGGTGCCTGCCTCCGCAGCACGACGCGAATCAGAAGCGCGGATTTCGTTACTCATCAGTAGAGCCTTTCCGTCGAGAGATAAGAAAATTCATTTCCCGAGCAGCAGAGTGGCTATATCCTGGAGTCCTCGGATGAGTGATTCTTTGTACGCGACAGACATACGAGCTCCGGGCACGGACACTGAAAGACATGCGGAACACCGTCCATCAGCAGCAAAAATCGGTACGGCAACAGCTTCAACGCCGGCGGTGAGTTCGCCTTTGGAGTCGCAATAACCCCGGGCAAAGATTCGGTCTCTTTCCCATTCCTCCAAGAGTTTGCCGGAATATCCAGAGTAGACAATCTCCTCCGGTGTCATGTGGGCAAGCAACAGACGCCCCGATGCCCCAACACCCAGTGGTCGGCGATTTCCCTGAGTCGACTCCACTCGGAGCCGTTGGTTAGATTTTCGCGAAAAAATCTGAACGTTCTCGCTGCCATCGCGGACTCGGATCTGGAAATTCTCATCGAATTCCTGCGCCAGCATTGCAATAGGTTCCTCCGCTGCGCGAACCAACCCGGTCCCCTGACGAGCAAACTGCCCCAGGATCATTGCCTGCATACCCAAGTGATAGCCCTTGTCGGTGTCTTGTACAACGAATCCCTCTTCAGCGAGGGTTTCGAGAATACGGAACGTTCGAGACTTTTGCGTACCGCACTTGCGCGACAGCTCTGAAAGCCCGACTCCAGGATTGGCTGCTACTGCTTTGAGAACCCCCAAAGACACACTTAGTGCTGCAATGGTCACGACGTTCACCTCTCTACTGTTCGGTCTAACAGACGAACCACTGGCCCATCCGTTAAGTCAAATTAGCATTGACGTAGATCACTAAGTCAAGCGTCTGCCTCGCACAACACATTCGATCAGCCGCTCAACCAGCTCGTTCTGCTTATTGAACCGAAAACTCACAGGCATTGCGAGAAGACTCCTCTACTATTTCTCATGGCCCACTACCGCCCCGAATACCCAGCTCGAGACTTCCAACATCGCAGATTGCTGCACTCCGGATGAATTCAACACTTACGCTTACGTTGGCAACATGGATGATGACACCGCAGGTAGCGCGCTGTAGTAACGAACTCTGCGCCAGTAATCACCGGTCTTGCTCATAGTGATTACCAGCTCAAAGAACGCAGGCAAAGCACCCTGTTTTGTGCGCCAACCCCGTTCGCGGCGAGACTGATTCCGGCCCTGCAACCAGGCTGCAAGCGGTGCCGTGCCTACCCGAACTGGATACTGGAATGGTGGGGCCGGGGATCGTCGATAAGCACAACACCCTTTGACGCCAAGTTTCCCACCAGGCCTCCTGGCCAAAGCTGCACCCAACGGTCCGACGTGAAGAGAAAATCCACAGGTTCCCGCCCTTCGGAGTGAGTCGAACGCGGCAGAATATCCACTGCCATATTGTTAATAGGTGTCCTGATAGCGCATAGCCACGAGGTCGTTGCGTTCTCAATTTCCCCACCAGCTCCAGGGGTTTCAAGGCTGAAGATCCTGCTACGGATGCACTCGCAAAACATGATCGAGTGAATAATAGTGGGTGTCATCTCACGTTTTCTGCTCCTAGCAGCGTCTTCACGGTGAATGAGGAAAGGCAATAACCATGACGAACCTACGCCCCACACAGATTCAGACGACGCTGGGTGACCTGACATTGGTCGCGGATGGCGAGCAGTTGACTGGGCTGTATTTTCCGCAGCATTGGCATCTTCCAGAGGCTTCAATGCTCGGAGAGCGTGTCGACGCGGACACGGATGAAGTGTTTGTGCTTGCGAAAGCAGAGCTGGACGAGTTTCTCGCCGGTGAACGCGAGGCATCCGGTCTTCCGGTGCGGACGCAGGGGGACGAGTTTTCGGAGCGAGTGTGGGCCATGCTGCGAGTGTGGGCCATGCTGTGCGAAATCCCCTACGGCGAGACCACGACCTACGGTGCACTCGCGGAGCGTCTGGGCAACCGCAGGCTCGCACAGCGCGTCGGCCAGGCAGTTGGGCGTAAACCGGTGAGCATCGTGATCCTTTGCCACCGCGTGGTCGGTGCGGACGGATCGTTGACCGGATACACGGGTGGGCTCGACCGTAAGCGATTCCTGTTGGAACTGGAGGAGCCGGCCGAGACTAAGGGTTCGCGACTGTTCTAGAAAGTCGGATCTCACGTTTTACCCGACTGACCCGTCTACTAGTTGATGAAGATGCAGCATCCATTCGAACACGCCGTCACGCGGCACGGACAGACCGTGTTACGAGTCTGCCGCGCCGTGCTCGGCCCCGGTTCTGATGCAGACGACGCCTAGTCCGAAACGTTCTTGGCCGTGCTGAACGCCTGGCCCGATCTTCCGGAGGACACGAATACGGAGGCATGGCTTGTGCGCGTCGCTCACCGCAAGGCCATCGACATCACTAGGGCACGTGCACGGCACGCAATTCCTACCGATGACCTGCCCGAGCAGTCCTCATCACTGGGCAACCCCGGAAGTGACGAGTACGGCGTGTGGGTGGTGGTCGCACGACTTGCGGAGCGGCAGCGTCTCGCCGTTGCGTACCACTATCTGGGAGGACTTAAGCACGCAGAGACCGCCGAGCTCATCGGCGGCAGCACGGATTCGGTGCGCAGAGCTGCAGCGGACGGTATCAAGAGCCTGAGACAGACCTATCACGCAGGCGAACACACGAAAGGTGTATCCGATGATTGACATCACGCCATCTGAGAACAACCGTCCGGCGGAGAGTGGCACGGGTGCCGAGGACTCGGAGCTTTTCCCGATCGGCCCTGAGGCGATGAACGCCTTGCACACGAGACTGGCAGCACTGGCAGCTGAACACGGCCTGGTGGACGTCGCCTACCGCACGATCGATACTCCGGTCGGCCCGCTGCTGCTGGCCGCAACTGAGACGGGCCTGGTACGCGTCGCATTCGAGCGCGAAGATTTCGACACGGTGCTGGAGTCGCTAGCGCAGAAAATCAGCCCGCGGGTGCTCAAGGCCCCCCGCCGCCTAGACACGGCCGCCGCTGAGATTGATGAGTACTTCGCAGGCCACCGGCACGTCTTCGACGTGCCGGTGGACTACCCGCTGTCTTCAGGGTTCCGGCAGGTCGTGCAGCGCTATCTGCCGCGCATCGGCTACGGCCGCACGCAGTCCTACAAGGAGGTCGCCGAACTTGTTGGGAATCCGAAGGCCGTACGCGCCGTCGGCACTGCTTGCGCGACCAACCCTTTGCCGGTCGTGGTGCCCTGCCACCGGGTATTGCGCACAGACGGCAGTCTAGGTGGTTACATCGGCGGCTTGGACGCGAAGACAACACTTCTGGAGCTGGAGAAGGCAGCATGAATGCGAAGCAGACCAAGCCTGACGTCTATGCGCAGCGCGTGGTCTCCGGTGACTGGGAATCCAACCGAGATTGAAAGGATCATTCAGTGAATCCCTTGTTCGGTGACGACATGATCGACCGACCTGTACCGGAACTGCCCGAAGGGGCACACTACATACCGGGCTGGCTGACACTCGAGCAGCAGCGCTGGATCGTCGCCCGCTTCCACGAGTGGACGAACGGGCCGGTGCCGATCCGGGCGGCGAAGGTGCGCGGCCACGAAATGAGCGTGCGTACGGTGTGCCTCGGATGGCACTGGAGGCCCTACGAGTACACCCGTGATGCCGTCGACGTAAACGGCAATCGGGTACTCAACTTCCCCGATTGGATGGTGCGACTCGGACGCAAGGCACTCGTCGCCGCGACGGGTGACCCGCACGGAGGCGACGACTATACGCCAGATGCGGCGCTGGTGAACTTCTACGACGACACCGCACGTATGGGAATGCACCAGGACAAAGACGAACGCTCCTCGGACCCGGTTGTGTCGTTGTCGATCGGAGACACTTGCCGGTTCCGGTTCGGCAACACCGAGAATCGCAACAAGCCCTATCAGGATATCGATCTCACCTCCGGCAGCCTGTTCGTCTTCGGAGGCCCCTCCCGGTTCGCCTATCACGGAGTCCCAAAGATATACCCCGGAACGGCTCCTCACGACTGCGGCCTCGCATCGGGGCGAATCAACATCACCATGCGCGTCACCGGCCTCGACGGCTGACACACATGCTCTGCCATACATGCGCGATTACCTCCGTGAGCATGCGGCAAGCCTCATCGTTGAGAACTTCGATTCTCAGTAGCGGGTATGACCTGCTCGATTTCCCCGACGGGGCGGAGTGTTAGAAAGTAGAGTTGATGACTACTTCCAAGCCCCACGCAGATGACACCGGTGACGCTGCCGGTTCGGCGTCGATAAGCAGTGCAGAACCTAAGTCCGAAGGTACGGCCTGGAGTTGGGTGCTCGCGCTGTTTGGGACGGCGATGGGTGCCGGCATTCTCTTCCTGCCTCTACAGGCAGCCGTTGATTTCCGCAGCTTCCAAACGCCTCGAGGTCCCTGGCATACCAATCCTCACTTAAATCAAAACAACTGAGCTTCGTCCCAACGCAGAACACCAGCATTCGGGAGAACGGTCCGACAAGCCCATGCTAGCAGCGCCAACGTACGCACTCGGAAATATGCAAACTAAAGCCGTTCCCCAAAACATCAACTTCTAAACCCTCGTCGATATATGCTGTATATCACTACATACTGACAGGAGTAATATATGGCACAACAAGGGTTGCGGAAAACACTGGGCGTTTTCCCGCTAGTCGCGCTGGGTGTTTCCGGCGTTATCGGTTCGAGTTGGATCTACACCAATGGAACATTCTTCGATACGTACGGTGCCGGTGGAATGATTTTCGGGTTAGCCCTAGGTTCCCTCCTAGCAGCTTTTGTCGCCCTGGCTTACGCACAACTAACTAGTCTGTTTCCTCGCGCAGGCGGCGAAGTGGTTTACGGATACACGATTCTTGGAAGACGATGGGGGTTTATCGTCGGCTGGCTGCTCATCGGAGCTTACATTTCTTCCCTGGCTTTCTATTTCACTGCGTTCGGCCTATTACTGGACCTAGTTTTCCCGTTCATGCATGAAATTCCCCTTTACAGCATTGCCGGCCAAGAAGTTTCTCTACCTGTCCTAGCTTCCGGCCTGGTACTCGCCTTTCTATTCTTCGCTTTGAACTACTTTGGTGTTTCACTAGGTGGACAACTACAGACAATTCTCTTCGCTGTTCTTATCTTTATTGGAGTCTGCCTAGCTGTTGTCGGCTTCACACAAGGCTCGTTTGATAACTTTTGGCCAGCTTTTCGCGAAGACCAAAATCCTGTAATGAATACCCTCCGATTTGTAGTACCCGGAATGACATATATGGCGGGCTTCGGGTTAGTCGCGACACTTGCCGAAGACGCCAACCTCCCTCCCAAGAAAATTGGACGTCTTGTGGTCGCTACAGTACTTCTCGCAGGTAGCTTCTATTGCGTGGTTTTGGCATCGTCGGCCTTTATCCTGCCGTGGCAAGAGGTTGCGACGATGGATCAGGGCACCATTACAGCATTCCAAACAGCCGGTTACCCCCTTCTAGGTTGGGGCGCTTTCGCCATCGCCATTTTGGGACTGCTGACTTCCTTCTTGGGCCTCTACATGGCCACCTCGCGGGTAGTGGTTGCACTCGCCCGCGTTTCTCTCCTCCCTAAAGGTCTTGCCAAGATACACCCCACACACGGGACACCTGTAAATGCGCTGCTCTTCGTACTGGCAATTACAATCGGGCTGGGTTGGCTTGGAAAGGCTGCAGCGGTGTGGTTCCTCGACACTGGCGGAATTTATCTTGGCTTGGTGTGGATAATCATTGTGATAGCTCAAGCTAGGCTCCCGAAGAAGTATCCCCATCTAGCGCCTCGAAAGACCCACCTTCTACCAGCGGTAGGAGCGCTAGGCGCTGCACTCGTTATCGTCCTCGCACTTTACCCGGGCACGGCAATCTCCTTGGTCTGGCCAGCAGAGTACATAATTCTTGTTTTGTGGCTTGGCTTAGGTCTCACTCTCTACTTAACTGCAGGAAAAATGAATGAGAATGAAGCCCTCGAAGAGCTCTTGGGCGAATACGCGAACACTTTGGAGAACGACAAACCGTGATTCCACGACCTTGGTTACGAGATTATCTCTTTGATGAGGTGCGCCCCCATGTTCCTACAGACTTGCCCCCGCTTCCCCCGCCTGTGTCCCACGAGCAAGTACGCACTATACCGAAGGGAGAAAATGGTGATCCCCTAATCATCCTGCCTCCCGACATCGAGCGCGATCACAAGTATCTCCTCCTCGAAACGAACGTCATGCCTGACGAAATGTACCTTCGACAGTCTGTTGCCGACCGGTTGAGAGCTGCACAAAAAGGTTTACCATCCGGTTTCCAAATCCAGATATTGGACTCTTGGAGAACAATGGAAGCTCAGCACGAGCTAATGCGCCTGTACCTCGAAGAAGATCCTGAACTCCGCGAAGGTTCCGTATCTGATGCGAACGACAAAGTCGTAGCACCCCCACACACCACCGGTGGCGCCGTCGATTTAACTCTTTCCCTGAATGGGCAAGGATTACCAATGGGTGCCGACTTCGATGCTTTTGGAAATGTCGCTGATTTTAGGTTCTTCGAGGCCCTCGACGACACTTCGGATAAAGAAGATTTATTAGCTCGAGACTTACGCCGTTTACTTGCGGCCGTACTTATTGAGCAGGGGTTTGCACCTTACATACAAGAGTGGTGGCACTTTTCCTTTGGCGACCAACGTTGGGCGGCCCAATACCAGCGGCCAGAGTCCCTATTCTCGACCATAATGCCTTGATGTCTCTGCAACTGCTCCCCTCAAGAGTAGCTCCAACGCTCGTCCCCGTGCAGCAGTACCGGACGACTACGTGGTGTACCGATTCTCCCAAATGAAGCTTTTTCAATTACAGCTATACAGCTCCGGGGGCAAGTCCCGCGGACCGCTGGCCTGTTGACGAGCACAGACAGTACCTTGCGAACAGCCACCTAGCCCGTCAAACGTAACTAGACAGTGGAGATGTTTCCTCTTCTTTACGGCTATTCAAGGAATTCGCTTCTTTTTCTACTTGCTCGTATTCCCAGGCAGATGCCGAAGGTGCTGAACGACAGTTACTGCGATCGCGCCAACAAGCACTACATAAATGCCGATCGTGATTGGCGATGAGAACAGAATTGACGGATCACCTTCGGATACTGCTAGCGCGCGGCGCAGCTCAGTTTCTGCTAGCGGCCCCAAGATGACTCCGATGAGCAGTGGCGCGATCGGCATTTGATAGCGACGCATTAGGAAACCGAGGAAGCCGAGGCCAAAGAGAAGTAGCAGGTCGACGATTGATGAGGAAATCGCGTAAACACCCAACATCGCGACGATAACAATGCCTGCGTACAGGTAATGGTTCGGAATGTAGAGCAAACGCGCCCACATCGGTGCTAGAAATAAGTTCAAGGCTAGGAGAACAAACAGGGCGATAAACAACGAAGCCAGAAGGGTCCACACTAAGTCACCGGACCGCTCAAAAAGCAACGGCCCCGGTTGCATTCCATACTGCTGGAAAGCAGCAAGCAAGATAGCAGCCGTCGCAGAAGTCGGTAGGCCCAATGCCAGCAACGTTCCCATTGCGGTTCCAGCGGTAGCATTTCCTGCGGCCTCTGGCGCAGCAAGACCGCGAATTGATCCAGTAGTGCCAAATTCGTTATCACCAGTGTGCTTTGCTATACGCTTCTCGGTACCGTAAGCCAAAAACGTGGGGACTTCAGCTCCACCTGCTGGAATCATTCCAAACGGAGCACCGAAAAGTGTGCCACGGACCCAAGCTGGCAGTGCCTTCCTAAAATCCTTTCCGGAGAGCCTAGCGATGCCACCAGTTGTAAGCTTGTGGGCTTCTGGATCTTTTCTAATCCTGGACGCGATATGGAAGACTTCTCCCAATGCCAGTAGCCCGACCGTAATGACAACGATATCGATGCCGTCGAATAGCCCAGGTTGGTCGAACGTGAATCGTGACGTCCCGGAAGGACCATCAATTCCCACAAGCGAAAGCGCTACACCTATCGAGAGTGCTCCTAGTCCCCGGATGACAGATTCCGACACCACAGAAGAGATTGCAACAAAAGCAAATACGGCAAGTGCGAAGTACTCGGCTGGTCCAAATTGCGTCGCCATTTTCACCAAGTAAGGGGACATGAAGACGACGATGATGGTTGAGACAAGACCGCCAATGAACGCTCCGATGGCAGCCGTAGCAAGGGCCTTAGCTGCTTGGCCATTCTTTGCCATTCGGTGACCTTCGAAGGTCGACGCAATGGCTGAAGACTGACCTGGAGTATTCAACAGAATTCCCGCAGTAGAATCACCAAAAAGTCCGCCGAAATAGACACCGGCAAACATAATAAATGCTGCTGTTGGATCTAGAGCGAAGGTAATTGGCAAGAGCAGAGCCACGGCCATAGACGAGCCAAGCCCAGGCAAAACACCAACAGCCGTACCAAGTACTGCACCGATGAATACAAAAAGAAGATTGTAAGGCGTGATAGCGGACGTAAAGCCCTCAAACAAAAGTTCCAGCTGTTCCATTAGATGCCTCCTACAAATCCGGTCGGCAGATTGAGCCCCATCAAGGCGCCAAAGATTAGTTGAATGACAGAAGCCACAATCAAAGAAACCCAAATATCAAAAATCGGCCGCGATGAACCTAGGAAATGGGCTACCAACCAGAACAGTGCAGCAGCAGCCAATACCCAGCCCAAAACCGGAAGAACAATAATGAAGCCCAGGACCGATGCTAAGACCGCGCCGAGCGTCCTCCAGTCAGAATTAACGATTGGTCGATTCTCGAGATCAGCCTCAATCTCAGTTTTTTCTTTCCAACTGCGCCGATTCAGCAATTCCTCGTGCAGCATGGAATCTTCGCTGTGTTTCATTCCAGCAAGATCATGAAGCATGTCGATAGACATCTCGTAAATACCAGCATTGTCCACTACACCCGGATCTTGTTCCATCTCCGGGCGACGAACAACATCAATAGCTAAAGCGACCGTGAATACGGCAGTCAAAACCCCTAACAACATGGGAGTAAATTGGGGGCCCGGCTTGCTTTCAGATAGCACATCCATCGTCAACGATCCCCATATCAAGACCACAGCAACGGTTGCTAGGAGAGCAACCATGACAAACTCGCTGCGCCCGTGCAATACCGACTTTCCACTACTCTTCATTTCTACAACCCCAGCTGTTCGATGAGTTCTTGTGTTCGCGCTGTCTCCTCGTCGATGTAGCGATCGAGTTCCTCACCGGTCATGTAGGCATCTGTCCAACTGTTACGGTGGACCGCTTCCTTCCATGCTTCACTCCGATGCATTTCATCCACGATTCCCAGTAGCTCCTCTTCGGCATCCGCAGGAATTCCAGGTGGTGCTAAGAAGCCTCGCCAGTTAGACATCTCCACGTCGATGCCCTGCTCTTTAAAGGTAGGCAAGTCAGGAGCCGTTTCTATCCGCTCGCCAGATGAAATAGCCAGGGCGCGCAACGTCCCTGCATCAACCTGATCCGCGATTTCGTTGTATCCAGAAATACCGATATCTGTCGTATGGCTCAGGAGCGAGTTCAATGCTTCCCCTCCTCCTGAATACGCGATGTAGTTTGCTTCTTTGGGATCGACTCCGATTGCCCCGGCTACAGCTCCCGTAAGAAGATGATCAATTGATCCAAGTGATCCTCCTGATATCGAGAACCCTTTCGGGTTAGCTTTCCACGCCACAACAACGTCATCGAGCGTTTCAAACTCAGAATCTGCCGGCACTACCAACGCCGAATAGTCATCCGAAAGGCGGGCAAGCGGTACTACATCTTTAAGGGTTGCTCCACTCCCCTTTAATTCGATTGCACCAATCATGACACCGCCCGTTGTCATAATCGTTGATTCTTCACCCTCCATTTGCACAAACTGCGAAAGTCCAATCGTCCCTCCCGCCCCAGGAATATTAACAACTTTTGCATTATTGACAATGCCGTCAGCACGCAAGACCTGCTGGGCTTCGCGGGAAAACCCATCCCACCCTCCACCAACAGCTGCAGGTGCGATGATCGTCAGATTCGACCGAGCCTCACCGGCACTGGCGCTGTTAGCCGACTGGTAGATCGCTGCTCCGGATAAACCGATGGCAACAACCGCAGTAACAGCGTGAAGTGCTTTGACCATTACGACTCCTTCCATTTTGAACGACGACCGAAAGTCGCCCACAACACTCTGAACCTTCAGTTGTGACCTGTGACATGTTTCTAAATGTTTTACCCGATCTATAAAAGCGACACAAGGGCTTGTGGATTGTTTATTCCTGTGCTTAGTTTGTACTCAATCCAAAACATGGAGATACATATTCGTTGCTCACGCCGAAAGGACACTTATGTCAGACAACCTTTCAAATTCCCAGAGGGACTTCGACGCCGACGTCATCGTTATCGGAGGAGGTAACGCTGGCTTTACTGCAGCTCACGCTGCTGCGGAGCGCGGCCGCAGGGTCATTCTTCTCGAACGGGGAGAAGGCGATCGAGCAGGGGGCAACTCCTACTTCACCGCTGGCGCAACTCGAATCGCCCATGAAGGCATGGAGGATCTCAAAGATCTCGTAGAGTTCGATGAGAGGCACGAAAACACTGTCGTTCCGCCCTATTCTCCCGACGAGTACCGATCCGACCTAGAGCGAGTCACAGAGGGCCGTACAGATCCCCGCATGGCAGACATCCTGGTCAACGAAGCAGCAGATGCACTGCGCTGGCTGAAGTCTCTGGGACTGAAGTATCGCTTGATGTATGAGCGCCAAGCCTATAAGCGCCCGGACGGTTCATACCTTTTTTGGGGCGGCCTACATGTTGGAAATGTTGACGGCGGAGTAGGGCTCATTGCAGACCACACGCGCGTTGCTGAACAAAACGGGGTGGATATTCGCTACGGAGTACGTGCCTTGGACCTCATTTTTGAGAATGGAAAGGTGGTCGGAGTCATCGCAGAGAAAGGTGGACAACAATTTTCGCTCCGTGCCGAATCCACCGTTATTGCTTCAGGAGGCTTCGAGGCCTCACCTGAAATGCGTGCCGAGCATCTAGGAGACCGATGGGCAAATGCAAGAGTCCGAGGCACCCTTTACAACGTAGGCGATATGCTCAAGGCTGCACTTAAGATCGGTGCGGCAAAGGGTGGAGACTGGGAAACCTGCCATTCTGTTCAGTGGGATGCGAACTCTGAGATCAACGAATCCAACATCGAACTCACAAACCGATTGACGCGTCAATCATACTTCTTGGGTCTACTTGTCAACAACGAGGGCAAGCGCTTCCTAGACGAGGGCGCAGACTTCCGAAACTACACCTACGCAAAGTACGGAAAAGTAATCCTAGAGCAGCCCAGTTCAGTTGCATATCAGATCTTTGATGCCGACCTCCGTCCTACTCTTCGTACAGAGGAGTACGACATGCCCGGAATCTCTGAGGTGAAAGCGAACTCTCTAGAGGAGCTTGCACAGCAAATTGGGATTGACTCAGACGCTTTCGTTACAACCGTTAATGACTTCAATGCGAACGTCAACGATGCAGAGTTCGATCCCACGATCAAGGACGGAAAGGCATCCACCGTTACGCCCCCTAAATCCAACTGGGCAACGCCTATTGATAAGGCACCGTTCTACGCTTACCCAGTTACCTGTGGCATCACTTTTACCTTTGGCGGGCTGAAGGGCGATGACAATGGACGAGTCCTCAACGAAACTGGCGAAGTCATTCCAGGATTGCTTGCTTGCGGAGAAGCCCTAGGCGGATTGTTCTCAACCAACTATCCCGGCGGATCGGGCTTGGCAGCAGGATGCGTCTTTGGTCGCCGCGCAGGTAGTGTTGCATAGTTAGCAGTACGCTGGTGTACAAACAAGCCCGGCCTCTCGGCCGGGCAATTTCTTTCGGAGGCTCTAGGAAATGCGCGACGACATCTTCACGCAACTTCGCGACGATATTCTAAATGGCACCCTTCCACCGGGCACTCAACTGAAAGAAATCCAATTAGCCAACCGCTTTGGCGTATCTCGTACACCAGTCAGGGATGCGCTTTCTCGTTTGGAAGACTCGGGATTAGCAGAACGTGTAAATCGAGGTCTCGAGGTCCGCGGCTTGGATCCAGAGCAGGTTATTCAAGTTTACGATATTCGAATCCTCCTCGAAGTCGAAGCAGCGGGCCAAGCTGCTCAAAACCGAAGTCTGAACGATATCCTCACACTTGAGGCACTTCTAGAAAGGGATAGGGGCCTCGAAAAGCCAACGGATACAGAGCTAATACAAACCAATCTAGAGTTTCACCGCAGCGTCTGGAAGGCTACACAAAATCCGATACTTATCGAACTACTCGAGCAACTGATGACGCATTTAGTTCACGCCCCAACGTCAACGCTCAGCGTCAATAACCGCCAAAAAGAAGCCTTGCAGGAACACGCTAGGTTGATCACGGCAATTAGCGATCGCGACACTGCTACTGCGCGCAATATCGCTAAACTTCATTTCAGTACGGCTCGAGAGATCAGGATGGACCTGCTTCGCAAGGCTGCTATCCGAGATGCTACTCGGTAGTCAATCAATGCAAAGCTTACAAACGTATCCTCACGCCATTGAATTCCACGGCTCCAAGTCCTTGACCGGGTACCGCCCGTCAACGGTGAAACGCTGGCACACCACCTGTGTGTCATCGTTGATGTCTATCTCTCCGATGTATTCAACAAACTCGGGTGAGCGCCAGAACTGCTCATGCCCGGCGCGCCATTCGTTGGCATCGGCGTAGCCCTCGCCCTCGGCGATGGCGTGCTCGTCGCTGACGTCTGCGAGCTGGCAGACCTGGACCTCGGTGGTGCGGATGACGCAGACCACGTTGTCGTGTGAATCAAGTACGGCCTCAAGAGTGCCCACATCCTCGCGCGGGTCGTGGTCGCGCGGGTGCTCAACCAGTAAGGATGCCGTAGTGGTTTTCGTGCCGTTCAGAATGGCGGTAACGAGGGCGTCACGAAGCGAGCCCGGAAAAGCGAACTCGCCGCGGGGCAATGTTTATATGGGTTCTATGGAGTCCTGAGTCATATGTTTACATTACGTGGCTCATCAATACTGTTGACCTAGCACGTGCTCGCTTGCTATTTCGTCCGACTGGCTGTTCGAGCCCCGTGTTCGGATCAATCGCAGCGATGTCCATCCCCAGCCCTAATGTCAAAGATGCCCCTACACAGAAGGCTGGGAATCCGCCCTTCTTCCCTTTCACTCTGGGGCCGCGCCGCCACTTCCCATTGCTTAGCGGCGCGGCCCCTCTTTCAAATTTCAAAGCTCTTCATAAACTTCAAAGAATTCAAAAACTTCATAACCTTCACAAGACTTCAAAAGCCTTGTGGCTTATAGTAAGAGCATGAAACCGAAGCACACCAACCCCTTCACGGCCAGCCTTGGCGCCACTCCCCCGTTGCTGGTTGGCCGCAGTGATGCCATTCGTGATTTCGGTTTTGCGCTCGATGAGGGCCCCGGCGCCCATGAGAGAATCTCTCTCATCATTGGCCCCCGCGGCATCGGAAAGACAGTCCTGCTCAACGCTTTCGAAGACGAGGCGCTCGCGCGTGGTTGGCTCACGCTCAGCGATACCGCAACAACCGGTTTTGTTGAGCGCTTGCGCAGCAGCATTATCCAACGTCTATCCCAGGACAGGAAGCAGCTCAAGGGGCTCAACGTCTCAATCCTTGGCATTGGCGGCGGACTGAATTGGGATACCCGCGCCATCGCGGAATCAACATACTCGCTGCGCAATGCGCTTAAGGATCTGCTGGCTTATAAACGCGAACTGGACCGGAAGGCCCACCAGGAGCCTGGCGGAGTGCTCGTAACTCTGGATGAGATGCACCACCAACGCAGCCAGGAGCTCATCGAGTTCGGGGCCACAATCCAGCACCTCATCCGTGAGGGTGAAGACATTTCCGTAGTCATGGCGGGCATCCCAACCTCAATCAGGCCGCTGCTTTCCGGGAAGCTAAACAGCCACGGCGATGCCAATCCAGTCACTTTTTTGCGCCGCGCAAACCGCATTGAGCTGGGTAGAGTCTCTGATTCGGATGTTCGCAAAGCATTGGAAAAGCCCCTCCACACCGCTGCAACCTCGTGGTCGACAGACGCTTTGGACACCGCAGTGGAGGCATGTCATGGTTACCCATTCATGATTCAACTCGTAGGTCAGTGCTCGTTTAGGGAAAGGGAACGTGCTTCGGATGGAGGCGCCGAAATCTCCGTCGACGCTGCACAGCGAGGAGTCACAACTGCGCAGCGCAAACTCGGCCAACTTGTCCACGAGCCGGCACTGTCAGACCTCTCGACCATTGACCGAAGCTTCTTGGTTTACATGGCCCAGAATGATGGCCCCACCAAAATGTCAGATATCAAGGCTCGCTTCAATCAGACAGATTCTTATGTAGGGAACTACCGCCGCCGGCTTCTCGACGCCGAAATGATCACCACCACCGGCCATGGCGAAGTCGACTTCGCTTTGCCATACATGCGCGACTACCTCCGTGAGCATGCGGCAAGCCTCATTGTTGAGGACTTCGATTCGCAGTAGCGGAAACGCCCCACTCCCCCCGTGCGCTGCACGCCACACCTACCCCCACACCCTGATCCCTAATATTCGCGCAGAGTTTCCACCCCGCCCCAAGTTATGCACCCGGTTCACCGTCGGGCTGCGGTGTCCGCCACCGTGAGGGTCCTCGCAGTGGTGGAGGGATGGGGCGTCGGCAAACACGGCAGGAAAGTGCCCACTTCCCCCATTGTTGATACATGAATAAAAGCGAATAATATTATGCATGATGTCGCAAAACCTGCACCTACATGGGCTTTCTGCCACCCACGGAGGCTTGAAAAAATGCTCGCCTTCCATAAACTTGTCACGTAGTTCACAATCCACTAATCCTGGTGGTTCAATTCACCACGGTGCATGATGGCGCCGTACAAGCGCCAAGAAAGGCTCACGCACATGACTACTCCCCCGCTGGGCGTTTGGTCCGAGGTAGGCAAGCTTCACCAGGTCATGGTGTGTGCGCCCGGACTCGCGCACGAACGGCTCACTCCCAGCAACTGTGCGGAGCTGCTTTTCGACGACGTCCTGTGGGTCGATGAAGCCAAGAAGCACCATGCGGAGTTCGTAGCCCAGCTGCGTAGCTACGGCGTTGACGTACTGGAGATGCACACACTGCTGGAGGAGACCCTGGATACCCCGGGCGGGCGGGATTTCATCCTCGATTTCAAGCTTTTAGATAAGAACGTCGGCGTCGGCATCGGCGGCGAGCTGCGCCACTGGTTCAACGAGATGCCCGCCGCACGGCTTGCGGAAGTGCTCATTGGCGGACTGCCCTTCGCCGAAATTCCCCAGGGCCTGGGCCACGGCACCATCGATGCCATGCGTGAGGTCTACGGCTCGTCCGCGTTTGCGCTGCGCCCGCTTCCTAATACCCAGTACGCGCGGGATAATTCCGCATGGATTTATGGCGGAGTATCACTTAACCCCATGCGGATGCCGGCACGTCACCAGGAAACGCTGCTGACCCGCGCGATCTACAACTACCACCCACGGTTTGCGCAGGCAGACTTCACATTCTGGTACGGCAACACCGACGAGGATCCGGGGCTTGCCGCACTCGAAGGCGGTGACATTATGCCGATTGGCAAGGGCATCGTGCTGGTAGGCATGGGTGAGCGCACCACCTGGCAGGGAGTAAGCCAACTAGCCATGCGGCTGTTTGAGGAAGGCGCAGCCACCACGATCATCATTGCGGCCATGGCCAAGGACCGTGCCTCCATGCACCTCGACACGGTCTGTACTTTCCTTGACGCCGACAAGGTCACCGCCTACCCCAAGGTGGTAGACACTATCCGGCCGATAGTCCTGCATCCCTCAACAAGCACGGCGCCGTTCGACGTCGAACTGCCCACAGCCCCCTTCCTTGAGGTCGTCGCCAAGGCACTGGGCATTGGCGCCTTCGACGTCATCGAGACCGGCGGCGATACTTACACTGCCGCCCGCGAGCAGTGGGACGACGCCAACAATGTCGTGGCCATCGAACCCGGCGTGGTGGTGGCTTATGACCGCAACAAGCACACTAATAAGAAATTGAGAGCCGCGGGCATAGAAGTAGTAGAGATTGGCTCGGCTGAACTTGGCCGCGGCCGCGGCGGCGGCCACTGCATGACCTGCCCGATTATCCGCGAGGCCATCGAATATTAGAAAGTAGAGGTGATGACTAATTCCAAGCCTCTCGTGACGGGCAGCGGCAACGCTGTACCCTACTCCTCTCTGATGAACGGTGACGCACCCAAATCCGAAGGCACCGCCTTGAACTGGGTGCTGGCGCTGTTTGGGACGGCAATGGGTGCCGGCATCCTGTTCCTGCCTCTGCAGGCGGGCTCCTTCGGGTTCTGGCCCCTGGCCTTTGCCACGGTGATCATCTTTCCCTTGGTGTACTTCTCCCACCGCACCTACGCCCGCATTGTTGCTGGCGCACCCGCCCAGGATTATGGCTTGGATATTTTGGAGCTGGTGCGCAAATACCTGGGGCGCAACACTGGCCTCTTTGTGGCGTTGATGTATTCCCTGGCCAACGTGCCCACGGTGTTCATCTATGCCATCTCGTTGACCAACGCCATCGATAGTTTCATTGTTAATCAGCTCCACGGACCGTCCATTAACCGCTGGGTACTCTCCGTGGTGTGCGTGGGTACTCTGACCGGCGTGTTCGCATTCGGGCGCAAGCCCATGCTGTGGCTGGCGCAGGCATTGGTCTATCCCCTAATCTTCTCGCTTGCGGCGACGTCGATTTATCTCATTCCACAATGGGACTTCCAGTCCTTCGTGGAAGTGAAATACCAGGGCGGCAGCTGGCCCCATATTTTGCTTGGTGCAGTACTCATCCTGCCCGTGCTTGCGTTTTCCTTTTCCCACATGGCTGCGCTGTCACAGATGTCGGTGGACATGCAGCCAACCTACGGAGAGAACACCGAAAAGCGCGTCTCCCGCATTGAGCTCTACACCGCCGCGTTGCTGGTGGTTTTCACCATGTTCTTCGTCTGGTCATGCGTGCTCGCGCTGGGCGCTGAGGGTATGCGCGAAGCCTCTGAGCAGAACCTTCCGGTTCTGTCCTATTTCGCCAACGTCACCGGCGTGCAGGTTCTTGCCCTGCTGGCGCCGTTGATCGTTATCTTCGCCGTCATCACGTCCTACTTCGGCACCATGCTCGGCGCCGAAGAAGGAACCGCCTACATGGTTCGGCTCCTAGCACCGCGTACGGCGAACCGGCTAAACCGCCGCAGCCTGCTGACCATCGTCTACATCGTCATCTTCATTTCCGGCACGTTGGTCTCCGTGTTCAATCCGCCCATCCTTGACCTCATTTACCTGGTGGGCGGCGTCTTCGATGCCATCCTCATCTTCCTCTTGCCGGTCTACATGTTCCACAAGGTCAAGGAATACAAGAAGTTCCGTGGCGATCCGTGGAATTACTTCGTCTTCGCCCTCGGCTCCATCATCCTCGGAATCACCATCTGGGATCTCTTCTAAGCCAACAGCATCACACCCTTTCACCTGCGCCCCGGACCGGGCCCCCGTGGTGACGCACGCATGTTCGTGACTTTCTCAGGATTGGGAGGGGGGAGACGTCGCCAAGCATTGCCCCCACCGCAGGGCCTAAGGGCTAGATTTTGCAGATAGGAGACGCCGGGGGCGATCCAAAGTCTGGGAGCGACATACATACACCTTTAAGCTTCCTGCCAGCGTCTTTAACTTTGGCACAGAACCAAAACAGCCCCAGATGGGGGTAAATTATTCCAACAGGTGAGAATAAATCACCGCTGGTAAATGGGGGCTTAACAACGCTAACTTTCTTGCAAAGTGGGAAAATATTTTTCTTACGCCGTTGAGAGTGCACTGTGCAGAACTTAGGATTGTGCGGGACTTCAAGAAGCTTGCTTTTATTCTTTAACTTTCTTTAAGGACGGTATCCAGGTGCACATCAAGGGATTGCGCGCGCTCGCGCCGCTAGCGGCCACGGCGGCTGCGGCGGCCGCATTTGTCGCGCCCGTGGCACAGGCGGCTGACATTCCGCCCATGCCGCAGGCCTACCCCATCACGAACCTCTACAAGAGCTGTAACGCGGCCGGTGACAACGCCGAGCGCGAATGGCGCTTTGCAGAGACGGGCCGCCGCTACTTGAGCGATGGCACGCTGCAGTTTAAGAACACCACCGATCAGGAGGTGCCCTACACCGCTGAGGTGGAGACTGGCACCAACCACAAGATTGAGGCCAACTCCAAGGCAGCCATGCCCTCCGGATGGGACACGACTGCTAAGTCCGATATCGGCCTCAAGATGACCAACGGTTGGCAGGAGAAGGAAACCTTCGGCCCCATTAAGCTCAAGCCGGGCGAGTCTTTCCGCGTGGAATATGGCGTGGTAGAGAAGGACTTCATCTCCATGTTCGTCGGCTGCAACGATGACCGCTTGGAGAACATCCCGGGCGCCAACGTCATCCGCGGCAAAGGCCCGGCCGAGCGTTATGCCTTCGCCTACATCATCAAGGCCGATGGGTCGATTTCGGACCTCGCCATGGAGATTCCCACCCGCTCCCCAGGCGCCAATTCCAAGCCGATCGAGGGCAACTACACCTCCGTTTCCGGCCCGAGCCTGGAAAAGATTGCGGACCCGAAGAAGGATGAAATCATGCAGCCTTCCGAGGAGCTCCAGCGTGATCCCTCCTGGCCTAAGGAAGGCGAAACCTGTGAAGGCGGCGACAGCTCCTGGTACCCGCTGGACATCACGGCCGTCACACCGACCTACCGCAAGCCGGGTTACTCCACGGACTTCCTCAACTGGTCCAAGGGTGACTACGAGTACGCGCCGGTCACGGACTTCGTCGTCGGTGCTGAGCACTCGCCGTACACCAACTGGCAGGGCAACCGCGGCGACATTCCGAAGGGCTGGCTGGAGTCCGTCGGTGCGGTCAAACGCGCCTACATGCCGGTGGGAACCGAGCTCGAGCACATCGACCTTGCCCCGGGCGAGCGCGTCCGCGTGGAGTATGGCACCACCATGACCCGCATCAACTACCGCGAGATTCACTGCGGCAAGGACGGAAAGTACAGCCTGACCTCCAACTACAAGCAGACCTCCGCTCCTAGCGGTTTCTGGGCTGAGGCCACCATCACGGGTAAGGACGGCTCTACTCGCACCGAGGACATCACCCCGGACGAGTACCGCGACCTGCCCGTGGTTACCCAGACTGTCTACTAATCCCCCGCTCACATTCACCCCTCACATCCACCAAGGAGACCACACCATGTTCAAGACCAAGATTGCTTCCACCACTGCTGCCCTGGCCGTAGCCTCCGGTATCATCCTCGCACCGGCCGCCAACGCCCTGCCGGCACGTGACCTGGGACCGGCGAACCCGACCACCATCGGCGAGCACTGCACCAACCCGGGTGATACCGGCCAGACCGTAGAGATCAAGCGCACCTACTTCGACGGCTCCGCTGGCTCCTGGACCGTGTCCAACTACAACGACGAGCCGCTGCCGGTTACCCGCTCCATCACGGAGACCAAGACCAAGACCTGGAACGTGTCTGCTGGCGTTGACTTCAAGCTGATGGACCTCATCAACTTCACCTTCTCCTCCAGCTACACCGATTCCCAGTCCTACGAGGTGGGTGAGCAGGTTGGTCCGTACAACATCGCTCCGGGCAAGACCGCCGTGCTGCGTGCCGGCTGGGTAGTCTCCGACTTCGAGGGCCAGAAGACCATCTGCGGTTCCGATAACACCTGGCAGCCCAACGGCGGTACCTTCACCGCCACCCTGCCGAAGGAGCGCCACATCGAGGTCTCCACCCGCGATAACAACGATTGGGGCTAAAGCGTGCTGAAGAAGTCCATCGCGAGCACCTTTGCCGCACTGAGCCTGCTGGCGGCCGCTCCTGTTGCCCACGCCGCCGACTTCGGCGGGGACTTCGAGCTGCCCCAGCGCTGGAACGAGGACCACAAGCCGGGCACGCACTGCTCGACGCCCGGTGAGAACGGCACCTACGTCACCGCTACCCGCCGCTGGTTTAAGCAAACCGACGCCACGAGCGTGGCCAACCGCAACGATGAACCTGTACCGGTCAGCCACACCGTGACTCAGGCCCGCACGCAGACCATCGAAGTTTCTGGCTCCATCAAGGGCGTGGGCGAGCTGGCCAAGGTGCTGACCCAGACCTACGGTTTCACTTACGTCAACGAGCAGCACTGGAAGCTCAACCAAGAGGTCGGCCCCTATGAGCTGCCGGCCAACTCCCAGGGCAAGCTGGTGTGGGGCTTCACCATGCTCGACACGGACGGCCAGGACGTGCGCTGCAACTCCGACCAAGAATGGGAGCCCGTGGGCAAGCCCTACTCCGCCACGGTTCCGGAGGCGCGCTACTCCGAGCTGCAGCTTGGTGACGCTCCCGTCTGGAACTAACTGAACTAGCTCACCTCCCTGAGCCCCACCACAGAGGGCACCCTCGCGCTCCTTTACGACGGCCGCGGGTGCCCTCTTTTTGGCGTTTTAAGGCGTGATCAAACGGCAACGAGAGCATTGCAGAACGGCAACGGAACCCTTGCAGAACGGCAAAACAGGCATTGCAGAACCGCAATATCGCAGGTAGATTGAGTGTCATGACTGATTCTTTTCTACATAGAAACGCACAAGATCTGGCGGAGGAAATCCTGTCGGATACGCCTGTGCTGACTATTTCTGGCGCACGCCAGGTGGGAAAGAGCACCCTCGTTCATCAATTGCTCGAAGATAGAGAGCATAGATTCTTTAACCTTGATGAGAGCGCTTCGCTGGCATCTGCACAAGAGGACCCAGACGGGTTTGTCAGGCAGTTCCCCGAGGGGACACTAGCCATTGATGAAATTCAACGCGCGCCCGAGCTCTTTCGTGCCATCAAAGGCGCACTAGAGGAAGATCGACGACCCGGGCGCTTTGTCCTCACTGGTTCCTCCAATCTCCTCAGTCTCACAGGAGCTGAAGAGTCTCTCGCTGGCCGTGCAGAAACAATTCGTCTTCACGGCCTTAGCGTGGGTGAACGCTTGGGCATCTACGATGACTTTGCCGGACGGGTGTGGTCATTAGGGGATTCAGGGCTGAATCCCGCCTTTACCCCTTCCCGGAGTGACTACTTTCAACTCTTCTGCACACCAAGTTTCCCAGGACTTAGAGATGCTAGCCGGCGGCGACAGCACCGCTGGTTCGACGCCTACATTGAACGAGTACTGTCGAAGGATGCTGCTGAGCTCTACGGTATTCAATTCCCCGACCGTTTGAGCAATCTTCTCAACAAATTGGCAGCACAGGGAACTGCCGAGCTTGTAGCGGCACACATTGGGCGCGCGCTCGATATTCCTCAACGCTCGGTCCCTACCTATGTGACTGCATTGAGTGATGTCTTCTTGATCAACCAGTTGCCGTCTTGGGGAACCAATCTAGAGAAGCGGGCTATTTCTAAGCCCAAGGTCTTTCTTTCGGATACCGCACTTGCTACAAGCCTTGCAGGACTCGATCCAGAGGCTTTGGAGATGAATATCTCCAGCACGATTACTGGAGGTATCTGCGAAGCTTTCGTCGCCAACGAGCTCTTGAAGCAGAAGGCCTGGTCTTCGATTGACTATCGCCTCTTCCACTTTCGTACGTCCACTGGCAAAGAAGTGGACCTCGTGTTGGAATCGCGATCCCGGGACATTGTTGGTGTGGAGGTCAAAGCCGCAATGTCGATCCAGCCAAAAGACTTTGCCGGACTGCGCTACCTTCAGCAGGTTGCAGGCGCTTCCTTCCGCGCAGGAATCGTCCTATATACGGGCAAAGACGTCCTACCAATGGGCAAGAACCTATGGGCAATGCCCATTTCCACGCTGTGGCACGGTTGAATCAGTGGCAACCGATATCGATACACTGCGCCACATGTCCCACCGGATCTTTTCCGTACCCTTCGCTGACATCTACCCGCACTACGTCAACAAGGTAGAGCGCAAAGGTAGAACTGTCAGCGAGCTCCACAAAGTTATCTCCTGGCTCACTGGCTACTCAGTTGAGGGCTTAGAGCGGACGCGAGAGGAGAAGGTCACCCTCAAGGAATTCTTCGAACAGGCACCACATCTCAACCCGTCCCGCTCACTTATCACCGGGAGCATTTGCGGATACAAGGTGCAGGACATCGAGGACCCGCTGATGCAAAACATCCGATACATGGACAAGCTCGTTGACGAGCTCGCCAAAGGCAAGGCCATGGAGAAGATACTGCGCAGCTAAACTCTTCTCGCTGCGCTATTCAGAGCCTCCGGACTTAAGCCACGAAAGGGTACGGCGGCGCGGTTTTCTCACGGAAGAAGTAACGCGCATGCGTGTGCCGGACGGATTCCAAGTTCTTAGCACCAATAGCAACGAGTTCAACATCGGGGTCATCGTTGATTTGATCGAGGTCATGGCGGGCAAGGGTTGCCTCAGTCAAGGTTTCAAACTCGGTGACATTCAATGCACCCGTCGGGCGGTGATACTTGATGAGAAAAGCCGGCATTTTATTCGCTCCTTTCCGACTCATTGTCTGCCCGTCGCTTGTCGAGCTCACTAATGAGTCTATCCAACATCGTAGAAGTCTTTTGTCGCAATAAACGGGCTTCACGCAGCTCTACTGTTCCGACGATATGCTCGGCAAACGGAGGGGAAAGCACATCGAAATACCTCTCCACTTTATACACAACGTCTGAAAGCTCATGGAGTGAGCGGACCTGGGTATTGAATTGCCGCGGTACTTGCTCACCAAACTCCAAGTACCGAATGCCACGACCGTATAAGTCACCAGCCAGTTCGTAGAGGTTGGCCCAACGTGATTGGAGTGCTGTACGTAGTTGGAACTCGGCACGGCCTGCCGGAGAATAAATGTGCAGATGAATCGCCCGATACCCAGAGTGCGGCTTTTCTCTCATATCCTGAATTTTGACGCGAGCAGCGCCTTGCTCTTCAAGGTATTGGGCAAGTAATTCAGCGACTTTTGTTTGCTCCGAAAGCGAGACATCAAAGTCCATTCGCACTCCCGAAAAATCCTGGATGCTCTCCAGGGGAAAGCTCGGCATTCTCCTTAGTTTCTCAACAAGCACTGGTCGGGTCTTAACCCTCGAGCCTATGAAGAAACGATTCGAATCCGGCTCCACAACGGCATTTGTCGAACGCTCCAGTGGCACGCCCGATTCGCCCAACGCTGACACGGCCAAGGACTCAAGATGGTCGCATAGGGCAGACTGTTGAACCAATATGAGCCGGTATAGCCCCTCATCGATCTCTTTCCCAGCGCGCAGCGCACTGCCTATTCGATGTATCTGCCCTTTACTAAAAGTTGTCGGCTTTTGTTCTAAGAACCTCATGGCTCCCCCTCGTGAGTTGTGCAGCAGTCCGTTTCTGTGAACTGCATCCTGCGCTGTAGACACCCTTGCGTCCCACAATGAACCGATTCCCCAACGCTTCAGATGTCTGCTTTACACATTAGAAAGAAGCTAAGACAATAACTCACATACTCGCTCACATGTGCGATTAAGCCGATAGATATCACACGAATACTGGCTATACGGATAGGAAAGACTGGCATATTGACCAACAGAACCCTCCCACTTTTCAGCGCTCGGACGCGTTGTTGCGACCGGCTATTTGGTAGCAGTGTC
>NZ_KV788202.1:0-112918 GCF_001807225.1 Corynebacterium sp. HMSC05E07
TTGCCCCTACCAACTACGCCGAAACGGCAGAAAAGAATCTCCGATGAGCGAAAGAGAAAATTCAACTCACATGACAACCCCAGACGTTGCAAAGCCCTTGACCGCGCAGACCTCAGCGACTGCCAATAGTCTCAACGCGGCTATCTGGCAGACAGCCGATGATTATTTGCGTCTTATCCTTCCCGGCGAGAACTATGGCGACTACATCCTGCCATTTACCGTTTTGCGCCGTCTAGAAGGCCGTCTAGAGTCCTCAAAGGATGCTCTGCTAGCCCTAGTCCAGGAAGAGACTTCAAAGGCTACAGAAGCGACGTTAATTAGTCTTAAAATTCAACAGCGCTTCGGTCTGCGCTTCTGGAACACCTCGCCACTCTCACTTAAGCGCCTGGCGGCATCAGATGATGCGCTCGCAGCAGGCCTCAAGCAGTACATCAATTGGGTAAAAAGAAAGCGCCCCGTAGGGCGCGAGTCTTCCGTGTTCTGCTTAGTTGAGTTCGGGGCGTGGTGGTTTCTGTTGAACTGATGGGGTGGTTCTGGTGACGGTTACTCCGTCCGTGTTGGCTTCGATGTCGTTGCTAGGCCACACTGTTTTTAGCTCCTGGACAGCCTTTTTCATTTCTTTGCGGAAGTTCTGTCGCGCGTCGGTGGAATGCTGCTTTATCGCGGGCGTGAGATGCCGCAGTTGGGTCACGCTTCGCTTCGAAGCGCACCCAGGCTGCGGAGCCTACCCGAGATTTAGATTTTTCTGATTTTGGCTACTTAGTCCACCTTTATAGGTGCGCAACTAGCTTGATGAACTTTGGGGATTGCGACAGCTCTCTAGCACTTAGGTGTTTCGTTTGCTCCGGAATTAGCCCATTTCTGGATTCGTTCATTGGCAGGAAAGAACGCATATGCAATAAGCGGAATTAGCAAAGTGGTCAAAGTAAGCCCATGATTCCAATATCCGATAATGCTAGGTACGTAACTGAGTAAAAGAGGGAAAAACGACCGGTTCATGAAAAGCAGTGGTTTTTCTGTCGAATGCTGCTGAATGAAAAAGATGAGGGAACCAAAAAGAATTAGTGAAGAGGTGAACCCTAGTGCTATGGAGAGCATGCCTTTGCTTGCAGAAATACAGGAATAGATATTTGCGACGCTAGGAAGCGCTAAGACCACAAGCCAGAAAACGTTAAGGGTTTTTTCTCGTTTAGTTAGCATTTTACTTCCTCAGAGCTAGGCACACCCATTGGTGTAGTGCTCAGGTGAGACGCCAATGGAAGGAGGATTCCAGCCTCCAGTTACGCCCACCTTGAGCGCGAGACATTTATTCTGAGCGATTGCTGCTGCAGACCAAGCTGAGATTTCGGAAGCATGTGCTCCCCACCATACTCCGAGGACTTCTCCTACTGGAGGCGGAACGAGCACCCAAAAAGGCGTAACTGCGAAGGCCGCAGCTGTACTAGCGCCCATTCGGCGAGTTTCTTCTTTACTGAAATAGATGTGCCCGCTAATCTTTCCCCAATTTACACGGGGATCAGCAGTAATAGGGTATGCAGATTTGCTTGGTGCGGGTTCTACATATTGAGTAAAGGTGTCACCATCAACTTCATAGTGGGTAGCGAGGTCTTCCCCATTTGCTCCATGCGCCCACGGAGCGTCAATCAGTGCCTGGGTCTCACCGTCTACGTTGACAGTGAGCGCTCCGCTGGTTTCGTCAACTGCTAGTTGCACATCTCCAGAAGCTTTTACTTTGAAAGAGCTCTGGTGGCTCGATTCGGGAGTTTGGATAGACCACTCAAATTGGCTTCCGTTGGGGGTTTCGATTTCCCTCTCGATTCCGTCCTCAGAGAGCGGCTGGATGGAAATGCTTTCAAGGTGTGGCGTGCCCAGACTGTTCTCTGATTTGTTTGACACTACATATTCGGTACGTTCCTCAGCGAGGGCAACTGAAGAGCTAGTCCCGAGGACTGATGCTGAAACACACAGTGTTACTACAGCTCTGAATATGGCTTTTCTCATGGAGTTTTCCTTTTTATGAAGTGATGGGCCTGGCCCCGGACAGTGGACACGTCGGGGGTTAGCTATGCTGCTTTGGTCAGTATAGCTGATGTGAGTGCTTCGAAGTCATCGGGGCCCTCGGGGGTGCAGGCCGCACGTAGTGACAGCGGCAGTATGACACGGGACACAACGCCCTGCAACTGCAAAGAAAAAATAAACCCCTGCCAGACAGCTTAAAAAGGCTGCTAGCAGGGGTTTAATCTAGTAGATCTGATAGACGAACACGCCAAGCTCATCCTCATAGACCACTTCACGCGGGTAGTAGGTTTCTTTGAGCTTAAGCGATAGCGCCTTGAAGTCGATACTGCCATCGTCTTTGCGCGGAATCTCGTCCTCATCCATGTAGCGCAGTTTTTCACCCATAAACTCCCGCCAGTTCTCATAAAAGCCCTGGTAGACATCTTGGAAGTCGCTGACACATGGAATGCCAAAAGCATCGACGATGCACTGCGAGAAGCTTGACCACACATAGTACGGATGCCAATCTTCATGGCCTACTTCTTCGTAGGCTTCAGCCCAGCGAACTGCTTGAGCAAGGGTAAAGGGCTCACCGCTGTTGGGAATGTTGTAGGTGTCCATCACCAGCACGTTCTTGCACCCTTCGGGGAACTTTGAGGCTGGAAAAATGTCGTGCACGGTATCGCTCGTGATTGAAGCAACAATACCGCTGTCAATGCAGTCGAACCAGGCTCCTAGTGGGGTGCGGTGGCGCATGCAGCCGACCCAGATTTGCGGGATGTCACGCGTGGGGCCTTCGGTAGAGTAGGTATCTCGTGCAGCAGGAGTATTCATTATGGTCTCCATGTCAAGATTGAGAGTGTTGATATCACCGTCCTTGTCGGTGGCCAGGGCCCTGGCCACCTACACACACGCGTGAGATGTTTATTCCCGTGCAGCCTTGCGGGCGAGATCTGTCATACGGTCACCTGCATGTTGATAGCGCATCGCGGCAGAAACAGAAGTGTGACCTAGGCGAGCCATAATTTCCTTAAGTGTCGCTCCTGTACGCTGCGCAAATCGGGTTCCGGCATAGTGCCTCAAGGCGTGAAACTTGATATTTGGGCATCCAGCTTTTTTGCACGCTGATTGCCATAGACCACTGACGGTTGCGTAATTAGCAGGCTTTGAAGGATCCCTTGCTGCTGTCCAGACGTAACTACCGTCATCAAGGCCCAAGACGTGCTCGGCTAGAGTGAGTCCGTCACGTCCAAAAATTTCAACGACGCGCACACTAGTTGCTGTCTTCGGGTCTTTTTCGACAGAAGCGATTGCGGTGTTTTTGCCCTTCTTTAGCTGGTCTTTTTTGCGCTGCTCAAGGGGCTTTTTGGCTTCCACCAAGGATTTTTTAATGCTGACAAGTACACCGTCAATCTCGTCAGTGTCGTTCTTGTCATCATCCTGAACATAAAGGATAGTGATGTCTTCTTTGCGCAGCGCGCGGATTTCTCCCATGCGAAGACCCCCGGCAGCAGCGACAACGGCCATGCCCTTATAGCGCGGATCCATGTGCTCGATAATGGCATCGAGCTGAACATCTGTTGGAATTATTGTCTCCACACCCGTACGAGCAGCAGAAGCGCCGTGAATCAAGCAGGGATTTTTCTCAATAAGTTCATCTTCCATGGCGGTCTTGAGCACGGATTTTAAAAATGTGTACTGATGTGCAGTCGATGTCTTATGAACTTTCGACTCCTTGGCATACCAACGGCGCACTGTTGCTGGTTTAATCTCGTCAAGGCGCATGTCAGCAAAAAAGACGAGTTTCCCGGTAGTGATATAGCGCGAGTACTCCCCCAGTGTCGTAGGTGATAGCGCTCTGCCACGCCGGGTTGTACGCTGCTCAATCCACTCGGTTGCGTACTCAAAGAAGGTCGGTATCTCATTGATGGGCGCAGCCGCCTTAGCCTCACCGCTAAGGAAACTCTCTAACTTTTTATCCTCAAGTGCACGGCGAGCATCACCTAGCCACTTGTCGGCTTGCCCCATAGTTGAGAAAGTCGTTGGTGCTTTGATGTATCTGCGATCGCTTGCGGCGGTACCAGGTTGTAAAAATCTGGCTCGATAGCGACCGGAGGCAAGTTTTTCGATGGTGCCGAAACTGCGCTTGCTCATTGGGGGTGTCCCTTCGTGGATACTGCGTGGATATGAAGTTGGCTAATTGTGTCTAGTTTAGGCTAGTTGAGTCTAGTTAAAACTCTCTGACCTGCATAATCACTACCCCTACCTTAGCATCATAACTGGTTCAATCCCAGCTAGGACCACAGCTTAAACCGCAGCCTAGCTGCGGTTTTCTCGTTTTCATACCCACCGAACATGACACCACACAAAAGGTTCCGCCCAAACACGTAGGCTGGGACATCATGAGTGACACCACATTGATTGACACGCTGCTTGGCCCCGACAGCGAGGGAGTTCGCCTCATAGCCGTCAGTACGCTGCACGGCTCAGCCACTATTGATGGCACATCCGACCCCATGGGCAACGAGGCCGATGGAGAGCTTTTTGCCGCGCTACGCGAGTGGGCAGATGTTGCTGTGGTGGGGTCGGGAACGGTGAAGGCGGAGGGATATGAGGCGGCGACAAGCACGCGCCTAGCCGTATTGAGCCAGTCACTCGACTTTGCAGGATTCGAAGAGTTCGTCGCCGGCGGCCCCATTATCCTGACCCCCGAGGAGCGCATGACGTCCGCCGAAGCACAGCAATTAGAAGCTGCCGGCGCGGAGCTCGTGAGCACCGGAACCGGAAGCGTCACCGAAGTCATCGCTGCACTGCGCGAACGCGGCGCAACGCGCATCTCCTGTGAGGGCGGGCCATCCATCTACTCCGCGTTCATCGAATCTGGGCTACTGGATAAGCTCTACCTGACCATAGATCCACATATCTCGCCATCCGTGGAGAAGCCCGTTGTAGACGGCACTGCCACCTCCCCGGCACTACGACTGGAGCTGGAGAACGCCACACCCGTCGACAGCACGGTGTTTCTGCGCTACCGGCGCATATCCACACCGTAAACTCTCATGTCGTGACTTCTCTGGCCCCACCTTCCCCGACCACTGCCCGCCTGTGGACAGCCGCCGCGTGGCCGGCCGCCGTCATACTGGTGCTTCACCGAGTCTTCGTGCTCGCGTTTACCGGCACGGTTACGGATGATTTCGGCACGGTTTACCGCGCTATTCGCCGATTCTGGGAGGGCATTCCTGTGTATGACCAGGACTACTCCTCCGTGGAGCCGCTGTATCTCTACAACCCTGGAGCAACGCTCCTCCTCTCCCCCATGGGGGCAGTGTCCGAGGAACACGCGCGCTACGCCTTCATCCTCGCCAACGCAGCAGCCATCATCGCAGCCTTAGCGCTCCTGACGCGCTACGTGGGGCGCAGTCTGCGCGGGCCCGTATGGCCGGTCAGCATCGCAGCGGCCTTCGCCACAGAATCTGTTGCCAACACCCTTGTTTTCACTAACATCAACGGCCTGTTATTACTCGCCATGGCCGCGTTCCTCGTGCTGCTAGATCGGCACAGCTGGGCCGCAGGTCTCTGCATCGGGCTGGCCATCCTGGTTAAGCCCCAATTCGCACCCCTACTTTTCCTCGCGCTCATTCACAAGCGCTGGTGGGCACTGGGCCTCGGCATAACCGTTCCTGTAGTTACCAACCTGATTGCTTGGCCACTTGTTCCCGGCACGGAAGGCTTCCGCGCGCACCTTCTCCCTTACCTAGCCACCACCCGCGACTACGCGAACGCGTCTTGGCCGGGAGTACGAGCTTACTTTGATCTGCCAGGTACGCTTTATTACCCAATCTGGCTGCTCTTCGCCCTGCTCTGCGCTGCAGCCATCCTTGGGCTTCTACGCTGGCGAGACTCCGAGCCCGAATTCTGGGCACTGAGCACCACCGGAATCATCATGGTCGGTATTTTCTTTCTCTCCTCCTTGGGCCAGCAGTACTATTCCATGTGGCTCTTCCCCATGATGTTCACGGTGCTGCTAACGCGTTCGGTATTTCACTCGTGGGGTGCATGGCTAGCAGCAATTTTATTCTTGGGGCCGTTCGAGTGGACGTCGTCAAGCATGCCCACCGCAGCACAGTGGATGAGCGTCTTCATCGCCACTATCGGCTGGGGATTGCTCATTATCGTTACCACGTCGTCCGTCGCCGGCTGGTGGACAGCAGAGCGCAGTACTGGCCCGCAGCCTAGAGCGGACGATAAAATCCGAGCATGACCAATTTTAAGCTCATTGCAGATACCGAATGGCGCAAGCGGCTTTCACCCGAAGAGTATTACGTCCTGCGCGAAGCCGGCACCGAACCGCCACACGTTGGCGAATACACCAACACCACCACCGAGGGCGTGTACTCCTGCAAAGCGTGCGGCGCAGAACTTTTCCGCTCGACCGAAAAATTCGAGTCGCACTGCGGCTGGCCGTCGTTCTTCTCCCCGCTTGCCGGCGACACAGTCATTGAGCGCGAGGACAACTCACTCGGCATGCGCCGTATCGAGGTGCTCTGCGCGAATTGCGAGTCACACTTGGGCCATGTCTTTGAAGGCGAGGGGTACGATACTCCGACCGATCTTCGCTACTGCATCAACTCGATCTGCCTCGACCTTGAAGAAAAGCCGGTGGAAGACTAAACCTCCCACCGGCTTCGCACGGTAGCCTTCGCACGCCTTAAGGCAAGATTTCCATCAGCTCGGCGACATCCTTGACACGGCGGCCGGTGTGGAACGGAATCTCCTCGCGCACGTGGTGACGGGCCTCGGTGTAGCGCATGAGATACATCAGATCCACGATGCGGTGCAGCTCCGGGGCTTCAAAAGCGAGAATCCATTCATAATCCCCCAAGGCGAAAGCTGGCACGGTGTTAGCGCGCACATCCGGGTAGTCGCGCGCCTGCATACCGTGCTCCATGAGGATCCGGCGGCGCTTCTCCTCATCCATGGTGTACCAATCGTAAGAGCGCACGAATGGGTACACTGAAATCCACTCGCCCGGCTCCTCGCCCATGATGAAGGACGGCAGATGCGACTTGTTGAACTCAGCTGGGCGGTGCAGCGCGTTACCAACCCACGTCACTTCGGAAACCTGCCCCAGGACGGTCTCACGGCGGAAGTCAGCAAAGGCCTTCTGAATATCAGCAAACTCCTCCGCATGCCACCAAATCATAAAGTCAGCGGACTCACGCATGCCGGACAGGTCATAGATACCACGCACGGTAACCACACCGGTCTCTGCCAGATCAGAAAAGAACTTCTGCGCCTGTGCGATAGCGTCGTGACGCTCCGAGCCCAACGCACCCGGAATGACCTGAAATACCGCGTGCTGCGAATACCGCTGGACCTTGTTGAGCTCGTTGAAGTTGACCTTCGACATGCGTAATCTCCTTGCTCGGAAGCGACTGAATTTCTTATCCATCATAAGTTGTAGACCCAGCCTTGCGCCACTAGCCTACGGCGCGCCTTCCCCCTCCACGGGCGTAGAGCTAATACCTTGTTCCCCGTGAGCAATTCTGACGTTTCTTCGCGCACCCGGGCAGGGGCACCGACCAACCTGCATGATCGTGCCACCTCCGCCCCAGGTTCTCAGACTACAGAGCCCACGACTCCGGCTGCTTTCACTGAAGCCGTTGAGTCCCTTCATGCCGCGCAGCTTCGCCCTGAAATCACCCTGGGTACCATTCGTCCACCGCAGCGCCTTGCGCCGTTTAGCCACGCCATTGGTCTTGAGGTCTCGCGCGCGGGTCAGGACGCAGACATCGTTCCTACGGACTCTGAGGGTGACGCCTTCGGCCGCCTTATTCTTCTCCACGATCCAGGTGCTGAGGAGGCCTGGGAAGGCGCGATGCGCCTCGTGGCCTACATCCAAGCCGACTTGGACGATGCGGTTGCCGGGGATCCGCTTCTTCCCGACGTCGCCTGGGAATGGCTCACCGAATCCCTTGAGCTGCGTGAGGCTAGCCACACCAACTTGGGTGGCACGGTGACCTCGACCGCCTCTGTGCGCTTCGGCGAAATTGGTGGTCCGCCGCACGCCTACCAACTCGAGATGCGCGCCTCGTGGACCGCTGAGGGTCTCGACCTGGCCCCTCACGTGGAGGCCTTCGCACAGGTCCTGGCTCTTGTTGCCGGCCTTCCACCCGAAGGCGTGGCCGAGCTCGGCCGCTAAGCACTGCGCTTCGAGAAAGCTCACCAAGGAGGTCCAGGGATGACCGAACTGCGCCGCGTTCCTCGCGACGGCACGCCGAAGGTGTTGACGTCCCCGCGCGATTTCCAGGCCGCCGCGGCCCGCTTGGAGGCCGGCAGTGGGCCCTTCGCCATCGACACCGAACGCGCATCAGCATATCGCTTTGATGACCGTGCCTTCCTCGTCCAGATTCGACGAGAAGGCGCAGGTACTGTCCTGCTCGCCCCTGAACATCGCCGCCCTGATTTCACGGCAGCGCTCGCCCCAGTCCTCAATGGACAAGAGTGGGTCATTCACGCCGCGCCATCTGATCTTCCCTCCTTGGCATGGCTAGGCCTTTACCCGGGGACGCTCTTCGACACAGAGCTCGCCGCTCGCTTCGCTGGCTTCCCGCACCCCAACTTGGGAGCCATGGTGCTGGAGCTTTTCGACGTCGAACTGGAAAAGGGCTACGGCGATTCTGACTGGTCCGAAACCCCCATTCCGCGGCAGTGGCGCAACTATGCAGCGTTGGACGTAGAGCTCCTTAACGAGCTTGCTGTGACGCTGCGCGATATCCTCGCCGAGGAAGAAAAGCTGGATTGGGCCTACGAGGAGTTCGACCACATCGCAGCAGAACACGCCGACATCACCGCCCCAGAGCCGCGTTCGTGGCGAGATTTAAAAGGCGTGTCATCCCTCAAGTCACGCGAGCAACTCGCTGTGGCACGTGAGCTGTGGCAGCGCCGCGAATCCATCGCACGCTCCCAGGACATTGCGCCCAACCGCCTCCTTCCCCACCGTGTTCTCGTTGAGATCGCTCGCCGGGTTCCTCGCACGCCCAATGACATCAACAAGATCAAAGGCTTCCCGCGCCGCCGCGGTGGCGCCACCGTGCAGTGGCTGGATGCCGTCACCACGGCCACGTCGAGCCCCAAAGAAAACTGGCCCTCCCCGTTGCGCAGCCCCCGCCCAGTGCCGTCCAAGTCTGTCTTCACCCGCGAATTTCCAGAGCTCTGGGACCTCTACCAAGGTATTCGCAGCGACTTTGAGGAGCTGGGTGAGGAGCTCACCATGAGTTATGAACTCATTCTCAAACCCAGCATCGTGCGCGCGGCAGTGTGGGCAGCTTTGGGCCCTGAGGGCGGTATTGCCGGCGAGATACGCGATCTGGACGATATCCCCGGATTCCTGCACGCCCAAGGTGCGCGCAACTGGCAAGTGGACTTAGCCACGCCGCTCATCGCTGACGGGCTCGACTCCTTCCGCGGCTAGCGCGAACGCACGAGGCTAGGCTTCGTTCGACGTTTCTTCTTCCTCGCTGCGTACTTCAACCCACTCGCTGATGGACGTCGCGATGCCCTGCGGGGTGAGACCAAATTCCTCGAGTAATTCTCCACGGCTAGCGTGCACTGGGAACACTCCCGGAACGCCGAGGCGGTGGAGCGGAGTATCCACGTCTGCGGCATCAAGTGCCTCGGCCACCATCGAGCCAACCCCACCGCGGAGCAGGCCGTCCTCGACGGTGACAACAAGGTCATGGTCGGCAGCCAGCGCCACGATGGACTGCGGTACCGGCACTGGCCAGCGAGGGTCTACAACGGTCACGTTGAAGCCCTGCGCCTCCAGCAGCTCGGCAGCGCCCAAGGAGCGCGTGCTCATCGCGCCGATGGAGACGATGAGGACGTCAGTTGCCGTGGTTTCATGGGAGGCATCGCCAGACTCCTCAATGCTGTCCGTCGCGTCGGAATAGCGCAGGATATCCACGCCGTCATCCAGACGCTTCAGCTCGTCGGTATCATCCAACAAATTGCCTTTGGGGAAACGCACGACGGTGGGGCCATCATCAATAGCAATGGCCTCGTTGAACAGCTCACGCAGGCGGGCACCATCGCGCGGTGCGGCAATGCGCATACCAGGAACAATACTCATGAGTGCCATGTCCCATACGCCGTTGTGCGATGCGCCATCAGAACCAGTCACACCCGCGCGATCCAGCACAATGGTAACCGGCAACTTGAGCAGCGCGATGTCCATGATCACTTGGTCCACCGCTCGGTTGAGGAAGGTAGAGTACACCGCCACCACCGGGTGCATACCGGCCAGTGCGAGACCAGACGCGGAAGCCATAGCGTGCTGTTCCGCGATGCCAACATCGAAGAATCGTTCCGGGAACTCATCCTGGAATGGTGCCAAACCTGTAGGTCCAGCCATGGCGGCAGTGATAGCCACGATGTCCTTGCGTGCGTGGCCGGCCTTGATGAGTTCTTCAGAGAAGGCTGCGGTCCAGCCCGGCTGCTTTTGTCCCTTAGACACGCCTGTGACCGGGTCGATCGCTCCCGTAGAGTGCATCTGGTCCTTGGGCTCATTAACCGCGGGGGCAAAGCCGTGCCCCTTCTCCGTCACGGTATGGACGATAATGGGGCCCTCGTAATCACGGGCGTAGCTCAGCGCACGCACGACGGCATCAATATCATGACCGTTGATTGGGCCGACATATTTAATGCCCAGCTCGGGGAACATCTCAGTGGGCATAACAGTAGACTTCACGCCCTCTTTCATAGCGTGAAGAGCATCAAAAGTACGCTCACCTACCCAGCCCATAGACTTCAGGCGCTTTTTGCCCAACTCCATGAATTCGTCATAGCCATGCTGGGCGCGGATGCGGCCAAGGTTCTCAGACAGACCACCAATGGTGGGCGAATAAGAACGGCCGTTATCGTTGACCACGATGACAACGTTGCGGTCCTTATCCGCAGAGATATTGTTCAATGCTTCCCAGCACATGCCGCCGGTCAAAGCACCATCGCCAACAACTGCCACGGCGTTGCGGTGGGATTCCCCACGAATCTTAAAGGCCTTGGAGAGGCCGTCGACCGTGGACAGCGCAGCCGACGCGTGCGACGATTCCGTCCAGTCGTGTTCAGACTCCGCTCGGTCGGTGTAGCCGGACAGCCCGCCTTTCTGGCGCAGAGTGTCGAACTGTGCGGTTCGGCCAGTCAGCATCTTGTGAACATAGGACTGGTGTGACGTATCGAAAACGATGGGATCCCGCGGGGAATCGAATACACGGTGAATTGCCACGGTGAGCTCGACCACGCCCAAGTTCGGGCCAAGGTGGCCGCCGGTAGCGGAGACCTTCTCAATTAGGCGCTGGCGGATATCCGCCGCAAGCTCAGCCAACTGCGTCTTGCTCAGAGCCTTGAGATCGGCTGGCGATTCAATGGAATCCAGAATGCTCATAGAGCTGCCGTCAACCCCTTCATCGTTTGTTCTTTTCTTTACCACCGTACCCGCTTACACGAGCATGACGGCAATTGTCCGACGTTCCTCCGCGCCCCGGTTAGGCTTGGGGAACCAGCAGCGCCAAGGTCTCAAAGTGATGCGTCCCAGGAAAAGCATTGATCAAGGCCAGGCGGTGCAGGTGGTAGCCGCACTCGGACCAGTAAGCGAGATCACGGGCGAAGGTTGCCGGGTCGCATCCCACATGCACGACCTTGCGCGGCGCAGCGGAGGCCACAGCTGTAATAACGTCTGCGCCTGCGCCCGTGCGCGGTGGGTCCAAGATCACCGTGGACGGCTGTGGAAGCTGGGCTGCGACCTGCTCAACCTTGGCGGTGCGGAACTCAACATCGATGCCGTCAAGCCCCGGCTGCGTCCCAGCGGCAGCCGGCGAATAGTCCACCGAGTAGACCGTTGTCTGTCCACCTTTCGGCGCCGTGACCTCCGCTAGCGCCGGCACAAACAGGCCAACTCCGCCGTAGAGGTCCCATGCGGTGCAGTGTGCAGCGTCCCCAGCGTTCCCAGTGTCTACTGTGTCTGCATCCTCCGCAGCTAGCCATTCACGCGCAATGCGCGTGTACGTATCAGGGGCGGCAACATGTGCTTGCCAAAAGGCCGTCGGCGGAAAGCGAAACTCGTGGCCGTCAGCACGCTGCACCACGTCTGTGGTGGGAGCTTCGATGACTTCTCGGACAGTTTCCACTCGGCGTCCGCGCGATGCCTTTCGTGATTCGACAACGTGGCGGTTGCCATCGCTATCGATGACAGCAATAACTTCCGCGCCTGGGGTGAAGGTACGTGCATTGGGGCCCACGAGGCCGTCGACAAGCCCTGGCACCAACTGCGTACACGCCACATCCGTGATGAGTTCAGTGGAACCGCGCTTGCGGGTTCCGGCTCGCCCGTGCTTGTCGACGCCCAGCCTTACCCGCGTACGCCATCCCCTCTGGGGCTCCAAGTCGATGCTGTCAACCTCCGGGGTGGTTTCGATGCGTGCAACACGGCGCAACTGGTCGAGCAAGACCTCAACCTTGATTTCAGGCTCTACGGCCGGATCCAATTCGGCAAAATCGCAGCAACCGGCTCCACGCTCTGCTGCAGGGCAGGATGACTCAACACGATGAGGCCCGGGCTTCACGACGGCGGTGAGGTCAGCCTCCACAAAAGATTTCTTCACTTTGCGGGCAGTGACAGTGAGGAGGTCTCCAGGAAATCCTCCCGCGACGAAACACACTCGACCGTCTGGGGCTGAGCCAATTCCCACCCCGCCGTGTGCCATGCGCTCAATGGAGATGTCAAAGGACTCTCCCGTGCTTACGTTCACGGCAGCCTCAGTTTCACTCATCGACGGTCTCCTTGCCGTTACTGTCGCTGTCCTTACGTTGGTCTTCAGTCGTTGCGCCTTCTGCATCTTCAACAGCAGCGTTAGCGCGGCGCACCATCCAGATGGTGAGAAGGGTCACTACACCGGTCAATGGCCAGCCCATGAGGATTCTGACTATGCCTAAGGTGGTCGTTGCGTCGGCGGCGTAGAGCGCGCGCTGCACTACAAAGCGGGCGATAAACACCACGGCCCAGCCAGCCGTGGCCCACGCGTAAGCATGACGGGCCTTGCGGACCGTCCGCCAGCTCATGTCATCGCCGTTGAGGCCTTTCCACACAACGCCAACGAGCGGCCAGCGCGCAACAATGGAGATGACCGCAATGATGAACAACACAAGCGACATCCAAATGCCGTACAGGAAGTACCCCTTAGCATCCCCGGTAAACCAAGCGATTGCGGCACAAATACCCACCCCCAGCAAGCCAGAAAGCGCCGGCTGCAGGGTTTCCTTGCGCACGAGGCGCCACACGCTGATGAGCAGAGCGACGCCTAGCGCCGCAATAAGTGCCGGCCCCAGCCCCCACACATTGTTAACGGGGATGAGAACAAGAACCGGAAGAGTTGCTGAAACGAGGCCAGTGAGACCTCCCATCTGCTCCAACAGCGAGGGTTCTTCCTCGGTCTCCCCTGTAGCGTTATCTGCTTCTAAGCCTTGGGCGGCGACCGATGACGTCGCTTCCTCGTGAGACTCTGCCGGTTCACGGTGTGCGTTCGGCTCGCGCTCTGGCGGCGACCCGCCCAAGCCAGGATTCGGTGTAGTCACGTGTGTGAGTAATCCTTATCGGTGGAATTAGTTCTTGTCAGTACCGTCGAGATCGCGCAGCTGCTCGCGAGCCTGTGCTTCTGCCGGACTTTCGTTCTCAGCGTGTGCTGCAGCCTCCTGGGCTGCGCTGTCACTAGTGCTAGCAGCGTCCGCCTCTTGCTGGCGCTGCTGGAGCGCCTGCTTTACCTGATCAGCCAGTTGCTGCGGCAGCATCACCGGCAAGGAGCTTCCGGCCAGAATAGGATCCTCGCCACGGTAGATGAACGTACGCGCAACAACCTCGCGGCCTAGCTGCGCGAGCTCCTCTTCCTTGCCTGCCGGTGCGGCCAGAGTCAGGCGGTACATCCAGCGTGGTCCCTCCACACCAATGATGCGGATACCACCCTTGTCGCTGGTCCCCACAATTTCAGAACCCCATGGACCATCGTCCAGCTGCGCCTTGAACCCATCAGATTCCAAGCCATTGATGATGTCGGATGCGGACTCTGCCCACTGCCCCGGAGTGCGGGGCGCAGCAAAGGCAACTGGCGTCATGCGGCCGTGCGGGGTGAGAATGTGGAGCATGCGAGGGCCATCCTGCCCCATCTCCACCTGAACCTGAGATGCCTTCGGCAGCGGGATACGCATTGAACCAAGGTCCAGTAAACCTACCGAAAAATCCTCAAAGTTAAAGTCGGCGATATCGACGGTATCGCCATCGTAGGGGCCCATCTCGCCATTGACGGCGTCGTGAGCCACAGCCTTGACGGTTGGGCCCTGTGCATCATCATCGTCACCAAGCGACCCAGTGGAGCTTGCTGCGCTTGTCGCAGCAGTGCCGGCCGTCGCCGCGGAAGATTCCTGGGAAGCTGCAACGTCGGCCTCCTCTGCTACTGGGACTGCTGCTTCTTGGGCAGCCTCCTTCTGCTGGATGCCAGCGTCCTTGTCGTCGTCCTTGTTTTTCTTGCCAAAGGGCCACATCGCCATTCTCTGCGCCTTTCTGTTTTTCGTGTTGTCTCGAACTGTGATCGTGTGGGGCGTGTAGGAAAATCTCTAGTTCACGCCGGTGGAGCCGTAGCCGCCGTCGCCGCGCGTGGTGTCATCAAGCTTCTCGACCTCGCTGAAGCCCACGAGTTCCACGCGCTGGATGACAAGCTGCGCAATGCGCATGCCGCGCTCGACCTCGAAGGTCTCCGCGGGATCGTGATTAATGAGGCACACCTTAATCTCGCCACGGTAATCAGCATCAACCGTGCCAGGAGTGTTCACTACGGAGATTCCATGCTTGGCAGCAAGACCGGAGCGCGGATGGATCAAACCTACCGTGCCTAGTGGCAAAGCAAGGGCAATACCGGTGCTTACGAGAGCGCGCTCACCTGGACGCAAGGTGACGTCGTGAGCTGCGTACAGGTCAGCGCCTGCGTCACCGCGGTGTGCGCGCTTAGGCAACGGCAGTTCCTTGTCCAGGCGCTTGACCTTGACATCACCAAAGGGACTTGCCGGATCTACGAGAGGATGTTGCTCATTCACTCGGCCCAGCCTACCTTGTCCCACGTGCCTGGGCCCCACGTGCTAGGGGCCTCGGTGTTCTGTTGTTCCTCTTCTCTCGAGCTACACCATGCAGTACTGCCCGGGGTGTTAGGCCGCACCACCGTAGAATGACTAGAATCTGTGGCCATGACTTCCAGTTCCTCGCCTGCCGAGCAGACTTCGTCTACTGATTCCCCGACCGTTCTTTACCGCGAGCGCCAGTGGGTGCCGTGGTATTGGTGGCTGATGGCAGCCTTCGTTGTGGTGATCAGCGTCGCCACGGTTAGCTTAAACCGTGGCATTCTGTGGGTGATTATTCCCGCCATTCTGCTGTCCGCCATCGCTGTGTGGGTTCTGCTGACATGGTCAAATACCGTCGTCCAAGTGGAACGGGATACCGACGGCACGCGCTGGTTGACTGTCAAAGATGCACAACTGCCGCACGACGTGGTGTCACGCAGCACCACGGTTCCGGCTACCGCGCGTCGCAATGCACTGGGACCACAGCTGGATCCAGCCGCATTCATTGTCACCCACGGCTGGGTACCAGAACACGTCATGCTCGTGCTCGATGACCCCGAAGACCCCACCCCTTATTGGCTCATCAATTCAAAGAACCCAGAGCAACTGCTTGCTGCGTTTGTTCCCGAGCAGGCACGCCCCACGGCAGCGAACTAGTTCTCGCCGCTCCTCCAACGGGCCTGGAACGTAGCCGCTTCGCCTCAGCAACGAACGACGCGGAGACTGGGAACTAAACGAAGCTTAGGCGCAGTCCATGCAGATAAGCTCGCCGTCCTCTTCGTGATCCAAGCGCTTGTTGGACTGGACAAGGAAGCACACCGAGCAGGTGAACTCGTTTTCCTTGCGAGGAACGACGGTGACGTTAAGTTCTTCACCGGTGAGGTCTACTGACGGCGGCTCGAAAGCCTCGACAATCTCGCCGTCATCATCCATGCCGTTGTTGTCATTTTCCGCTGCCTTCAGGCCCTCGAGAGAATCAGCCTCGAGCTCGTCTTCAGCGCGGCGACGCGGTGCGTCGTAATCGGTGGCCATAGTGTTTGCCCCTGTGAGTCAGATCGATAGGAATGTGTATTTATCGACGGCATACTAAACCACGAGCGCCCCTGTGTCACACTCGCCTCGCCGCGGGGGAGGCAATCTCTCCACCCCCGCCCTGCTCACACAGAACATTACCCCAGCGTATCGGTTATAAAAGTGGCCTTTAATGTTCACAGGATATTTCCCTTGATCCACCTCACAGTGGAGGATGTTCCACGTTCACTGTCGCCTTTCACTATCGATTTTCACTGTCGTCGATACCACCACTGCGGATACCATCTGCACACATCTGCGAGTCCACGTGCCTAAACTAGAAACCATGACTGCGCAACACTCAGAGCACGACGTACCTCACCATGAAGGCCACTCTTTCGGAATCGACGTCGGAGGCTCCGGCATTAAGGGGGCGGAGGTCGACCTCGCCACAGGTGAGTTCGTGGGCGACCGCCTCAAAATTGCCACGCCCAAACCTGCTACCCCGCAAGCTGTGGCCGAAGTTATCGCCCACATCGTCTCTGAAAAAGGCTGGGATGGCCCTGTAGGCATCACTATGCCGTCTGTGGTCAAGAATCAGGTTATTCGCAGTGCCGCAAACATTGACAAGTCGTGGATCGGCATCGACGCTCAAGAGCTATTTGGCGCATACCTTGATGCTCCTTTCACCGTACTTAATGACGCTGACGCAGCCGGTCTCGCCGAAGTTGCCTACGGCGATGACATCGCACGTACCGGCCCGGTCATCTTCCTCACCCTCGGTACCGGCATCGGCTCGGCATTCCTCCTAGATGGTCAACTCTTCCCCAACACGGAAATTGGCCACCTGATCGTGGGAGAAAAAGAAGCAGAACAACAGGCATCGTCCGCAGTGAAGGATCGTGAGGAACTAAAAACCAAACAATGGGCCAAGCGCGTTAACCGCGTCCTCCACGACTACGAAGCGTTGTTCAACCCTTCGGCCTTCATCATCGGCGGTGGAATCTCCCGAAAATTTGACAAGTGGGGCGAGTACCTCAGCATCGACACCCCAGTTGTTGCAGCTCAGCTCCGCAATCGCGCCGGTATTGTTGGCGCCGCTATGGCAGCAAAGGAAGGAATCCGACCATAACAAGCACTGCCTGTAACTTTCTCAGTTGACCCCAGTCACCGCCTATAAGCGGAAATGATCTATACTGGGCTGTCGATTACCCATTATTCAGCGGCGCGCCTCTCCTGCTCATCGTGGAGGCGGGCTAGCATCGGGGACTAGTTGCGATGACTTTGCGCTTCCCCATATTTTCCACCTAGAGAGCAAGTCGAAAGGGCGTACGTGGCAGCCACTGATTCTTCAGACCAGGTACTCGGTGAAGGCGAGAGCACCTCCGAGGCATCTGCACCTGCACAGAAGACCGCCAAGAAGACGGCAAAAAAGACCGCTAAGAAGACGGCAAAGAAAACGGCTAAAAAGACTGCGAAGAAGACAGCCAAAAAGACCGCCAAGAAGACGGCGAAAAAGACGGCTAAGAAAACCACTCGCAAGTCTGCGCAGAAGGCGACAAAGAAGACAGCCAAGAAGACTGTCCGTAAGTCTGCGGCCAAGAAGGCAACCTCGCCAGAGGACAACGCTGACACTGAGGCACTCGAGTCTTCGGATGACCTCCTCGAGGATCAAACCGACGAACTGGATACTGATGCGGCCGATGACGCCGACATGGACTTCGACCCGGACAGCGATGACATCGATGATGATGACGAGTTCGGCGATGAAGGTGAAGACCTTGACGGTGAGGACTCCGATGAGGACGAGGACGATGGATCCTCTGTCTGGGATGAAGACGAGTCTGCTGCTCTGCGCCAGGCGCGCAAAGACGCAGAGTTAACCGCTTCTGCAGACTCGGTTCGTGCCTACCTCAAGCAGATCGGTAAGGTTGCCCTGCTGAACGCTGAGCAGGAGGTCTCCCTGGCAAAGCGTATCGAGGCTGGACTTTATGCCCAGTACCGCATGGAGCAGATGGAAAAGGCGCGAGCTGAGGGCGACAAGGGCGCCAAGCTCTCCCCTATGGAAAAGCGTGACATGCGCGCCATTGCTCGTGATGGACGCAAGGCGAAGAACCACCTCCTCGAGGCCAACCTCCGCTTGGTCGTCTCTTTGGCCAAGCGCTACACCGGCCGCGGTATGGCATTCCTGGATCTCATCCAGGAGGGCAACTTGGGCCTCATCCGTGCCGTGGAGAAGTTCGACTACACCAAGGGCTACAAGTTCTCTACCTACGCCACCTGGTGGATCCGTCAGGCCATTACCCGCGCTATGGCGGATCAGGCCCGCACCATCCGCATTCCGGTTCACATGGTGGAAGTCATTAACAAGCTTGGCCGCATTCAGCGCGAGCTGCTGCAAGATTTGGGCCGTGAGCCAACTCCGCAGGAGCTGGCCAAGGAAATGGACATCACCGAGGAAAAGGTGTTGGAGATCCAGCAGTACGCTCGCGAGCCTATTTCCTTGGACCAGACCATTGGTGATGAGGGCGACTCCCAGCTGGGTGACTTCATCGAGGATTCTGAGGCTGTGATTGCAGTCGACGCAGTGTCGTTCACCTTGTTGCAGGACCAGCTCCAGGACGTGCTCACTACGCTTTCCGAGCGTGAGGCAGGCGTTGTCCGTTTGCGCTTCGGCCTCACCGATGGCATGCCGCGCACTTTAGACGAAATCGGTCAAGTCTACGGCGTTACTCGCGAGCGTATTCGCCAGATCGAATCAAAAACCATGTCGAAGCTACGCCACCCATCGCGTTCCCAGGTCCTGCGCGATTACCTGGACTAGACAAGCACGACATTCAAAAATTTTGCGGCGAAGATGCGACAGCTTCTTCGCCGCTTTTCGCATTCCCTCACGAGTACCGAGGCTCGGTGGTCAATGGGCACCAGGGCCCACATCTGTAACCCCAACAGCCCAATCATGAACATATGGGCAAAGGGGTCAATCGCGGTCCAACCCAGCCTAATGATCAATGCCAGCATCGCCATGAGTAGTGGCGTGTCCTCGGGGCGACGGCCTTCGGCAGGGAGCAGGGTCACGACAGCTAGCGCGGCAGCACCCACTCCTGGCCCAGTTGTTAGCACTGAGAGCAAAATCCCAACAACAAAAATCCCAACAACAAGGAGGTGAACACAAGCACCAGCGCCTGCAACGACCACGGATTCGGAGCTGAGTACGCATCCTCCTGCGGCGGCGCGTTGGGTTCAACACCTGCAAGAGAACGCTGCTGGGTTACGCATCACGCCTTAGGTAAATATGCAGGAGGTCTCCTTCTTTGCGGGGGACGTTGCCCACTGCTCTGGTTCTCCCCTGCAGATCCGATGTCGCGTCGTGAGCCTAATCGTCGAGACCAGCTGCGATAGCATCGGCAATCTGATCGATGATTTCCTTGTCCCCTACAGCACCGCTCACCGTGATGGAAGCACCTTGAGTGGCACCGAGCGACATCAGCATCATCGCCGAGTCTGCCTCGGCTTCTTCACCGCCGAAGGCAATGGTGATGTCGCCCTCAGCCTCCGCGGCGATCTCAGCAACCTTCGACGCGGGACGGGCGTGGAGTCCTGCCTCATCGGTCACCGTCACTGCGCGGGAATACTCACCGTCACTGTTCGTTCCACGTTCACTATCTGCTTCTGCAGATTTGGCGTCCTGTGGCGCAGCGAAAACCTCGATTGCCCTTCCTGCGGCCGCGGACACAGCGTCTAGATCGTCACCTTGCTGGGCGGCGGTAGCAGCAGCGATGGCTGCTTCCACCAACGGGGCATCAACAAACCGAACCGAGTCATCCTCTAGGAACTCAAGTACAGATTCCACAGTCATCGTGGCCGATCCCAAGTCAGTGAGCACAACCACACCTAAGTCTTGTCCAAGGACTTCGTTAATGGCTCCTTCAATGAGGTCATACGACGTGCCGATTCCGCCGCCCTCGAGGCCGCCGGCAGCGCGGATTGTGACATCGGCCGCCATTTGGGTCGAAAGCTCCGCCAAGCCTTCTGCGAGCTTTGCCGAGTGTGACACCAGAACAAGTCCTACTATTGGCTGGGCCATGGCTACGTCTCCTGTCCCGCGGTCTCGGCAGCATCGGCCGCCGCGGCAATGAAGAGAGCCGTGGATGCGGCACCTGGATCCTTATGCCCAACCGAGCGCTCGCCCAAGTAGGATGCTCTCCCCTTGGTGGCAACCATCGGGACAGTGGCCTCCGCGCCCTCCGCTGCAGCCTCTGCTGCAGCGCGCAGAACTTCCGCGGGGTTGTGGCCGGCGTCGGCCGCGTGACGGGCGGCGCGTGCGGCTGGTGCCCACGCGTCCACCATGGTCTTTTCCCTTTCTGTGGCCTTGCCGCGAGTTGTGATTCCCTCCAGCGCAGCTTCGATGATGCTTGCTGTTGTCGGAGCGTCGAGGTCACCGGTACCAGCGGCTTTGGCAGCACGCAGGAATGCTGTGCCCAGTAACGGGCCGGATGCACCGCCGACCGTGGACATGAGGGTTTTAGCGGTGAGTTTGAGCACTTCAGCGACGGTGGAGCCGTCCGCGGCGGTCTCGTCGGTCACTGCGCCAACGACGGCTCGGAAGCCACGGTCGACGTTTTCGCCATGGTCACTATCACCAATCACGCGGTCAAGTTCGATGAGCTCCTCGCGGTGCTCGTGGGCAGCGGCAGCACAGTTATTTATCCACGCCTGTGCCCAGTTAGTTGAAAGGTTGGTCATGGTTACACTCCTTGGCGTAGAGCAGCGGTGTGGCAGGGGGCGTCGAAAAGGGCAAGGTCGTCGTCGTCAGCGCGCATGATGCTGACAGAGCAGCCCGCCATGTCAAGGCTAGTGACGAAGTTGCCCACGAGAGAGCGCTCAATTGTCACGCCGATCTCCGTCAGGCGCTGAGACACGCGGCGATAGACCACGTAGAGCTCGGAGGCTGGAGTGCCGCCCATACCATTCACTACGACGATGGTGCGCTCGCCTTCCTTGAGTTCTAAGTCCGCCACAATCGGGTCCAAGAGGTGGTCAGTGACATCATCAGCGGAAACAAGCGGGATTTCCTTGCGTCCGGGCTCGCCATGGATGCCAACGCCAAGTTCAACCTCGTCATCACCCAAGTCGAAGGACGGCTTGCCCACGTGCGGGACGGTACAGGCCGTCAGTGCTGCGCCCATGGTAGCGGTGTTCTCCACCACCTTCTTTGCCACCTCAGTCACCGCAGCGAGGTCATCGCCGCGCTCCGCCGCGGCACCGGCTAGCTTTTCCACGAGGAGGGTGCCAGCGACGCCACGGCGACCGGCGGTGAACGTGGAGTCTTCAACAGCCACGTCATCATCGACAATGACCTGGCTAACCTCAATGTCATCGAACTCTGCGAGTTCGGCAGCTGTGTCAAAATTGAGGACATCGCCGGTGTAGTTCTTCACGATGTAAAGCACACCCGCGCCTGCATTGACCGCTTCGGTAGCAGCTTGGATGGCATCAGGAGTCGGTGAGGTGAACATGGCCCCCGGTACAGCGGCATCCAGCATGCCGTGCCCCACAAATCCTGCGTGGAGCGGCTCGTGCCCAGAGCCACCTCCCGATACAATCGCGACCTTGCCGTCGTTCTTCTTGTCTTTACGGGCAACGAAAAGCGGATCCGTCGCGCGCGTGACGATGTCGCTGTGTGCGAGGGCAAACCCCTCAACCGATTCAGCAACGACGTTCTCAGGTGAGTTGATGAGCTTTTTCATCATCCATCTCCTTGGAGTTTCTTTGCCCTGTGGCACATGTTCAGGATGATGCCGAGCTTACACGCGATACAATAAGTAACACCGTTCATTTCGTGGGGCCTGAGATACCTCTGCACCATCTTCCAGTGCCTTAGATAGGCGTCACCACTTCCGCAGATAGTCAATTCGCTCGCGTAACTGGTCTGCGTCGCACAACGCGGTGGGCGGCCCACCGCAGGCCTTGCGCGCCTCCGTGTGAATCGCGCCGTGGGGACGGCCAGTGCGCTGAGCAGTGATCGACACGACTGTGTTGAGCTCCTTACGTAGGGCCGAGATCTCGTCAACAACGCCAGCGTCGGAACCCGCAGTGCTTGGCGACGTCCCCCCAGCACCCCCTGCTGCCCGATTCTTCGGGGCATGCGGAGTGCCATAGAGCTTGCGACGCTGCTCCGCGGCAGCCTCTGCAGCCCGGCGCGCCTTCTCCTCTGCCTCGCGGCGGTCCATTTCTTCCGACTGCTTCTTGCGAAGGAGATCCTTGACCTGGTCAGCGTCAAGGAGTCCCGGAATTCCGAGGAAGTCCTCGTCCTCATCGGTGATGGCCCCTGTGTTGAACTGGGAGCCGTTGTAGAGCAGACCCGAGAATTCTGCTTCGGCGCCAAGGGATTCGTAGGAGGGTTCGAGCACGTCAGGTTCGGACTTCTTCTGGTTGGCGTCGGCAAGCAGCTCATCGTCCCAGCCTTCCTTGTCGGGGTTCTTCTCCCCTCCCAGGACGTGATCGCGTTGTTTCTCCATGTTCTCGGCCAAGCCCAACAAAACGGGCACGGAGGGCAGGAAGACGGAAGCGGTTTCGCCCGGCATGCGGGAGCGCACAAAGCGACCGATGGCCTGGGCGAAAAAGAGCGGAGTCGAGGCGGAGGTGGCGTACACGCCCACGGCGAGGCGGGGAACGTCAACACCTTCAGACACCATGCGCACAGCCACCATCCACTCATCGGTGGACTCAGAGAATTCAGCAATGCGTGCCGAGGAGCCCGGGTCATCAGACAGAATCACCGAGACCGGTGTGTTGGAGATCTGTTTGAGGATCTTGGCGTAGGCGCGTGCCGTCGTTGTGTCGGTAGCGAGGACGAGTCCACCGGCATCCGGCATATTGCGGCGCATCTGCATCAGCCGGGTGTGCGCAGCGTGTAAGACGGTGGGGATCCATTCGCCCTTGGGGTCGAGGGCCGTGCGCCAAGCGCGGGCGGTCTGCTCCGGGTTGAGGATATCTCCTAGGCGCGCGGCGTGTTCCTCGCCGGCACTATCACGCCACCGGGACTCACCCGAGTAGCTGAGGAAGACAACGGGGCGCACGACGCCGTCGGCAAGCGCATCACCATAGCCATACGTGTGATCGGAGCGGGAGACAAGGTGGCCTTCCCCATCTTCCTCATAACGCACAAACGGAATCTGCGAATCATCTGAGCGGAAGGGAGTACCCGTCAAGGCCAGGCGGTGTTCGACGTCGTCATAAGCCTCGCGCACACCGTCACCCCAACTCTTCGCGTCACCTGCATGGTGAATCTCATCGAGGATCACCAACGTGCGCCGCGCCGAGGCCACCGCGCGGTGTTTGTAGGGGTGCATACCCACCTGTGCGTAGGTCACCACGACTCCATCCATGGCAGGATTCACGCCAGAAGAGTTGGTGAATTTCGGGTCTAGCGCCAGCCCCACGCGGGAGGCAGCTTCGGACCACTGCACCTTGAGGTGTTCCGTTGGTACGACCACGATGACGCGCTCGACGGTGCGGTCCGCCATGAGTTCGGTGGCTACGCGCAGGGCGAAGGTGGTCTTACCTGCGCCCGGTGTTGCCACCGCCATAAAATCCTTCGGCTTGGTGGCAAGGAACTTTTCCAGTGCCGCGCGCTGCCACACACGCAAAGAACCGCTATTGGCAAATCTTTGTGCTGATGACTGTGTTGACACGGTCAGCGACTATCCCCCTCTAGTTATCCCAGAATCCCGAAACTGTGTTGATTTTTCTGCGCAGGTGTAAGCCTCGTGTGGACTGCTTAAACCCGAAGCGCGTTCCCTCGTACCTGACAACCAGATGCTCCGTGCAGGGAACGGAGGCGTTCTAGCGGCGGCGCAGGCTCTTGTATTCGCGCTCGCAGTCAGGGCACACGGGTGAACCAGGCTTGGCTTGCTTGGTCACCGGGAAGGTCTCGCCGCACAGGGCAACGACGTACTTTCCGTTGACCGCGGAATCGAGGATCTGGTTCTTCTTGACGTAGTGAAAGAACTTCGGGGTGTCATCACCCGTGGACGTATCCTCACGAACATCTGGGCGTTCAATAGTCTTAGTCGTCGTACTCACGCCCCCTATCATGCCGTATCGGTATCGAAGTTGGCGAGTCCTCCCGCTACCCTAGTGAGCATGACCCCAACGAACTCGCGCGATAACGCAGACCTATCCCCACAATCGGGGCGGAAACGTGGCCGAGTGTTTGGGCGTGAAACCCACCTCATCACCTCGGCCAAACTCGCCCCTGGGCAGGATCGGCATCGCCGCGAGGTTATCTATTTTGTGCTGCAGTTCTTGCGTATTCCTTCCCTTATCCTTGCGGGAATTATGGCCTACGCCTGGCAATGGTGGATTCCGGCCGCGATTGTCGTAGCCGTTACTTTTCCCCTGCCATGGATTGCCGTCGTCATTGGCAACAGTCGCGGACAGAAGAAAGACAAGCGTGAAAAGTCGGTGTACAAACCTGCTCTGGCACGCCAGATGGCGCAAGCTCAGCGGGAGCAACTGGAGCAGCGTGCACGCGGAGCGCTGCCTGACGCTCAGCAGGCCTCGACACCGGACACGATTGACCATGATGATGAATAGCCAGCTCGTTACTGAATGTAAGGATTGATCTTGACCACGCATGATTCCTCACCCTTCGGCCCAGCCATGAATCCGGATCACCCCGTCGCGGAGGTGGCCACGGAGCTGGCCCACGCGCTTAGCAGCGCGGGTTTTACGGCCGACGGCATCGCTGGGCATCTAGGTCCTGAGTACACCGAAGCTTTACACCGCGGAGAGCCTGCAGCTGTAGCACTAGGCACGAGCGGTGATTCTGACCTAGATCACCTCATCCGTATCTTCGTACTGCACGAGCACGTGCCAGCGACTCTTCTGTCTGATGTCCTTGGGGCCCGCTTGGCCGCCAAGCTTCTGGATTCGGGGGTGGCCGAAACCGACGAACACGGAACCGTGTTCGTGGCCTACGACATCCGCCCGCATGTCATCGTGGGACGCAACCGTCTGGTGTTCTCTGATGTTGATGCCTCCCTTGTTGATCATGTTCCGGGGCCCGATCATGTGCTGGGAGTAGGCTCGGCCAGCCTCTCCCTGCTGCATTCAACGCCGACGTCCCCTGTGAGCTCTGTGCTGGATCTGGGCACCGGTTCTGGAGTGCAGTTGTTGGGTCAGCTGGATTCTGCCGAACGCATTGTGGCCACGGATGTCCATGAACGCGCCCTCGACCTAGCACGCGCCACAGTCACGGCTGCCGGGGCGACTCAACGCGTGGATCTGCGGGGTGGTTCCTGGTTCGAGCCCGTAGCTGGCGAGCGTTTCGACCGGATTGTGGCTAACCCACCCTTTGTTGTGGGCCTGCCGGAGGTCGGCCATGTCTATCGCGATTCGGGGCTTAACCTCGATGGTGCAAGTGAACTTGTCGTTTCGCAGGTTACCGAGCACCTCAACCCGGGTGGCACGGCCCACCTGTTAGCCGCATGGGTGCACCAGGGTGAGGAGTCCTGGCAGCAGCGCGTCGCCTCGTGGCTGCCGGACACCGGAGTGGCAGCGTGGATCATTCAGCGTGACGTTGCCGATCCCGCACTGTATGTCTCCACGTGGCTCACCGATGAGTCCGTCGATGTCCGCAGCGCTGAGGGCCGAGCCCGCTCGCGCGAATGGCTGCAGCATTTCCACGACAATGAGGTCACTGGTATCGGATTTGGTTTCGTGGCTATCCAGCGCATTGGGGATGATGAGCCTTCGGACATTTTGGCTGAAGACATGTCCCAACCCGTCGTCGATCCGTTGGGCCCGGAGGTTGAGGAATACTTTGCCCGTGTGGAGTGGCTGCGCGGTCTGGTGCCTGGTGAATTGGAAACCAAACACGTGCAGCTACGCCCTGGCGTGGCCCGTGAGGACATCGCCCTACCCGATACCGAGATAGGCATGGGTTTTGAGCGCGCCGCGTTGCGCCTCACCCGGACCGATGGCCCACGCTGGCAGCATGACATCGATGAGCACCTGGCCGCCATCGTTGCAGGCTTGAACCCGCAGGGCTTGAGCATCGGCGAAACCATCGGGCTCTACGCCGCGGCGCAAGGCTATGACGAAGCTGCGCTTGTCGACGCCGCCCTTCCCGCCATCGTCGACCTCATTCGTCACGGCTTGCTCATCCCCACAGAACTGCTGGCTTTTAGCAACACCGATTAGGCCCCGGGCTGAGTGAACACCAAGGTAGAAAGGAACCTTAAAGTATGCGCGCTGTACTGACCCGCGTGTCCGAAGCCTCCGTCACCGTCGACGATGACATCGTAGGCGCCATTAACTGTGCAGATACCGGAGGAATTCTGGCTCTTGTTGGTGTATCCCGTGAGGACGTGGAAGCCGATTCGAACACCGACTCCACTGGCCCGTCCTTGGCCGAGCGTATGGACACCATGGCCCGCAAAATTGCGGAACTGCGCATCCTCGACGGTGAAACTAGCGTCATCGACGCGGAGGCTCCGGTACTTCTAGTGAGCCAATTCACGCTGTACGGTCGCACTGCCAAGGGCCGTCGCCCCTCTTGGTCCGATGCGGCACCTGGCGATGCCGCTGAACCTGTCATTCAGGGAGTGGCTCAGCGTCTGCGCGATCGAGGCATTCACGTCGAAGAAGGACGCTTCGGCGCACTGATGCGAGTCTCCTCAGTCAACGAAGGTCCCTTTACTGTGCTGGTTGAAGTGTGATTTACACCCCCAAATGGGCCTAGTGCGGCGGGTGTCCTAACAAATTTTCGCTCTCGGGAACTAACCGCGCTTAAGCGTCGTTGTAGGGGGTGTACCAGGCCGCAACTTAGGAGGCATGAGATGGCCACATCATCCGCTGCTAGCACTGCTACCGCCCAGGACGAGGACGGACAGGACGTTGACCGCGGCTCACGCCGTAACCAAACCAATGACAACCCCTCTGCGGACCTTGTCCGCGTTTACCTCAACGGAATTGGTAAGACTGCGCTGCTGAGCGCAGAGGACGAAGTTGAGCTGGCCCAAGCAATTGAGGTGGGCCTCTACGCCGAATACAAGCTGGCCAATGCCGAAAAGCTGACCCGCGCGGAGAAGCGAGACCTCAAGATCCTTGCCCGTGAAGGCAAGAAGGCGCGCTCCCATCTGCTGGAGGCCAACCTGCGTCTCGTGGTCTCCCTTGCCAAGCGCTACACCGGCCGCGGCATGCCACTGCTGGATCTCATTCAGGAAGGCAACCTAGGCCTCATTCGCGCAATGGAGAAGTTTGATTACGCTAAGGGCTTCAAGTTCTCCACCTACGCCACGTGGTGGATTCGCCAGGCCATTACCCGCGGCATGGCTGACCAGTCCCGCACTATCCGTCTCCCCGTGCACCTAGTGGAGCAAGTAAACAAGCTCTCCCGCATTAAGCGTGAGATGTACCAATCCCTCGGCCGTGAGGCGACGAATGAGGAACTGGCAGAGGAATCTGGCATCGAGGAATCCAAGATTGAAATGCTGTTGCGCCAGTCCCGTGACCCAGTTTCCCTCGACATGCCGGTCGGCACCGATGAAGAGGCCCCACTGGGTGACTTCATCGAGGACGCCGAGGCTACCGACGCAGAAACTGCCGTGGTTGCGTCCATGCGCCATTCCGATATCCGCTCCGTTATCGGTTCCCTCGAAGAGCGCGAGCAGGATGTCATCCGTTTGCGCTACGGCCTCGATGATGGCGTGCCACGCACCCTAGACCAGATCGGCCGTAAGTTTGGCCTGTCCCGTGAGCGCGTGCGCCAGATTGAACGAGAGGTCATGGCCAAGCTCCGTGACGGCAACCGTGCCGACCGCCTCCGCGAGTACGCACTGTAAAGACCAACGGCAAAGGGTTAGCTGACACAGAGCTAGCTCTGGCCGATAACCAGAGATGTGGCGTGAGCCATCGAGACATCCCTCCTGCCCCGCAGAGCAGAACTGTAGGGCCATGGAGGTTGACCGCTCGGTGGCTTTCGTCGTTTCCACATCCATCGAGTGATTCATCCATCTAGTGATTCCGCGAAAACTCCTGACTTCGCTGCCGGGAACCGCCACTCTGTGAGCTACGGAATACGCTATTATTTAAGTTATTCTCTTAATAGTCTGTTATTACCGCGCCTAAACCTATGTGGGCACGGTCAGCCTGCGGACAGGTTCATACCTTGTGGCTCCATCGAACACACTCCCGCCCGTAGATTGCTGCTCGTGTCCACGCTGACCGCTATGACGCAGAAAGGTATACCCACGTGAGGGACCTAGTCGACACTACGGAAATGTATCTGCGAACCATTTACGAGCTCGAAGAAGAGGGCATTACCCCATTGCGCGCCCGCATCGCGGAGCGCCTCGAACAATCCGGACCTACCGTGTCTCAAACCGTAGCCCGTATGGAGCGTGACGGTCTCCTTCACGTGCGCACTGACCGCAGCCTTGACCTCACCCCCGAAGGCCGCGAACTGGCAACCAACGTCATGCGTAAGCACCGCCTTGCAGAACGCCTGTTGACGGATGTGTTGGGGCTGGACATCCACCAGGTCCACGATGAGGCCTGCCGCTGGGAGCACGTTATGAGCGAAGAAGTAGAAAAGCGCGTTGTCGCCGTGCTCGACGATGCCTCCCGCTCGCCTTTCGGAAACCCCATTCCAGGCCTTGCGCAGCTTGGCGCGTCTCCGGCAGAACTCGACCTCGGCATCCGCGCTATTGATCTCCCTTTAGGCGAGGAAACCAAGGCCACCATCGTGCAAATCAATGAGGTCCTTCAAGCTGACAACTCCACGTTCCGTGCCCTACACGCCTCTGGCCTGCATGTCGGGTCGCCGGTAACAGTGGTGAACAACAATGGCTCTATCACGCTGAGCACTGGAGACGGGGAGACAATCGAGCTCGTCGACGATCTTGCACACGCTATCCGCGTGGAGGTGAAGTAGACATGAAGCTTCTCGTTACCGGTGGTGCCGGATATGTGGGTAGCGTTTGCGCTGCTGTCCTCGTCGAAAATGGCCACGACGTCACCATCATCGATAATTTCTCCACCGGCAACCGCGAGGCTCTCCCTTCCCAAGCACGCCTTGTGGAGGGCGACGTGGCCGACGTGGCTCACTCCGTACTCTCGGAGGGTGGATTTGAAGGTGTTATCCACTTCGCTGCACGTTCGCTTGTAGGCGAGTCCGTAGAAGAACCTGCGGACTATTGGCAGCACAACGTGGTAACCACCTTGACGCTGCTGAACGCCATGCGGGAGTGCGGCGTGAAGAACCTCGTGTTCTCTTCTACTGCCGCCACATACGGCGAGCCGGACCAGGTTCCGATTACGGAGGCAATGCCTACGCAACCCACCAACCCCTACGGCGCCTCGAAGCTGGCTATTGATTACATGATCACCTCTTATGCCAAGGCCTACGGTTTGGGAGCGACCTCTCTGCGTTACTTCAACGTGGCCGGCGCCTACGGCAACATCGGTGAGAACCGTGAAGTAGAAACTCACCTCATCCCACTCGTCCTACAGGTGGCGTTGGGCCACCGCGAGAAGATCTTTATTTTCGGTGATGACTATGACACGGCTGATGGCACCGCGGTGCGCGACTACATCCACATCCGTGACCTCGCCGATGCCCACGTGCTTGCGCTGACCACCAACACGGACGGTACACACCGAATTTATAACCTCGGTTCCGGCGATGGATATTCAGTCAAGCAGGTCATCGAGACCTGTCGTGCCGTCACCGGGCACCCCATCCCGGCTGAGTTGGCGCCCCGGCGCGCCGGCGACCCAGCAACGCTCGTGGCCTCCTCGGACAAAATCAAGTCTGAGCTCGGCTGGAACCCGAGCCGTACTGATCTCGCCACCATCGTTACCGACGCATGGAACTTCACCCGGCAACTCGGCGAGCGGGCTCACTCGGCGCATCGCTAGACGCCGTAGTTCTAGGGACAATGCTCACAGTCGCCGATTCTTCTTCCCTTCCAATGGCAGAGTTATAGGCCTCCCGTGCACCGCGGCCGATCGTCTCACGCATCTTGTCATGGAGACCGTATCGATAGGCTTGGCATAACAACGACCCCAAGCGGTGGCTCGGGAACTCTTCTGCCACCGTTTGTAGCGCCGGCCCGGCAAGAATGTCCCACTCCATCTTTAGGTGTGTCAAGGCAAAAACTGTTAGAGCGTTAGCGCGAATTTCTCCATCGTAGGTTCGTGCCGTCGCCAGCAAGAGCTGTGCGGCCTGTTCACCTGCGCCCGTGCAGCTAGCGATTACCAAATCGCGCGTCCAGGTGGTGGACATCCACACCGCGCAGGTCTTCAGTAGCTCAGTGTTGGCCTCCGCATCCTCGATGCTTCCTGCTGTAGAAAGGGCCCAGCGGACATCATCGATGAAGTTATCGACTAGTTCCTTTCGCTTATCCCCTTTTTCCGAAGCTACTCGGGCGCGGAACCTCGTGGCGCTTTCTCGCGCTTCACGTCCCAAAGCCTCGGCCTCAAGCGCATCACAGTGTTGGTTGTTGCGGGCAAAGGTGGCGAAGAACTCCTCACGACTGAGTTCTGGGACGACGTCGTGGTCGACGCATGAGCGCATCGTCGGTGCGTCGGTCAACGCGGGGATTGTCCCTTCAACCCAGTTTTTCATCGGACCGCGGCCGTCAATACTCACCGCCCCGTGGAGCAAGGTATAGGGCTCATCGCGGGCAATCTCTCCCACGTACCATGCGGCGTCAATATCGATACCGTCGCGCCCTCGGTCAAGGGTGTATAGCCAACAAGCAACCTGGCTCAGATCCGACACAGGACGGTGGGATACGAGGAAGGCAAAGATCCCTTCGCGGGCTTCTTCCGCCAACATTGCGGCTATTTCAGGAAGAGTTTCTTCGGCATCCTCAATGTCAACGCGAGCGACAGGCCCCATCGCGGGGCCACGCGGAGTGGTATCAATAGCCATGAAAATGACGGATTCAGTTGGGTAAAAGCCCAACAGGCCGGGAATGTTCGCTAGAAGGTGGCCAGGGGTTGTGATTGGTGGTGTGTTTTCTGTCTGCGCTGTGTAAGAACTCATGTCTTTAGACTGAGGCAGGAGCCACCGGTTCGCTAGAGCCTTACTAAGGTGAGCGACAGATCTGTGGATAACGAGTCCGGACTCGCCTTCTTAACTGTGAAAGTTCACTAGTTATCCACATGCTGGGTCATGTATTCCGGAGAGCGGCTGCGCGCACACATGGCAGAAACGTCTCCTCTATGGCATGCTGGATCGATTATTACCGGTTTTCACTAGCCTTCGGCTCCCCGCCCTTGCCATGAGCTCGGCAGGGAGAATGAGATTAGGCGAAAGGGGCTGGGAATAGGCAGTAAGTGCACAGCGTTGCACGCAACAGAACGCTGATTTAGTCCGTACGCTCTACACTAAGCGCCGGACGCGAAGGAGGAGTCACTACATCATGCAGGAAGAACAGCGCCGCATGTATGAGCTGGAATACCCCGCTCCGGTGGTCAAGGACGATTCCGTAGAAGGCAGCGGGCCCACGATGATTGTGGCCATGAATGGCTACGCTGATGCCGGACAAGCGGTCGAGGCCAGCGCGGATCATCTCAAAGCTGCTTTGGACAACCGTCAGTTGGCATCCTTCAACAACGACGAGTTGATTGATTATCGTTCCCGCCGCCCTGCCGTCACCATTGATCATGACCGCACCGTCGAGATCGAAAACAGCGACCTTGGTATCAAGGTCCTCCGCGATAACTCTGGTAAGCCCTTCCTGCTGCTTTCTGGCCCAGAGCCAGACCTGCGGTGGGAGGCGTTTACCAATGCGGTGGTGAATTTGGTGGAGAAGTTCGACATCAAGAACACCATCATGCTCTATTCTGCCCCGATGCCAGTGCCCCATACCCGCCCGACGGTGGTTACAGCGCATGGCAATTCCCCGGAGCTGTTGAACTCCATGGTGCGCATGGAGTCGACCATGATGGTGCCAGGGGCCGCCGCGCTCTACATTGAGCGAGCTCTGGATAAGAAGGGCCGCCGTGTGGCCGGTTACACCGCGCACGTTCCCCACTACTTGGCTGCCTCGTCCTATCCTTCGGCCACTCTGCGGCTTCTGGATTCTGTAGCCTCTGCTGCGGATCTCAATATCCCGTTGGGAAGCCTCGAAGCCGATGTGGCACGAGTGCATCAGCAGTTGGAAGAACAGGTCGCCGACTCAGATGAGATTGCCGGTGTGGTCAACCAGCTCGAAGAGCAATATGACGCCTACATGGAGCGCTATCGCAAGCGTCACCCACAGGCCATCATGCCAGGCGAAGAACATATGCCCACGGGCGAAGAGATCGGAGCGGATTTCGAGGCCTTCCTCGCTGGGCTCGATGATGACCCCGATATCCTCTCTGAGAACATCGATGACCGTGAGGACAACTACGGCAAGGACGAAGGCAAAGACGAAGACACTGACATGGGAGATGACGTCTAGGTACTCATCACCTAAGTCCAGCCCGCACGAGTGACCGGCCCACCTGCATGGCCACTCGTGCTTTCGCCTAAGGTGGGATGGGTGAACCTTTCTCAGATGTTGCCCGATCTCGCCGAAGTCCCTGAGTCGATGGTTGATGAGGCCATCTGGGACACTTTTCAATCATGGGCTGCCGGCCGCGGTATTTCGCTTTACCCCGCCCAGGAGGAAGCCTCGCTCGGTATCTTGGCCGGCGATAACGTCATTTTGGCTACCCCTACTGGTTCCGGTAAGTCCATGGTGGCTAATGCAGCTCACTTCATTGCACTGGCCCGCGGGCAGCGCAGTTTCTACACGGCGCCAATTAAGGCCCTCGTGAGCGAAAAGTTTTTCGCGTTGTGTGAGATTTTTGGTCCCGAGAACGTCGGCATGATGACCGGCGATGCCACCGTCAATGGCTCTGCCCCCATCATCGCAGCCACCGCTGAAATTGTGGCAAACATCGCGCTGCGTGATGGCGCGGAAGCTGCGATCGATCAAGTCGTCATGGATGAGTTCCACTACTACTCCGAGCCTGACCGCGGCTGGGCCTGGCAAGTTCCGCTGCTCGAGTTACCCAAGGCACAGTTCCTACTCATGTCCGCCACACTCGGTGACACCGCCTGGCTGGAAAAAGACCTCACTGAACGCACCGGCCGCACCACCACACTCGTGGCCGGGACAACACGCCCGGTTCCCCTTGACTTTTCGTATGTCTTTTCTGCGGTGCACGAGACCATCGAGGAGCTCCTCGAATCCGGCAAGGCGCCCGTCTATGTTGTGCATTTCTCGCAGCGCGAAGCCTCTGAGCGTGCCCAGGCGTTAACCTCTCTGTCAAAAATCATCACTCCGGAAGAAAAGGAAGCAATCGCAGCCGAGCTCGGCTCCTTCCGTTTCACCACGACTTTTGGCAAGGATCTGTCCAAGCTGCTGCGCAAGGGTATCGGCGTCCATCACGCGGGCATGCTGCCCAAATACCGGCGCCTGGTCGAGCGTCTGGCGCAGAAGGGGCTGCTGAAGATTATTTGCGGTACCGACACGTTGGGAGTCGGTATTAATGTCCCGATTCGCACGGTACTCATGACGGGCCTAGCCAAATACGATGGCACCCGGCAGCGCATCCTCAAGTCGCGAGAATTCCACCAAATTGCTGGCCGTGCGGGTCGCGCAGGCTACGACACCGAGGGCACGGTCGTGGTCGAGGCCCCGGAACATGAGATTGAGAACGCTAAGGCACGCCGCCGTCTCGGGGATGACCCGGCGCGCCTCAAGAAGCTTAAGAAGAAGTCCGCGCGCGAAGGTGAGGTTTCGTGGTCGGAGAAGACCTACGCACGGCTTATCGACGCCGAACCGGAGCAACTCACTTCCCAGTTCCGGGTGTCTAACTCGATGTTGCTCAATGTGCTGGCTCGCCATGGCAACGGTTACGAGCACTTGAAGCATTTGCTGCGCACAAGTCACAACACTCGGACGCGACAGAACGAGGACATTTTGACCGCGTTGAGTCTCTTCCGTGGCCTCCTCAATTCGGGAGTGGTGCAAAAGTCCACCAAGGGACTCGATATTTACGGCCGCCCCTATCACGTGGTCCGAGAGATGCCGCGCGATTTTGCGCTCAACCAGCCGCTCGGCCCCTTTGCATTGGCGGCTTTGACGCTGCTTGATCCGGAATCTGAAACGTATGCTCTGGATGTCATCTCCGTTTTTGAATCGGTTCTCGATGATCCCCGCCAAGTCCTCATAGCTCAACAAAAACAGCGCCGAGGCGAAGAGATTGCAGCTCTTAAAGCTGAGGGCGTGGACTACACCGAGCGCATGGCCATCGTGGAAGACATCACATGGCCGAAACCTCTTGAGGACTTGCTCGAACAATCCTATGAGACGTTCTGCCAGACCAACCCATGGGCTAAGGAGTTTGAGCTGCGTCCCAAGTCGGTTGTGCGGGACATGTTGGAGAGCGCAATGACCTTTTCCGACCTCGTGGCAACCTACGGTCTGGCCCGCTCTGAGGGCGTTATCCTGCGTTATCTCACCGATGCTTGGCGCACGCTTAAACAATCCATCCCGGAGGAGTACCTCACCGAGGAACTCGAGGACATCATCGTGTGGCTTGGGGAGCTTATTCACCAAGTGGATTCCTCGCTTGTTGACGAGTGGGCAGAAATGGCTGGTGAAGACTCTCCGATCTCCCAGAAGGATCTCGACCGCGAGTTGGCGTTCGGTGTGGAGGACCCCACCGCTCTTACCGCTAACCAACGTGCCTTCGGCATCATGGTGCGAAATTACTTCTTCCGCCTTGCCCAGCTTTTCGCTTTGGAAAAGGAGGACCGCTTGGCCGAGCTTTTGGACTACCTCGACGAAGTTCCCGACTTTGGTCAGACCCTCGATGACTACTTCGACGATTATGACGATATCGATGTCGGCCCGGCAGCGCGCGGGCCAGAGTATTTCGTGCTCGACAAAGGTAAGGAGGGCACTCAGGCCTCCTCGCGTTCGTGGACCGTGCGTCAGATTCTCAAGGATCCTGAGGACGACAATGCCTACCAGATAGTGGGAATCGTGGACTTAGATGCCTCCGATGAGGCTGGTGAGGTGCGACTCTCTGAGCTTCGCGTGGAGCACTGACGAAGGCTGTCAGGAATATTAATGCTCATTCCTCCGACTAATATTTTCCATTCTCCGAATATTATTCCTATGCTTGAGGGATGAGCACGCAACCCCCAGAGAAGCTAGAGCAGAAGCCCGCTGATTCTCCCGACGCTAGCGAGACGTCCTCCGTGGAGCACCTCACCCCTGGTTCCTTCACCATGAAGGTTCTCAACGGCATTTCCATTGCCGTGGTTGTTTCCCTCGTCCCACAAGCGCTCCTTGGTGAACTTGCCAAAGCTCTGCTTCCATACTGGGATGGCGCGGCCACCGTGCTCACCCTTACCGGGCTTGCTGCAAGCCTGCTTCCGGTGATGATTGGCATCCTCGTGGCCATTGAGTTCAAGATGACTCCCATCCAAACCGCTGCAGTTGGCATTGCCTCCTTCTGCGGATCGGGGGTTGCCACTGTCAATCCTGATGGCGGTTTCTTTCTCAAAGGAACCGGGCTCGTCATCAACTCTGGCCTAACTGCAGCCATGGCTGTGGGCCTGCTACTGCTCATTGGTGGACGTCTAAAGAGCTACTCCATCTTGTTGCTCTCCACCATCGTCACGCTCGTCGTCGGCACCATCGGCTGGGTCGTCACCTACCCCATCGTCAAAATCTTCACTGCATGGCTGGGCGGCCTGGTTAATGGCGCCACCACGCTCCAGCCCATCGTCATGGGAGTGGTCCTCGCCGTGCTCTTTGCCGTGATGATCGTGTCTCCAGTGTCTACCGTGGGCATCGCCACCGCCATATTCATGGAGGGAGTAGCATCCGGCACCGCCAACCTGGGCGTAGTTGCCGCCAGCTTCACTCTCCTTGCTGCTGGCTGGCGTGCCAATGGTTTTGCTACCTCCATCCTGCACGTCCTCGGTTCCCCGAAGGTGCAGATGGCCAACATGCTCTCGAAACCCGTCACTTTTCTGCCCGTCATCTGCACTGCAGCCATTGTTGGCGGCGTAGGAGGAGCCTTCGGCATCTCAGGTACTCCAATCTCTGCTGGTTTTGGCATCTCTGGACTCATGGGGCCGCTGGCCGCATTGAACTATGAAGGCTGGGGCTGGACCACAAGCAACGTCCTCATCATCCTTTTCGTCTACGTTGTCCTCCCTTTGGCCCTTGGCCTGCTCTTTTCCTGGCTCTTCGACAAGGTTCTTCACCTGACGAAATCGGAATACTATGCACTCAATTTTGAGTAAGGCGTACAGTGGGTGCCGCTATGACCCGACCAGAATCTTCAGCCACCACTATCCGCCTCGCCGGCGTGCATTTCGACGTCCATGAGGATGCCGTCACGGTTCACTGGCTCCTTGGTGGGCTGCCGCACTACCGAGATGTCACCTACACTCTCCATACCCGCGACCTCGAACTCACCATCCGTTTCGACAAAGACGAACTGAGCGCCATGGAGATCGCGTCCTTTGGCGAGGACACTCGTGACATTCACCGCACTGTGAATTATGCCTACGCCTACACTCCAGAAGCTCTTGCCGTCACCATCCCTTCCTCCCATTTTGAATTGCATGACGAAGTTTTCACCATGGCGCTCTACGTGGACGGCACGTCCTGCGGCGAGTGGACCGGAACGGTTATCTAAGGCTGCCTAAACCCATCCAATCTAAGGCTGCACTGCGCCCGCTCAAGTTAGCCTACACACGCTTTACAAGCGCGTGACCAGCGATGATACTTAAGTACTAGAAGTTCTCTAGACAATTGAGAACCTGGTTAGTATAAGGAGCGGGCCATGACTCTTCATGACGATGAGCCTCACGGTGCTTCCCACAACGCGCGGCTGAATTCGCTACGTGCCGGTGTGCTTGGCGCTAACGACGGAATCGTCTCCGTCGCCGCGCTTGTGTTAGGCGTGGTGGGCTCGGGGGCGTCGGCAAGCGCAATTCTCACAGCTGGACTCGCTGCCACAGTGTCAGGCGCAGCATCAATGGCATTAGGTGAATACGTATCCGTTTCCGCACAACGTGATTCCGAAAGAATGATGATTGCCAAAGAGACCCGCGAGCTTGCCGAGCTCCCAGAACCGGAGCACGAAGAGCTGGTCTCGATGCTCTCTAGTTATGGGATGAACACAACGACGGCTGAAACTGCCGCACAGGAAATCGCTGCCAAAGACAGACTCCTCGAGGCTCACTTGCGCTTAGAGATGGGCATTGATGGCGAGGACCTCACCAACCCGTGGCATGCAGCGTTCTGGTCAGCCGTGTCCTTCTTGGCGGGTGCTGCCCTGCCGCTCATCTCGGTTTTCTTCGCGCCAATGGAGATGGCAGCAGCCGTCGTTGCTATCATCACGCTCGTCGCGTTGGCTGTGACAGGCTACGTTTCTGCACGTCTGGCAAACACTGATGCAACCCATTCCATGCTGCGTCTCGTTTTCGGCGGCGCCTTGGGCCTGGCGATCACCTACGGTATCGGCGTTGCCTTCGGTGGAGTCATAGGATAAGCACCAACGGCGCGCGCTACTCCGCACACACCACCGCCCCCACGCCGCTGATGCAGTCGTGGGGCGGTACGGTGTGAGCATGAGGCCAAGCAGTTACGCAGTTCGGACGGACTCTGCCTGGAGTGCTTGGGCGACAGCCTCGACAACGCCGGCGACCTTAATGCCTTCCCAAATCTGCTCCTTGGTCACGCCTTCCTCCAGAAGAGTGTTGGCGTGGGCAGACAGGCAGTGTTCACAGCCGTTGATCGCAGAAACAACCGTGCTCCACAGCTCAAACGTGGCCTTGTCCACGCCCGGCTTGGAGATGATGTTCATGCGCAGGCCGAACTTAACTTGGGCGAAGTCACCACCCAACCAGCTCTTGGCGCGATAAGCCACATTGTTCATGGCCATTACCGTGGCAGCGCCGAGAGCCGCGTCAAGCGCTTCCTCGCTGAGGTGCTCGCGGGCGTCCTCGAGAATCTCCTTGAGCACGAGGTCATTGCGAGTAGCTGCAGCGGCGGCAACCAGGCTGCCCCACAGCTGCTCCTCGTTCAGCTCGGTAGTACGGGACAGCGTGCCGAGGTTGAGCTTCTGGTCCTTGGCATAGGCCGGAAGTGCGGACTTTAGGTTATCGATAGACACTGGCGGTCTCCTTTCGCGGACTTTCCTTGTCAGTCACCGCCCTTAATTAAAGGGCAGACTTAACGACGTCCAGTTTGTTGATGTTCTTCGTCGGGTCGTTAGCCTCCCAGTTGCAGGCGCAGACCTCCTCCGACTGCAGCGCATCGAGCACGCGCAGAACCTCATCAACGTTGCGGCCAACGGCATCCGGAGTGACGGAGACGAACTGGATGACACCATCTGGGTCGATGATGAAGGTGGCGCGATCGGCGACGCCGTCAGCGTTCTCCACGCCGAGGGCACGGATCAGGTCGTGGCGGATGTCAGAGAACATCGGGAACGGAACTTCCTTGAGCTCTGGGTGGGTAGCGCGCCAGTTGAAGTGGGCGTACTCGTTATCGGTAGAGCCGCCAAGAATCTGGGTATCGCGATCCTGGAACTCTTCATCCAGCTTGCCAAAGGCCGCAATCTCGGTCGGACACACGAAGGTGAAATCCTTCGGGTAGAAGAATACAACCTTCCACATGCCGCGGTACTTATCCAGTGAAACCTGCTCGAAGTAATCCTCCGGCTGGTTCGCGTTGACGTCGTGGAGGTCACCACCCTTCAGCGCAGTTAGCTCGAACTCTGGGAACTGTTCGCCGACGGTCAGGATAGGCATAGAAAGAGTCAACTCCTTGCAGAAATTGTGATGCAAATCTCTGTAGCTATATGTCAGTGCGCCATTACGCTGGCATGTAGCCACTCAGTTGCTAAGTATGCCAACAGCACCTTCGCAAGTCAATAGTTTGACTTATTTATAAGTGTTAGAGTTATAGGCATGAACAATAAGGAGTATCGGCCGACGCTGGCGCAGCTACGCACCTTCGTTACCATCGCGGAGAACAAGCATTTCGGAACCGCAGCCGCCAAGCTCGATATCTCCCAACCCTCCCTTTCCCAAGCCCTCGTGGCCCTCGAACAAGGCCTGGGCATCCAGCTCATCGAGCGCTCTACCCGCAAGGTGATCGTCACGTCCGCAGGCGAAGAACTTCTTCCTTTCGCCAAGGCTGCCCTCGAGGCCGCGGATGCCTTCCTCGCTCGCGCCAGAGGCACCAACGGTACGTTGTCTGGGCCTCTGACCATTGGCATAATCCCCACGATCGCCCCCTACATACTTCCCGCACTGCTCCAGTCCATCACGGAGGTCTATCCCAATCTCGAGCCCCGATTCGTCGAGGAGCAGACTCAGCACCTACTCACTAAGCTGCGCGAGGGCACCATCGATCTGGCAATCACAGCCCTTCCCACCGAAGCCTCCGGAATGGTGGAAGTCCCTCTGTACACCGAAAGTTTCACGGCCGTCACGCCCACCGACCACCCCCTCGCGGGACGCGAGGACCTCACGCTCGAGCAGCTTGACGCCCTTGATCTTCTGCTTCTCGATGACGGCCACTGTCTGCGCGACCAAGTCCTTGATCTGTGCCGACGTGCCAAGATCAATCCCTCCGAGGCCACCAATGCTGTGACTCGCGCGTCCTCTCTCACCACCATTCTTCAACTCGTCATGGGCAGCCTCGGCACCACGCTGGTCCCCGAATCAGCGTTGGCTACCGAGTGCACACACCCACAACTCGCCGTGGCACGGTTTGCCCCCACCGTTACCGCGGAGCGCCAAGTGGGCCTCACATTCCGCTCATCCGCAGCCCGCGCAGAGGAATTCCGAACCTTCGGAGCTCTAGTCACTGCCGCCTACCATGCTGCGCTGACGCGTTCCCGCGAGCTCTTCCCAGTTCCCTAAAACGAGAGGTGCCCCTTTCCTCTGTCCGTCCTGTGTGGATGGACAGAGGAAAGGGGCGAGATCACTCGTTACGCGCGAGTGTTATGCCTTACTGCACCGCCGGAGCATATCGACCCTGGCACTGACGGCACAGATGCGCAGTAGCCAACTGCATAGCCGGGGCAATGACCACCAGCGCAAGGCCCAGCGTTATGAGCGAGGCCGCAAATAGCAGAGCAGAAAGAACAATGAACAGCAGGATATGACCGTAGTTGTCCTTACCCAGCTTCAGCCCCTTCGAGAATGCCTCACCGATGGAGGAGGTGTCCGCGGCAAGCCACGGCATGAGGACGAAGAAAGGCTGGATGAACAGCGCGACAAGAAAAGACACTAGCAGCAGGCCGAGTATGGAGCCCACCAAGGTCATCACCTGGCCATCAGAAGGCTGTTCCAGACTGTCCAACTCGGACGCTGACAGACCACCAAAGCCCACCACGATAGCTATGACTACCAATGCGACAATGACTATAGCGGCCAACAAGCCCAATACAAGGCTTACAACAAACGGCTGGATCCAACGGACCCCTTGGAAAAGGGTCCCCCACGTCGGCTTTGGCGTGTCAATCTCACGGTAGGCCAAGCGGTAGACCACAAGTCCAATGACGAGAGAAAGAATGCTCGTCACGAAGGAGAGGAGGTCGAAGACAACGCTGACTCCATCACCTTCGGCATTCTGCGCTGCGTTGACCCCTGCCTGGCTAACAAGCTGAATAAGACCAACGACGACAGCGCCTAGAATCCACAGCAACGGGTTCTTCAGGGTGGCGTTGAATCCCCACTTGATGGCTTCAACAGCGCTCACCGGACCGGTATAAGCTGGGCCAGCCTGCGGGCCAGGACCACTATAACTGCTGTCGTCTCCGTATCCTGCTCCTGCGTAGCCTTCCTGGCCAGCGTTATAGGCACCGTAGCCGCCGTAGTCCTGGCCAACGCCAAAGGAGTCGCTGCCAGATGAGCTGCCTCCGTAGGCGCTTCCGCCGAAGCCCTCGTTAGAGCCATAGCCACCAGGCTGGCCGAAACCTGCCTGGTCTTCTGGGTGGTTGGTCGGCTCATAACGTGGCAAGTCACCATTATTATTGACACCACCACCGAAGCCGTTCGAGGAGGAATTGTTCTCTGAATTAGGGTCAAAGGGATTAGTCATTACTTGTGTCCTTTGCATCTTTGGTCACACGGTCAACACGAGAATACCAACAACGTCACGTTAATCGGTGAAAGAGTAAGCTTTTAGGGCGATTATGACTGCAACTCGCGATGAACTCTATAGCGCTCTCACCAATGTCTCTTTGAGTGATGAGCGCGCTTTCCGACGCCGCCTCCGCAAAGCCCGCGCACCCCAAGCCCTCGAGGCCATCAGAGCCGATATTGCTGCAGCCCAAGAGCGCATTAGGGCCATCGACGCTGGGGTCCCCGACATTAACTACCCGGAGCAGCTTCCTGTCACCGCACGGCGAGACGACATTGCTGATGCCATTGAGAACAACCAAGTGGTGATCATTGCCGGTGAGACCGGCTCCGGTAAGACCACTCAGATCCCAAAGATCTGTCTGGAGCTTGGTCGCGGACGCCGTGGACTCATTGGCCACACGCAGCCGCGCCGTCTGGCTGCCCGCACTGTGGCCGAGCGCATTGCGGATGAGCTCAATCAGTCGATCGGGGAATCGGTAGGCTATGCCATCCGCTTTGATGACCGAGTCTCTGCCACCACTGCGGTGAAGCTCATGACGGACGGCATTTTGCTTGCGGAGATGCAACGAGACCGCTTCCTTAACGCGTACGACACCATCATCATCGATGAAGCTCACGAGCGCTCCCTCAATATCGACTTCCTGCTGGGATATCTCAAACGTCTGCTGCCCAAGCGCCCGGATCTCAAGGTGATTATTACCTCCGCAACTATTGACCCAGAACGCTTCGCAGAGCATTTTTCCAACGCGGAAGGAGAACCTGCTCCCATCATCGAAGTCTCTGGCCGCACCTACCCGGTAGAAATCCGCTACCGCCCCCTTGAGGTGGAGTCCGGTGGTAAGACCATTGACCTCGACCCCTTGGACGCCTTGTGCGAAGCCATTGAGGAGCTCATGGCCGAAGGCGAAGGAGATATCCTCTGTTTCTTTCCTGGCGAGCGCGATATTCGTGATGCGATGGAAGCTATCGAGGGCCGACGATGGCGCGGCGTGGAGGTCACTCCCCTCTTCGGCCGGCTCTCCAACCAGGAGCAGCACCGCGTCTTCAGCTCGCACCGCGGTCGACGTATCGTTTTGTCCACCAACATCGCCGAGACATCACTGACCGTGCCCGGTATCCGCTATGTTGTTGACACCGGTACGGCACGTATCTCGCGCTATTCCACCCGAACCAAGGTTCAGCGCCTGCCCATCGAACCTATTTCTCAGGCCAGCGCCAACCAGCGTTCGGGCCGCTGTGGCCGTGTCGCTGATGGTATTGCTATTCGCCTCTACAGCGAGCAGGATTTCCTTTCTCGCCCAGAATTCACGGATCCGGAAATTCTGCGCACCAACCTTGCCAGCGTCATCCTGCAGATGATCTCGCTGCGCCTCGGCGATATTTCCGAGTTCCCCTTTGTCCAGCCGCCCGAGCCCAAGGCCGTTCGCGATGGCCTTCTTCTTCTCCACGAACTGGGCGCACTCCAAGGCAAAGAAAAGGACGGCCTTCCGGTTCTCACCCGCGTAGGCCGCGACCTCGCGCGAATTCCTGTCGATCCACGTATGGCCCGCATGCTCGTAGAGGCCAACAGCTCTGGATGTCTGACGGACGTCATGATCATTGTCGCTGCGATGACGATTCAGGATGTGCGTGAACGTCCCATGGACAAGCAAACCCAGGCTGATCAGTCGCATGCCAGGTTCAAGGACAGGACCTCCGACTTCCTGTCCATGCTCAACTTGTGGGACTTTGTGCAGGAAACCCGCGAAGAAATGAGCGGCAACGCCTTCCGCAAGCGCATGAAGGCGGATTTCCTGCACTATATGCGCATCCGTGAGTGGTTCGATCTTGTACGCCAACTGCGCGATGTGGCCAAGCAACTCGGATGGAAAGCCCAGGAAGGTACCGAACGCCGCCCGGATGACATCCACATGTCCCTGCTGTCCGGACTGCTCTCCAATATCGGCGCCCGTGATGGAAACTCGAAGGAATTCATCGGCGCCCGCAACACGCGGTTCCTTGTTTTCCCCGGTTCTGCCCTGGCAAAGAAGCCACCGGAGTTTCTTATGGCTGCCGAACTTGTGGAGACCTCCAGGCTTTGGGCACGCGACGTCGCAGCTATCGATCCAGCGTGGGTGGAAAAGTTGGCGAAGGACCTTCTAAAGCACAACTATTCCGACCCGACATGGTCACGAAAACGCGGTTCCGCTGTGGTCACCCAGCGCTCGACCCTCTACGGGGTCACCGTAGTGGCTGACCGTACTGTGCCTTACCACCGCGTCGACCAAGCAGCGGCCCGCGATATGTTCATCCGCAATGCGCTTGTCGACGGCGACTGGACGACCCACCACCACTTCTTCCACGACAACAAGCGCAAGCTTGCTGAGGCCTCCGAATTCGAGGAGAAGGCTCGTCGCCGCGGACTTGTCGTCGACGACGATACCTTGTTCGACTTCTATGACCAACGCATTCCAGAGACGGTCACCACGGCTCGGCACTTCGATTCATGGTGGAAGAAGCAAAAGAACAAGCATGCCCTCGATTTCGATCCAGAGAAGCTCCTTGAGGATGACCATGACGTCACCGAGGAGGCTTTCCCCGACCGCTGGCTGAAGGGCAGCATCGACTACGACCTCTCCTACAAGTTCGAACCTGGCGACCCGCTCGATGGCGTCACGCTCATGGTTCCCGTGCCGCTGCTCGCGGGCCTCGACACTGAAGGTTTCGACTGGCTAGTGCCGGGCCTGCGGCTTGAGCTGGTCACGGAACTTATTCGGTCCCTTCCTAAGGCACTGCGCCGCACAGTAGTGCCGGCCCCTGAGTTTGCGGAACGTGCGCTCCCTAAGCTTCTTCCCTACGAGGGACGCCTCACCGAACAGCTGGCTTCCGTGCTGCAGGAGATGGGTGGCCAAGGCATTAACGCCACTGATTTCCGCCCCGATCAACTTGATCCACACTTGCGGATGAACTTCGCAGCGGTGGATAAGCGCGGCAAGGTGATCGATTCCGACCGCGACCTCAAGGCTCTAGTCCAGCGTCAAGCCGGGCACATCTCTTCCTCTGTGTCCCGAGTCGGCCGCAAATCAGAATCCAAAGTAGTCAAGGAATGGTCTGACGATACCCTTGGCAGCATCGACGAAGAGGTCACCACCGTAGTGGATGGCCACGAAGTCACGGCCTACCCTGCTCTTGTGGCCACCAAGGAGGGTGTGGCCCTCAAGGTGCACCCCACGAAGGCAGCTGCCGATGCCTCCATGATCACCACCACGCTCACACTTTTGTTGCGGGAGATTTCCGTCAATACCCAGCAGATGGTCAAGGGCCTGCCGTTGCAGCAGCGAGTGGCTGTCGATGCTTACCCGCATGGCGGAGCTAAGGGACTCATCAACGACGCTCGAGTCGCAGCGGTTCGAGACATCATGATGGAGAAAGGAGGCCCGGTCCGCAGCCCCGCTGAATTCACCGCGTTACTCAATGCGGTGAAACCAGAAGTACCTGGCCGAGTCCGACAAGCTGTCGTGGCGATTGCCCCCGGTTTGGCTGAGTATTCGAACCTCTCCGCGGAGCTGAAGCAGTGGGAGGGCCCAGCCATCGACGATATTCGTTCTCAGCTTGAGTTCCTCTTGCCTCCGAACGCGCTCACGGTCCATGGTATCCAGCACCTGCGTCATCTTCCGCGCTATATACAGGCCGCGCGGATTCGCCTCGAGGACATGAACCTCGATCCAGACCGTGATGCCGACCGTCAGGCAGACGTGGACGAGGCCAAGGCTTATCTGGCTAACCGTTTGCGGGCTCTACCCCCTGGCCGCGAAAAGACGCGTGAGGTCAAGGACATTTACTGGATGATCGAGGAACTGCGGGTCTCACTCTTTGCCCAACGCCTGGGAACCGCCCACGCAGTTTCCCTTCGCCGAGTGCAGAAGGCCGCCGACAAAGTGCGCTAGAAGTAGTCTCGATCGCGTCGACGCATAAGGCGAATCTCAGATTCGAAGTCATCCGCGCTTTCGAAAGACTTGTATACGGACGCAAATCGTAGATAGGCCACCTCATCGAGGTCACGCAACGGCTCGAGAATGGCTAGGCCGATGTCGTTGGCATTCACCTGGGAGGATCCATGGCTGCGCACAGTTTCCTCTACCTCTTGCGCCAGCTTCTTCAGTGCATCATCACTCACGTCACGGCCTTGGCATGCTCGTTGCACGCCGCGAATGAGCTTGTCGCGACTAAATGGCTCAGCAAGACCATTGCGTTTGACTACCAGGAGGACCGCTTTTTCAACAGTGGTAAATCGGCCTTTACAGGCTGAGCATTCGCGGCGCCGACGTATCGACGTACCGCTGTCCACCACACGGGAGTCAATAACTCGTGATTGTTCGTTGTGACAGAACGGGCAATACACGGCGCGGTATCCTTCCTCACGGTGACTTGAGCTGCGCCCTTCTTACTCACCCCAAGGTGGGTTTAGCACTGCAAGAAACTCGGACGCGGAGTATCGCCCCGTAGTTTACTCACTGTATCGCCCCGCCCGGTATCGGGAGTAGAGGTTACCGGAATTCTACTGGGAGGCCGCGGCCACGTCTTGAGTAGCGGAGGGTGCAGACGGAGCTTGTCCGTCGATGCTCAACCCGCCCCATACCGTGCCGATAAACACCGCAGCGCCGAATACTGCGCCAAGGACATAGTTACCTACGTTCGATCCACCGTGAAGACGATTCTCACCCCTGCATCGCGCAACTGCGGCGCTTTCAACCCGTCGTACATCACGCCTCTGTGTTCTATCTATCGGTGATAAAGTTCGAACATGTTCCGTTGGTGAGATTCGGCGCGCGGAGTCATTACCAAGCGCAGAGGGCTCCCACACCGACGCCGGTGGCACTACTGAAGGACGCGAAAAGCTTTCGCCGCGATCCGAGAAGCTGTGGTTACGGGAGGTATTGAGGGTGATAGCCATGTTGTTGCCTTTCGTTGATTGGTCACTAGGTGATGGTGATAGCTGAAGTGTAGAAAAGCACTCCGACACCATCGAACACTTCCATCGCTAAATAGTTCGAATTGATGCGTATGTTCGATTTATAACACCTCCTCGAAAATTTGTCCACATCTGCGCGCCGACTCTCGAACATTTTTTCTTTACGTGATACAAAGGAACCAGGCGACAACACAATCTGCCCCAGATACATCACCCAATAGATCGCATTTCCCCGACCACCCTCCAAGCCTTCCTAGGAGTTGACATGGCCCGTAAACCCAAAAAGAACGACCAGCCTACTCTCGAATCTCTATCCCCACGCCAACGACGCATTCTCGAGGTCATCCACGATGCCGTAATGCTGCGTGGATACCCGCCAAGCATTCGTGAAATTGGTGACGCCACTGGACTTCAGTCCACTTCTTCAGTGGCATACCAGCTAAAACAGCTCGAGGAAAAGGGCTTTTTGCGCCGTGACCCTAACAAGCCGCGCGCCGTAGACGTTCGCCACTTCCCTAGTGCCGATGATTCTAAGAAACCAGGCCGGAAAGCCAGCTCAGCCAAGGAAACTGTTGAAGCCGTCACGGGTGACATTCCGGAAGAAGCATCCGCACCGACTTATATTCCGGTTGTCGGTCGCATCGCAGCGGGCTCCCCCATCACCGCCGAAGAGAATATTGACACCTACTTCCCTATGCCCGATGACATCGTTGGCAATGGTGAGCTCTACATGCTGCAAGTAGTCGGGGATTCCATGCAGGACGCGGGCATCCTTAATGGCGACTGGGTCATCATTCGTTCGCAATCAGTCGCTGAGGAGGGCGAGTTTGTTGCAGCACTCCTTGATGGAGAGGAAGCCACGGTCAAGGAGTTCCACCGCGATTCCTCCGGCGTGTGGCTGCTTCCGCACAATGAGGCTTACTCCCCGATCAAGGGTGACGAGGCCGAGATCATGGGTAAGGTCGTCTCAGTCTTCCGCAAGCTTTAGACAGTCCCCGCCCCACGTCGCATCTAGCGCCTCTTTCCCTGCTCAGTCTCCCCTCCACACTCCACACGGTGCGGGCGAATCGAGCGGGGAGTTTTTCTTTTTCCACCCCCTTGTGTGTGTATGTGCCCGATCTGCACCCAATCAGCGTGCTAAATCACAGAATCCCAAATGTGCAGGCCAACGCAGGACTTGGAGATGAATCTTATGGCATTCTATGTGTTTTGATTTGTTTAGTTCCGCTTTGCCCGCACTTAATGCGAGAATGGAGACATTGCCACAACATTCGTTGCTTCGTTCGTTCGCCGCTTCGAGACTTTCTCCGAGCCACAGTCCGGCGCAGCGACCGTCCCCCATGGAGCCCCTCAAAGGGAGGAACTATGTACGCAGAAGAACGTCGCCGTCAGATTGCCTCGCTAACCGCCGTGGAAGGCCGGGTTAACGTCACTGAATTGTCCGAACGCTTCGACGTCACTGCCGAAACTATTCGCCGTGATCTTGCCGTCCTCGACCGTGAGGGAGTTGTCCACAGAGTTCATGGCGGCGCTGTCGCCTCCCAATCTTTCCAAACCGCCGAGTTCACCCTAGATACGCGTCAGCGTTCTGCAACTGGAGCGAAGATGGCTATTGCCCGTGCCGCCCTGGATCAGCTTCCAGACGGAGGAAGTATCTTCCTCGACGCTGGTACAACGACTAATGCCCTCGCCGACCTAATCGGCCAGCGCTATTCAGCAGGCCAGTTCAACATCGTGTCGAATAGTCTGCCAATCGCCCTGTCTTTGGCCAACAATGGTGTATCCGATGTCCAGTTGTTGGGTGGCACCGTTCGCGCTATTACCCAAGCGGTTGTGGGCGATACGGCACTGCGAACAATGGCGCTGATGCGCGCCGACGTCGCCTTCATCGGCACCAACGCCTTGACCGTTGACCACGGTCTATCTACTGCAGATTCGCAAGAAGCTGCCATCAAGTCCGCTTTTGTTACCAATGCCCATCGCGTAGTCGTTCTGTGCGATTCGTCGAAGTTGGGTAACGATTACCTAGTCAGCTTCGCTTCTCTCGACGACATTGATGTTGTCATCACCGACTCTGCAGCTCCAGAGACATTTGTCGAGGCGCTCAAGGAGCATGGCATCGACGTCATCATCGCCCCCGAACATTAGTTCCCGGCTGAGGTCTCTGGCTCTACTTAAAAGAACAATCACCCCTGACCCCTCATAGGATTGAGGTGTCAGGGGTGGTTTTCGTTAAGGCATGAAGGGGTCTTTAAAACTCCTCAAGCAGCGCAATAACTGCAGAACGGGCCTCAGATGGGCTCTCTGCATTGACAGCAGCTTCCGCCATCTTTTCACACTGCTCAAAAGTAAGTTCAGCCAGTTGTGCGCCCACTCCAGCAACTGCAGTCGAAGCTGCGGACAACGAGGTCACCCCAAGGCCGGTTAGTACGCACGCCAGCATTGGATCAGCAGCTGCCTCACCACACACGCCGACCGGAACGTTGTTATCGCGGCCAACCACACAGGTGTGCTGAATGAGGCGCAGAACTGCAGGCTGCCATGGATCCGTCAGGTAGGCCAGCTGCGGGGACAGGCGGTCAGCAGCCATCGTGTACTGAGTGAGATCGTTGGTGCCAATAGAAACGAAATCGAGGTGCGGCATGATGGTGTCTGCCATCAGTGCGGCAGCGGGAACCTCAATCATGGCGCCGGCGGTCAGGCCACGCTCACGGCACAATCCCGCAAACCATTTTGCCTCAACCGCAGTGGCCAACATCGGGGCCATGACCCACGTGGTGGAATCCTCATCACGTTGAGCGGCCGCCTGCGCGATGGCATCGAGCTGGCGGGTCAACAGTGCCTCATTGTCGCGCGCGACTCGCAAACCTCGCACGCCCAACGCAGGGTTCTCTTCGGAGTCCAGGGTGGCGTAAGAAATCGGCTTATCCGATCCAGCATCGAGCGTGCGAACGACCACCTTGGCGCTGGGGAACGAGTTAAACACCTTGCCGTAGATACGTGCCTGTTCATCGACGGTAGGTTCCTCGCTCGCAGAAAGGAAGGACAACTCCGTACGGTAAAGTCCAATGCCTTCCGCTTGGGAATCCGAAGCAATACGCGCAGCGTTGCCATCGGCCACGTTGGCCAGCAGCTGCACGCGGTGACCGTCCTTGGTCTGTGCTGGGCCACGCCACTCGGCAACACGGGCTGCCTTCTCACGGTACTCCTCAACGGCCTTGAGCGAGCTCTCACGGTCTGCACCGAGGGACACCGTGCCCACGGAACCATCAACGAAGACCTGCGTACCGGCGTCAATCGTGCGCAATTCCGCTCCAACCGCCACGATGCATGGGATGTCCAGTTGGCGGGCGATAATCGCAGTGTGGCTAGTCGGGCCACCGAGCTCAGTCACCAGTGCCTTGATGTGGGAGGTGTCAAGGGTGGCGGTATCTGCGGGGGCTAGGTCATCAGCGAGCAGAACCGCTTCACCGTCGACCATGGGAAGACCCGGTTCCTGCTCCCCACGAAGCTGCGCAATAACTCGGTCTCGCACGTCCTTCAGGTCCGTGGTGCGTTCTGCCATAACTCCGCCAGCGGCCTCAAACATGGTGACGAATTTGTCCGTTGCACCAACAGTCGCGTACTCAGCATTTTTACCACCGCGAATACCCTTACGGACGGCCTTATGCCAGCCACGGTCCTTCACCATTCCAGCGGTGGCTGTCAACACCTCCGCAGCCTGGCCATCAGCACCAGCAGCGCGCTGTTCTAAGCGGCTGGCGACGATATCGACGGCTTCGAGGAAACGGTCGTATTCTGCATCGCGGTTTTCCTCCGCGATGGTTTCTCCGGCAGTAGGTAGCTCCGGGCGGGGACGAACCCACACCGCTTCGGCATAAGCAACACCGGCAACAACTCCGGTTCCTTTAATGGTGGATGGGGATGCGTTTTCCATGACACAAATCCTTAACGGAGACGATTTTTCCTTAACCCAGAACACCACATGTTGCCCAAAAATTCAATGAAAACCAGAGTGATCCTATTGACAACCAGACACAATCGGGCAACAATCAGAAATGAAACAACATTCACTGTCCAATGGCCGAGACTACCTCAACGTGGCAGGTACACCACGATGACTGGTGGCTCTCAATATGCGCACGCCGCGAAAGGGGACGACTCTCCAGAATGATCCTTACTTTGACCCCGAACCCCAGCATCGACGCCACCATTACGCTCAAGGAAGCGGTACAGCCCGGCTCAGTCCACCGAGCCGCGTCGGTTACCCACGTAGCCGGTGGAAAAGGCGTCAACGTCACCCATGCGGTGACGAAAGCAGGCGCCGACAGCCTAGCTCTCCTGCCGGCCGCTCCAGGTGATCACTTCCTCGCACTCACTGCGGCAGACTCCATCCCCGTCCACGCGGTGGAGATTGACGGTGCTGTGCGAACCAACACCACGTTGACGGAGCCTGATGGCCGAACGACCAAACTCAACGGCCCCGGACCCACGCTCAGCGAAGGAGATCAGAAAGCTATCGCCGCAGCGCTCGCCGAGTACGCGCCTCGTGCTGAGTGGCTCGTCATGGCTGGGTCCTTGCCCAAAGGCGTTTCTGCTGATTGGTACACACACCTCATTACCGTCGCCCGCGAGGCCAACCCCCAGCTCCACATCGCCGTCGATACGTCCGACGCCCCTATGGTCGCGCTCGGTGAAAACCTCGATACTGCCGCCCCCGATCTCATCAAGCCCAACGGTCTTGAGCTGGGGCAGCTCGCTGGTGTCGACGGCCAAGCCCTAGAGGTATCCGCTGAGAACGGTGACTTTGAAGACGTTGTGAAGGCCGCGAGGGACGTCGTCAAGCGCGGCATCTCCGAGGTCCTAGTCACGCTAGGCAGCGCCGGCGCGGTTTTGGTCACCGAAGATGAAGCCTGGGCCGCTACTCCCCCGCCAGTGACCGTGAAGTCCACCGTAGGCGCAGGTGATTCTTCCCTGTCCGGATACATCCTGGCTCGCCGTCGCGGCGCCTCGAGCGCAGACGCCTTGCGTAGCGCTGTGGCCTACGGCTCCGCAGCCGCCGGCCTTCCCGGAACACAACTCCCCACCCCCGAAGAACTTGATATCGAAGGCACTGCAGTCAGTGCAGTCCCCGCCCACTAGCACCTGTTAGGAGTGCACCCACATGGCATCCGATCTCATCACCACCGACCTCGTCGCTCTCGACGCTGACTTCGGTGACAGCATCGAATCCGTCATCACCAACCTCGCCACGCTGGTCCACAAGACCGGACGAGCAAGCTCTGTCGACGAACTCGCAGCACCCGCCATCGCCCGTGAGGAAAAAGCTGGTACTGGTGTCCCCGGCGGCGTAGCTATCCCGCACTGCCGTTCAGCGGCAGTCAGCGAACCCACCTTAGCTTTCGCCCGACTCTCCCACGGCGTGGACTTCTCGGGGCCCGATGGCGACGCACAACTGGTCTTTCTCATCGCGGCTCCCGAAGGCGGTGGCAAGGCACACCTTAAAATTCTGTCCAAACTCGCCCGAGCACTCGTTAAGAAGGACTTTCTTGAGTCGCTGCGCACCGCAAAGACCACGGACGAGATTGTGACACTGGTCCTGGACGTCGTCAACGCCGAAAAGCCTAAGAAAAAGACCACCGACACCGCTCCAACTACTGCGGTTGCAGCAGGAGCAGCTTCTGCCGGCGCCGCTGTTCCCGCCTCGGAATCTCGCCCCGCGCAGAGTGCCTCAGATGCAACAAAGACACGCATCGTCGCCGTCACCGCCTGCCCAACCGGCATCGCACACACATACATGGCTGCCGATGCCCTGACACAGACCGCAGAGGAACGCGATGACGTCGAGCTAACCGTCGAAACTCAGGGCTCCTCCAATAACACTGCTGTCTCCGCCGACACCATCGCGGCTGCCGACGCCGTCATCTTCGCCACCGACGTTGGTGTCCGCGACCGCGAGCGGTTCGCAGGCAAGCCAGTCATTGAATCTGGCGTCAAGCGCGCCATCAACGAACCAGGCGTCATGATTGATGAGGCCATCACCGCCTCTACCAACCCGCATGCCCGAAAAGTCGCGGGTACCGCACGCACCGAGCACTCCGACTCAGCAGAAGAAGGCGAAGGTCTGAGCTGGGGCAAGCGTATCCAGCAGGCCATCATGACGGGTGTGTCCTACATGGTGCCGTTTGTCGCAGCTGGCGGCCTTCTGTTGGCGCTGGGATTCTTGCTTGGCGGCTACGACGTAGCCAACGGCTGGCAGGCTATTACCACCGAATACTCACTGACGGACCTGCCAGGCCATGACGTAGTGGTCGACGGCGCAACGATGACCTTCAAGCACTCAGGCCTTGGCCTCTACCTCGGCGCGGTACTCTTCGCCATTGGCCAAGCGGCGATGGGCTTCATTGTCGCAGCTCTCTCCGGCTTTATTTCCTTCGCACTGGCAGGCCGCCCTGGCATCGCGCCGGGCTTCGCCGGCGGTGCCATTGCTGTCACTGTGGGTGCAGGCTTCATCGGCGGCCTCGTCACCGGTCTCATTGCGGGCTTCGTTGCCATGTGGATTGGAAACTGGAAGGTGCCGCGCTGGATTGGCTCCCTCATGCCCGTGGTCATCATCCCACTTCTGGCTTCGCTCATCACTGGCCTTCTCATGTACCTAGTGCTGGGCGTCCCACTCGCCAACCTCATGGAAGGCCTGCAGAACTGGTTGTCCTCCATGTCCGGTTCCTCGGCCGTGCTCTTGGGCATCATTCTTGGCCTTATGATGTGCTTCGACCTCGGCGGCCCGGTCAACAAGGCCGCCTATCTCTTCGCCACTGCCGGTTTGTCCACGGGTGATGAGGCTTCCATGCAGATCATGGCTGCCGTCATGGCTTCCGGCATGGTGCCACCGATTGCTCTTTCCTTGGCTACTTTTGTACGCAAGAACCTCTTTACCCCGGCTGAGCAGGAGAACGGCAAGTCCGCATGGCTATTGGGTCTGTCCTTCGTGTCCGAGGGAGCCATCCCATTCGCCGCTGCCGATCCGTTCCGCGTCATCCCGTCGATGATGGTCGGCGGCGCTGTCACTGGTGCATTGTCTATGGCACTGGGAGTGGGCTCACGTGCCCCGCACGGCGGTATCTTCGTGGTCTTTGCCATCGAACCGGCGTGGGCATACTTCGTCGCGATTCTGGCCGGCGTCGTTATTTCAGCTCTCGCAGTAATCGCTATGAAACAGTTCTGGCCCAATAAGACAGCTGAAGAGGCTGCTGCCAAGGCTGAATCAGCTGCGGCTGCCGCGTAATTCCGGACGTCCAGTTCGGAACCCGCGTACACTTGTCATTACGAAAATTCTTTAAGTCGAAAGGACTATCACTATGGCTTCTAAGACCGTCAAGGTTGGTTCCTCCGTTGGACTGCACGCACGTCCTGCCTCCATCATCGCTGATGCTGCTGCGGAGTTCGATGAGGACATCTTCCTGAACCTCGTCGGCGATGAGGACGAAGATGAGACCGATGCCGCGTCCTCGCTCATGATCATGGCGCTGGGCGCCGAGCAGGGCGACGAGGTCGTCGTCACGTCGGAGAACGAGGCTGCTGTTGAGAAGATTGCTGGCCTCATCGAGCAGGATCTGGACGCCTCCTAAGTACCGGCCAGCTTTTTACGACATACGCTCCCGTTTCCCTCCACCTTGAGGAAAGCGGGAGCTTTGTCGTTTCTCCTCTCCTCTTCCCTACGCAACGTCATAATGCGATGACCTGCCGCGTCAGCGCAGAAGGCGGCGGGAGACATCGAAACATCCCAGGGTCCTGAGCGCACGCAGCTTATACGGTTTCCGTTCCGAATTCACCTGGTCTTCTGCCCACAAGCGGCTCCACATAGCGCTTCCACTCCGAGCCCTTATCCCCAGATCTTGGCAGCCATGGGCACGTCAGTAGCCGCCATGCGCACGAGAGTGGCGCGCGGCACGGGGCTAATACTTGGCGCCGTGGCCCTCACCCACGGACTCGTATAGCTTCTTCATAACTGGGTAGAGCACGATGATGCCCACCGAGCCCCAGGCGATTCCCTCGAGCGTCACGCCAAAGATGTCCAGCGTCAGGTTGCCAATGCCGGCGATGAGAGCCACGGCAGCGGCCGTTAGGTTGACCGGGTTGTTGAAGTTCACCTTGTTGTCCATCCAGATGCGCACGCCCAGCATGCCGATGAGGCCGTAGAGTACCAGGCACGCACCACCCAGCACGCCCGTAGGAATGGTAAAGATGAGAGCACCGAACTTTGGGATGAAGGCCAGCGCAATAGCAGTGATGGCGGCAACCCAGTAGGCAGCCGTGGAATAGACTCGGGTCGCGGCCATCACACCGATGTTTTCGGCATACGTCGTGGTACCGGAGCCACCAAAGCCACCGGCCAGGGAGGTCGCTAGTCCGTCAGCAATGAGAGCATCACCGGCGAGGTCATCGAGGTCACGCTTGGTCATCTCGGAGACTGCCTTCACGTGGCCGACGTTTTCCGCAATGAGGACGACCAGCACCGGAAGCGCCGCCAGAATCGCAGACAGGTGGAACTCTGGGGCATGGAACTGTGGGAAGCCAATCCAGGCTGCCTGGCGAATCGACTCCACAGCGCCCTCACCGAGGTTGCCCGTTATCGCAGCAAAAGCCCAGCCCACGACGACACCAATGAGGATGGACAGACGCGAGACCATGCCGCGCCCAGCTACCGTCGCCAGGATAATGACCGCCAAGGTTACGGTCGCCACGAGCGGCTGGCTGGAGAAGTTGGAGGCAGCGTTCGGCGCCAGGTTCAATCCGATAAGCGCCACGATGGCGCCGGTTACTGCAGGCGGCATGACCGCGTCCAGAACCTTACGGCCCGCCGCCTTCACTCCGAATCCGATAGCGACCAGCACCAGACCCGTCACCAGAACCGAGCCGGCCTGTGCACCAATGCCATACTGCTGAGAGGCAGCTAGTGGAGCGATGAATGCAAAGGACGAGCCCAGATAGGAGGGCAGGCGGTTGCGCGTCATCACGAGGAACAGAATCGTTCCCAGACCAGAGAAGAGCAGTGTCGTGTTAACCGGGAATCCGGTCAGGGTAGGCACAAGCAGCGTAGCGCCAAACATGGCCACCACGTGCTGCATGCCGATGCCGATGGTGCGGCCCCAACTCAATCGTTCCTCGGGTGCAACAACTGCACCCGGCTTAATAGTTTTTCCGTCTCCGTGGACGTCCCAGCCAAAGTTACTCACGAGCTCTCATTATGGCCCACCAGAGCACGGAAACCTAAGCGAGACTAGGCCTGTGAATCCTCCACTCGGAACTCATCTAGTTCGGCGGCGACGGAGGCGGGCAAGCGAACGTCGACAAGCGTGCCCTCCCCCGAGTACTCCTCGCTGCGCACGGTACCTTCCGCGTGGAGACGTGCCACCACGTCCCCGCGGGTAAACGGAATGAGCAGCTGCACGTGCTCATCGCGGGAATTGAGGAAAAGCTCCACGCGTGCGGTGAGCTCATCCACTCCCTCGCCCGTTTTCGCCGAGACGTAGACAACATTGTCGCGGTCGAGGACATGGCGCAGCTCCGCCAGCACGAGGGGATCGGCCTGATCGATCTTGTTGATGACGATGATTTCCGGTGGGGCTTCCTCGCCCGTCTCCTTCACGATGTCGTAGATGACGTTGTTCACCGCTTCAATCTGCTTGAGCGGGAACGGATCAGAACCGTCGACCACGTGCAGCATAAGGTCAGCCGCGAGCACCTCCTCAAGGGTGGACTTGAAGGCTTCCACCAGCTGAGTGGGCAAGTGACGCACGAAGCCGACGGTGTCGGTGAAGATGACCTGGCGGCCGTCGGCAAGCTCGGCGCGGCGAGTGGTCGGATCAAGCGTGGCGAACAAGGCATCCTCAACGAGCACACCCGCGCCCGTCATCGCGTTGATGAGCGAGGATTTTCCGGCATTGGTGTAGCCGGCGATCGCAATCTGCGGCACGGTGGAGCGCTGACGCTTCGAGCGCTTAACCTCGCGTGCGGTCTTCATCGCCTTCAGTTCCTTGCGCAACAATGCCATCTGGGTACGGATGCGGCGACGATCCGTCTCAATCTTTGTCTCACCAGGACCACGCAGGCCGACTCCGCCGTTGGAACCCGCACGACCACCTGCCTGACGCGAGAGGTTGCCGCCCCAACCACGCGTGTGCGTGTAGAGGTACTCCAACTGTGCCAGTGAAACCTGGGCTTTACCCTCCTTGGACTTTGCGTGCTGCGCAAAGATGTCCAGAATGAGCATGGTGCGGTCAATGACCTTGGTGTTGAGCGCACGTTCAAGGGCAGAGAGCTGGCCGGGGGTGAGCTCACCATCGCACACCACGGTATCCGCGCCTGTGGCGGCGACGATGTCCTTGAGCTCCGCGGCCTTGCCTGAACCAATGTAGGTACCGGGGTCTGGCTTCTCTCTCTTCTGGTACAACGCCTCCACGACTTCGGCGCCAGCAGTTTCCGTCAGCGCGGCAAGCTCCGCCATCGTGGCCTCTACTTCGGCCACGGTTCCCTCGGTCCACACGCCGACGAGGATCACTCGCTCCAATCGGAGTTTTCGGTACTCCACCTCGTATCCGTCAGTGGTGTCCTCGGCACGGATGGTGGTATCCCGCGTCACACGGCGGAAGGCGTTGCGCTCGGCAAGATCCAAATCACCCGTCGTCGGGTCCTGCGAAGAAGGAGCAGGCTCTCCGAAGGCCTGCGCGAGGAGTTCATCATGGGTCTGTTTCGTCATATGTTCCCTATTCTTCCACGTCGGGGCCGTAATGCGGGAATTGCGGTCCTCTCGATCCGGTGACAGGAGGTGCCTGGGGCCATTTTTGACTCCCATTGACTGGGGATACAATGGTGGCCATGACCGTCAACCACAAGACCCATCCAGAAATGCGGGCCATCGGCCTCAACTATGAACGCTGGCAGGACGCCGTTGAGGCAGCGATTTCCACCAACCAATTGGCGGTGACCGGTGAGGTACGGGGTGGACAGCTCATCCAGTTTGCGGATGCCTCCGGCGCACAGATCAACATCTTGGCGGTCGAGCCTTTTGCCACCTTCATTGGTTTTGAGTCCGTGACCCAGGGTTTCGCCCACGTATCCATGATCAATGACGTCCTAGCTTATCTCGACATTATCGATCCCTTTGGCACTGTTGTGGCGCAGGCTACGGCAAACTTGGCACAGGGTCCGCTGCTTGTCGACGAAGACACGCAGCAGTGGCAACAAGTGGAACTCACCGCCATGGGCCTCGATGTCGCTCGCTTTGACAGCACCGAAGCCTATGAAGCGGAGAAAGGCTCCTTCCCCGCTACCTTCGAGTCGGAAGGTGCTCAGATCGTCGCCTCCGGATCTGGTGCTGCGGCTCCTACCCCTGGTTGCACGTTTGCTGCCCGCGTTATGGAGTCTGAGTGGCGCCACAACCAGCTCACGGGACAGCGCTTCATGCACCTTGTCATGGATGGTGTTTTCCCCTTCGACCTGTGTCTTCCGGAAAGCTTCGGGGAGCTGCCGGACAAGGATTCTGTCCTGGCTGGCACGGCCATGCTCACAGCGTCTATCGCCATGCCGACTGGCGGCTGCGGTGGTGAAGGCGGTTGTGGCTGTGGGTCCGGCGGCTGCGGCTGCGGCGGTCACTAAGGCTCAACTCTAGAGGGTTCATCTCTAGGGCTTTTGCCGTAAAGTTGAAACTATGAACTTTTCTGCATCTCAGCGTCGTGGGTTCGCCCTGCTCCTCGCCGCGGTTACGGCCGTGGTGCTGGTAGTGACGCTGAAGCTGCAGGGAGTTATTCTCGCTGTTCTCGTCTGCGGAGCGCTGTGGCTCTTTGCAGATTCCCGCCCGAATGCTTCCGAACACGCCGCGCTGCGCGCATCAATTGCGCTGACGGTAGAGGACATCACCGACGTCATCGAGGATTACACCACGTTCGCAACGAGTGAGGATTCTGATGCGCTGGCGGATCGCACGCTACACCGCCCTGCGCTTGTCGACGTTGACTGTACCAACCCATCCATCGAAGCCTTCCACTATGAGATGCACGGCGCGCAGCGGTTCCTTCGTCGCCTCAATGCCCGAGTCAACGCCCCGGACATCGAAACGGGCGAGTTGGAGTCTTTGCTCAAGGTTGCAGATGAGCGTGCAGCCGAACTCAAGGAATGCTGGCTGTCCGCGCGCCGCGCCGCACTGGCATTAGGCACAGACTACAAATAAGCGCCAAGCTTCGTTCACGCTGAGCCCGCCTCAGCCACTACAGCGTGGTCTCGCCGGTGGCCACGATGCGCGACGGGCCAGTGAGTGTCGAGCCTTCCTCAGTGATATCAACCGTCACCTCGCCACCAGGAACGATGACGCGCACGGAGCCGGTGGCATGGGAGGCATCGGCAAGCGCGGCGCATGCCGCCGCCACCGTACCGGTACCGCAGGAGCGGGTCTCCCCCACACCGCGCTCGAACACGCGCATGTGGATAACACCGTCCTGCAGGGGCGTCACGAGTTCGACATTGACACCTGCTGGAAAAAATTCAGTATCAATGACCGGTTGCTCCAGTGTCTTCTCCGCCAACGCCTCTGGACTCAGGCCCGGAAGCACTGCGGCCAAGTGGGGGTTTCCCATGTCCACGCCTAGTCCGGCGAAGCTCTCCCCCGCCATCGATGCGGTGGACACTCCCGTCACCGTTGCCGGCCCCATCTCCACGCTCACGTCCGCCTCGGCCTCCGTGCACGAATGCACAGTGACCTGCTTCGCCCCAGCGCGGGTTCCTACGGTGAAGGTGTCCTCCCCGACCAATCCGCGGGAGCGTACCCAGTGGGCAAAGACGCGCGTTCCGTTACCGCACATCTCCGCTACCGAGCCATCGGCGTTGCGGTAGTCCATAAACCAGTCCTGGTCATCGATTCCCGGCGCGAGTTCTTCAATTTCACCGGCTGCGAGCAGCTCTCCCGCACGGATGACGCGCAAAACGCCGTCACCGCCGATGCCGGCACGGCGATCACACAGTGCCCGCACCTTTTCCGCCGAAAGCGGCTGGGTTCCCTCAACAATGACGAAGTCGTTTTCGGTTCCGTGTCCCTTGGCAAAGTTCATGCTTTAAGAGTCTAACGGCTCGCGAGGACGCGCAAGGCCTCGTCCCGCGTATCACCCAGCGCATCCAACCATGAGATGCGCTTATCCCGGTTGAACCAGGCGCGTTGGCGGCGCACATAACGCCGTGTGCCGGTGATGGTGCGCTCCACGGCTTCCTCCCACGTGAGCTCTCCGCGCTGGGCTTGGAGCACTTGGGCGTAGCCGATGGCGCGCCCAGCTGTAGAGTCCGCGATAAGGCCCTGTGTTTGCAGCCGTTCCACTTCCTCCACGAGGCCTTTGTCAAACATCCGTCGGGTGCGCAATTCAATGCGAGGGTTGAGCCAGCTGGCTTCGGTGCGTAGGCCCAGGATGCGCGTACCCCAGCGCGGCGGTGCATCTTTGGGAGGCTGGCTGGCTTTGAATGGCTTGCCGGTGAGCTCGATGACTTCTAACGCTCGAACGGTGCGGCGAGGGTCCTTGTCCTCGATGATGTCTGCGGCGGCGGGATCGACCTCGGCGAGTTCGGCATGCAAAGCATCCGTCCCAATGTCGCGGCGGCGTGCTTCGATGCGAGCGCGCACCTCTGGGTCCGTGGGCGGGAAGTGCCAATCATCGACCAGCGACTGAACGTAGAGCATGGATCCACCCACAAGGATGGGGGTCTTGCCGCGTGCGAGGATGTCCTCGACATCAGCAATAGCAGAGGCCTGATATCGGGCGACCGAAGCTGTCTCGGTCACATCCCAGACATCTAGCTGGTGGTGTGGAATTCCCTCGCGCTCCTCCAAGGTCAGCTTCGCGGTTCCGATATCCATCCCTCGGTAGAGCTGCATGGAATCAACATTGACCACCTCTCCGTCCAGCTCGTGGGCCAAAGCCACGCCCAGCGCTGACTTTCCAGAAGCGGTGGGTCCCACCACCGCAATGGGGGTACGCGTCGACGTTGTCATCAGCGTTGCCACCCCGCCACATAACGACCTACCCCCAGGGTGGAATCGGCTGCCCGCAGCTCCGCATAATGCGGATGCACGGTAGCTAGTTGCGCCCACAACGACGTTTCGAGAACTCCGGCGTCGTGCAGCTTCTCCTCATCACAGTGGCTATCCGCCCCTGACAACACTGACTCACACCACAGGTGAGCATCACGGGCACCGTCCACCAGTGCGAGAGGAGCGCGGTCGGTGAGCCCTGCAGAGCCATCGACACACACCACGGTAAGTCGCCCTTCCTCAATGTCCTCAATGTCGGCTCGAGAATCTGTGACTTCAAAGCCCTCGGCTCCTACTGCCGCGGTGAGCACATAGCGAGCCATCAGCTCAGGGAGATAGTTGCCGCCGCCCACCGTGACCTGCGGGGCGCCCCAAGCCTGCAGGCTACCGGTGAGCTCCGTGCGCCAACGCGCATCCTGTGAGCCTACGATGTCCACCTGAAGTGGCACGGACCCGCCGGTGATAACGCGTGCGGCGTCACGGACTAGCTCGCATGCCGCCCTGAGGAGTGCTCGGGAGGCATCGTCGCTCGGTGAGAGTTCTTCCGCTAGCGCCGGTGAAGCCGGCATAATCATGAGATTCTGCATCATTCCCCATCTTATAAGGTCAAAAGTTTGGGGTTAACACGCGGCTGCGCGGCTCAAACGGTAGTGTTGTGTGACATAAGTTCTGGCAGCCGTGTCGCGCGGCGCGATTGTACCGAAGGTGGTTTCCTACCATGTCCGCTATCCCTACTCCTGGAGCAATGCCCCGCAAGGGCGCCCGTCCCGGCCCTAAGCCCTCTGCACCAGCGGCACGCCCCGCTCAGCCCCTGAAGAATGACCCCGCACAGTGGGGCCGCGTCGATGCTGATGGTTCGGTCTTTGTCAACGCCCCAGAAGGCGAACGCAAAATTGGTGAATGGCAGGCCGGCACCCCAGAAGAGGGCTTGGCACACTACGGAGCACGTTATGACGATCTTTCTACCGAGATCGAACTGCTCGAATCCCGCCTTAAGGCTCACCCGGGCGATGCTTCCTCCATCAAAACCACCGCGGCAGAGCTGCGCGAATCTCTTCCTACGCAAGCCGTCATCGGCGATATCGCTGCTCTTGACACGCGCCTAGCAGCGGTCATCGAGCACTCCGTTGAGGCCGGTGAGCAAGCTCAGGCAGACAAGGCCCGCCGCCGCGAGGAAGCGATTGCGAAGAAGGAAAAGCTGGCCGCTGAAGCGGAGGAGATAGCTGCGAACTCCACCGAGTGGAAGGCCGCCGGTGACCGTATCCGCGCCATCCTGGAGGAGTGGAAGCAGATCCGCGGCATCGACCGCCAGACCGATGATGCCCTGTGGAAGCGCTACTCCCGCGCCCGTGATTCTTTTAACCGCCGTCGTGGTTCCCACTTTGCCGAGCTGGATCGCAACCGCGCTGCTGCCCGTGCAAAGAAGGAAGAGCTGGTCGAGCGCGCCGAAGCCATTAAGGACTCCACCAACTGGGGAGAAACCGCCCGCGCGTACCGCGATCTCATGACGGAGTGGAAGGCCGCCGGCCGTGCCCCGCGTGAGGTGGACGACAAGCTGTGGGCGAAGTTCCGTGCCGCCCAGGATCACTTCTTCAACGCCCGCAATGCGGTCAATGACGAGCGCGATAAGCAGTTCGCTGAGAATGCCGCTGCCAAGGACGCACTCATTGCGGAGTATGACGCCCAGATTGACCCCTCCAAGTCCATCGACGCTGCCAAAGCCAAACTGCGCGAGCTGCAGGAGAAGTGGGAGGAAATTGGATTCGTACCGCGCAATCAGGTTCGCGAGTACGAGGCAAAGATTTCTGCACTGGAGAAGCGCGTAAGCGATGCCGAAGAATCCGAGTGGCGCCGTACCGACCCAGAAGCCCAGGCACGTGTGGCACAGTTCCAGTCCAAGGTAGATGACCTCAACGCCCAGGCAGAGGCCGCGGAGGCCAAGGGCAACGCCAAGAAGGCTGAGGACCTGCGCGCCCAGGCCTCGCAGTGGCAGGAGTTCGCGGACGCAGCCGCGGCTGCTGTGAACGACAAGTAGAACGTTTCGCAGCTCCACACTGAGGTGTTTGTCCAGATTGTCGCCCCGCCGGGCTCGGCCACCGCTGAGCCGGCAGATTGCCTTCGCAGCTTCGTCTTTGATGCCAACCTCGCTGCACAAGAAGCCAGCGGCGACCCTGCCGCTAGTGGTTCACCGCGCCGAGTTCTTCAGCGTCTGCAAGGCTCAACAGAGTCCCGCACACTGCTCTTTGGTTTGACAGATTCCGCCCTCGGAGAAGCCGGTGAACTCGGCCTTCCTGTCATTTCGGCGGCCGAGCCTAGCCCGGAAATTGATTTCGATGGTTTTATCCACATCTCTCTCCCACTATTGGAAGAGACGGAAAACGCCGACATCGAGTGCGTTCTCGCTGCTGACCTTCTACCCATGCCCGGTGAAGATCTTGAGCCCGAGGCCCTCGAAGTAACTCGGGCGCTGGCCAAGGAAGCCCTTCTCTTAACCCGCCATCTGGGGCGCAGCACCGTCCAGGTGGGCATGCTTTATCCACCGGATGCGGACTATACCTATGACCCGATGTCGCAGGCCTACCTCGAGCTCGGGTTTAAGCAGAAGCACGCAGAGCACCAGATGTACGTCGACATCAGTCCTACTCCCCCGGTTCTTGGGGCCCAGGTGTGGGCTGATTATGACATCCCAGACGAGATGCTCGATGATGTCCTTCGTCTGCTCACCCTTGCCTCCACCGACGCCATTTTCGGCGACTTGAGTGTGGAGCCCATTGTCTGGACGCGACAGCGCCTCGCTGAAGCACACGCACGACTGCGCTCCCGGGGCGCACATACGTTGCTGGTCGGGATCATTGACAACGGACGTGTCGTTGCGCTTACCGAACTCTCACGGCACGGTGATGCCGACCCTGAGGTCTGCGAGTGGACGTTGACGGTAACGGACCGCGAGCATCGCCGACAAGGACTTGCTACCAAGGCCAAGCAGCATGCCCAGTATGCAGTGGCCGAGCATTGGCCCATGGTGCGTCGTGCTTATTGCTCCGTCGCGGATGCTGATCCCGCCATGAACGCGCTCTATGCACGGCTGGGCGCCCACGCTATCTCGGCCAGCAGCGCCTACGAGCTCACCCTGTAAAACGGGTAATCGGTGTAGCCTTTTTCACCACCCGTGTAAAAGGTGGACTCGTCCGGCGCCGTGACTGGTAGCTCTTCTTTCCAGCGGCGTACCAGGTCAGGGTTGGAAATGGTGAGGCGGCCAACAGCAACAGCGTCGCCGTGCTGCATGAGTTCCGCAGCTTCCTCGTGCTGGGTTACCTGCCCGAACCCAGAGTTGAGGAAGACGCGGGTGCGCCCATTCGCGCGCGCACGCGTCACCAGCTCGCTCACCAGCTCACCCGTGGGATCCGCGTGAAGGAAGGAAACATAGGCAAGGCCAAGGTCTGAGGTGGCGTCGAGAAGCCCGCCATAGGTGGCAAGCACGTCAGCGGGGTCCATCTCCTCAATGCCTTGGATGTTGTTCTGCGGGGACAGGCGAATCGCCACTCGGTCTGCCCCAATCTCCTCTGCCACGGCTCGCACAATTTCCTCGACGAGTCTAAATCGATTCTCTGGTGTACCACCATAGGCGTCATCGCGGTGATTGGAGCTCGGGGCTAAGAACTGGTGAAGGAGGTACCCGTTGGCACCGTGAATTTCCACGCCGTCGAGGCCAGCATCGATGGCGTTACGTGCACCTTGACGGAACTCATTGATGATGCGAGGAATCTCATCACTCTCAAGTGCTCGCGGCACAGGGCACTCCTTCCGAGATTCGAAGTCGCGCACCGCAGTGCCAGATGCCAGCGCCGATGGCGCGACCGGCTCAGCACCCTCTAGAAGGCTCGTGTGGGACAAACGCCCGCCATTCATCACCTGCATGAAGATACGCCCACCTGCCTTGTGAACGGAGTCTGCAACCCGACGCCAACCGGCACTCTGCTCTGGGGTTTCGATACCTGGCTGGCCAGGGAAAGCACGGCCGCTCACTGCCGGAAAGACACCTTCGGTGACGATGAGACCGAGCGAGGCTCGCTGCGTGTAGTAGGTCTCGTGCAACTGCGTGGGAATACCGTCACGCCCAGCGCGGGAGCGAGTCAGCGCTGCCATCGTCACACGGTTAGGGAGGGTCAAGGCTCCCAGCTCAAGGGAATCAAAAAGTGTAGCCATGCACTCCACAACGCGGAGATATCAGCGACTATTCCCCGTATTATTCCACGTCGTTGGAGTCCTTGGGCTCGTGAAGGCTACGGCGATGGCGGGAGGCTGCCTGGGAACGGCGATTATCGATGAGCAGCGGGTTCTGCTCGGCAGGGACATCTGTGGCGGCCTCGGACTGCAGGATTCCTATCTGATCGAGTTTTCCGGAGGCCTCTCGCACGCGCTCTTGCGCGGCAAGCTGCTCAGGACTGCGACGAAGGGCCACTTGGCAGTAGACGAGGAAGGCCACGAACGTCGCCAGCGCGCCTACGTACATTCCGATGGAGGCCCCGTCCGCCGCGCTGCCGCGGTACCAGAAGCCCCACAGGTTAGAGAAGAAAGAGATGGTCACCATCATCCACGCTACGAGCGCCAGCGTGGTACGCCGCGTCATAACCGTGGCGGTGGTGAACACACCGATGCCCACCAGCGCCAGCCACGCGCTGATGGCCTCAACGATGGACATTTTCACGCCCTCAGCTGTTGTTCCCATCAGCAAAGCTTCCCATCCGCGAGCCGCTCCGGCGTACGGAAGTAACAGATAGGCCACCCACAGGACAACCGCTGCAATCAGCGCATAGCGGTGTGCGCCCAGTTCGATGGTCTTGGCCGCGCGGCGCTCGGCTGCGATGGCATCCTGTGCGGTGGTCACATCATCACTCATGTCTTCGGAGCCTACTCTTCGCTAGCAGCCACAGGCATCCACCGGTCCAGCAGGCGCACTTGGCTTGCCGACGCCCGGCAGGCCCAGCCCCACACCAATCGGCGCTGTAGTCGGGGTCTGACCAGCGGCCGACATATCCCCGGCCTTGGTACGACGATGCTCGGTCACTCCAGAATCAGCAACGAGGAAGAAGGAGCCCGAATCCGTCACCGTGGTGTGCACAACATCGCCAGGGCGGATTTCGGCGGAGATGTCCTTCCCGGAGGCGTCGACAGGCGCAAAGTGAACGAGGCGTCCATCGCGCGCGCGACCAGACATGCGGTGGGTTTCATCGTTCTTGCGGCCACCTTCTGCCTGAACCAAAAGTTCAACGTCTGTGCCAACCAGCGTGGCATTTTCCTCTGCTTGGATAGAATCCTGCAGAGCCACGAGACGCTCAAAACGCTCTTGGACGATCTCCTTAGGGATCTGATTGTCCATCTCCGCTGCAGGGGTGCCCGGGCGAGGCGAATACTGGAACGTGAATGCCGAGGCAAACCGGGCGCGGCGCACCACGTCCATCGTGGCTTCGAAGTCTTCCTCGGTCTCACCGGGGAAGCCCACGATTATGTCGGTGGTAATCGCCGCATGCGGCATTTTCTCGCGTACCTCATCGAGGATGCCGAAGAACTTCTTCGTGCGGTAGGAGCGGCGCATGTCCTTGAGCACCTTATCCGAACCCGATTGCAGGGGCATGTGCAGCTGTGGGCACACGGACGGAGTCTCTGCCATCGCATCGATAACATCTGAGGTGAACTCAGCCGGGTGCGGGGAGGTAAAGCGCAGGCGCTCCAGCCCTTCAATCTTGCCTACCTCGCGTAGCAGCTTAGAGAAGGCAAAACGGTCACGCGGCATATCCGGGTCAGCGAAGTTCACGCCATAGGCGTTGACGTTCTGTCCCAGCAACGTGACCTCAGAAACGCCTTGGTCCACCAGAGCCTGAACCTCCGCAAGGATGTCACCGGGCCGACGGTCTTCTTCCTTGCCGCGCAGGGAAGGAACGATGCAGAACGTGCACGTGTTGTTGCAGCCCACCGAGACCGACACCCAGCCAGCGTAAGCGGACTCGCGCTTCGCCGGGAGCACGGACGGGAAAGCTTCAAGCGAGTCAACAATTTCGACCTGAGCTTCGTCATTATGGCGAGCGCGCTCGAGCAACGCAGGCAATGCCGCCATATTGTGCGTGCCGAAGACGGCATCGACCCACGGGGCATGGTCCAATACGGTGTCTTTATCCTTCTGTGCTAGGCAACCACCAACGGCGATCTGCATCCCCGGGTGGTTTTCCTTGGTCTTCTTGAGGGCGCCGAGAGTGCCATAAAGACGCTTGTCGGCGTTTTCTCGTACTGCGCAGGTATTAAAGACAACGAGGTCCGGCTCAACGTCGGCAGGCGCGGCCGTGTAGCCGGCTTCTTCAAGCAGGCCGGAAATGCGCTCGGAATCGTGCACGTTCATCTGGCAGCCAAAAGTGCGCACCTCGTAGGTGCGCGGCTGGTTTTCAGTTACAGGGGTGCTCACGTGGGGACATTCTAACGGCCCTGTGCAGCTACTCATAATGAGAGAAGGCTTGCCAAGCGTTATGTATTCGTTACACAAAGTTCCTCCATCACTCTCTCCCCGCACCTTATTCTTCTAACTATGATTCAGTTCACGTATACCAGGGTGGTGTGGCATGGATGACACTTCGCGCCCCATGATTGAAATTTCCGGAGCCAACAAGTACTTCGGCGATTACCACGCACTCCGCAACATCAACCTGGAGATCGGCCGCGGCGACGTGGTGGTTGTGCTCGGCCCGTCCGGATCCGGCAAATCTACACTGTGCCGCACCATCAACCGCCTTGAAACCATCGAGGAAGGGAGCATCTCCATCGACGGCACCCTCCTCCCCGAGGAAGGCCGCGACCTAGCCAAACTGCGCGCGGACGTGGGCATGGTATTCCAGCAGTTCAACCTCTTTCCGCACAAAACCATCAAAGACAACGTCACCTTGGGCCCCATCAAGGTGCGCAAGATGAAGAAGGCGGAAGCCGAAGAGCTGGCCATGCAGCTCCTTGAGCGCGTCGGCATTGCCAACCAGGCAGAAAAGTATCCCGCTCAGCTTTCTGGCGGCCAGCAACAACGCGTGGCTATCGCCCGCGCCCTAGCGATGCGCCCCAAGGTCATGCTGTTCGACGAACCTACGTCGGCACTCGACCCCGAAATGGTCAACGAAGTCCTCGATGTCATGACGGACCTTGCCAAGGAAGGCATGACCATGGTCGTGGTTACCCACGAAATGGGCTTCGCGCGCCGCGCTGCTGATCGCATTCTCTTCATGGCGGACGGAAGCATCGTCGAGGACACGGATCCTGACTCCTTCTTCACTAACCCGCAGTCAGACCGCGCCAAGGACTTCCTAGGCAAGATCCTTCAGCACTAAACACCACGACCACCTCGCTCTTTTTCAACTCATCCACCCACTGTTCTATCTAAGGAGAACCTCATGTCTCGTTCCATTTCCCGCATCACTGCCACCGTTGCTGCTCTCGCTGCTTCAAGCTCCTTGCTCGTTGCCTGTGGCGGCGATTCCTCCGACTCTGCCGGCGGCGGCGAGGGTTTGCTCGCCCACATTGAGTCGGGCAACGTCACCCTAGGCACCAAATTCGATCAGCCGGGACTCGGCCTACGTGAAGGCGACGGTTCCATGACCGGACTCGACGTAGATATCGCCACCTACGTGGTCAATCACATCGCTAAGGAGAATGGCTGGGAAGAGCCGGAGATCGAGTGGCGTGAGACCCCATCTGCACAGCGCGAGACTCTCATTGAGAACGGAGAGGTTGACCTCATCACCGCGACCTACTCGATCAACGCGTCCCGCGCCGAGAAGGTGAATTTCGCCGGCCCGTACCTCATCACTCACCAGGCACTGCTAACTCAGGAAGACAACAAAGAGATCACCGGCCTCGATGGCCTCGACGGCAAGATTCTCTGCTCGGTCACCGGATCCACCCCGGCCCAGAAAGTCAAGGAAGCCCTACCGAGTGTTCAGCTACAGGAGTACGACACCTACTCCTCCTGTGTGGAAGCTTTGAGCCAGGGCAACGTTGACGCGATGACCACAGACGCGACCATCCTCAACGGCTACGCAGCGCAGAACCCGGGCAAGTTCAAGGTCGTAGAGCTGGAAAAGGACGGCAAGCCCTTCACGGACGAGTACTACGGCGCGGGCCTGAAGAAGGATGACCAAGAAGCAACCGACGCCGTGAACAAGGCATTGGAGGAGCTGCACTCCTCTGGCGAATTCGACAAACTCGTTTCCGCAAACCTGGACAAGGGTGAGGGCATCGACGAAGCCACCATCGGTGACCTGTCCTTCCTCGACTCCTAAAGGCCAGAAGCGACCTGTCACATCCACCGCATAGTCTGCGCCGGGGCTACCCCTCGGCGCAGACTCGTAAGTAGGAGAATTTTATGGACTCCATGTGGGCTACACTCGGCCCTGAGTTATGGCCAGCCTTTTGGCTCACCATCCAGCTGACTTTTTGGTCCGCACTAGGCGCAATGATTGTGGGCACCATCCTTACAGCCATGCGTGTTTCCCCAGTAGGCATCTTGCGCTGGATTGCCACCACGTACATCACCATAGTGCGCAATACCCCGCTCACACTTATCATCCTGTTCTGCTCCTTCGGCTTGTACCAGAATTTGGGCTTGACCTTGGCAAGCAGGGATTCTTCGACCTTCCTCGTGGACAACAATTTCCGCCTCGCTATTGTTGGCTTCATTCTCTACACCTCAGCCTTCGTTGCGGAGTCACTGCGATCCGGCATTAACACGGTGGACTTTGGTCAGGCTGAGGCAGCTCGTTCATTGGGGTTGAGTTTCTCGCAGACCTTCAACACAATCATTTTTCCCCAGGCAGTCCGCGCAGCCATCGTTCCGTTGGGCAACACGCTCATCGCTCTGACAAAGAACACAACCATCGCTTCCGCTATCGGCGTCGCGGAAGCCTCCCTGCTCATGAAGTCGACGATTGAGATGCACGCGAGCCAGCTGTTCCTCATCTTCTTCATCTTCGCGGTGGGCTTTATCATTCTGACCCTGCCCATGGGCCTTGGCCTGGGCAAGCTTTCTGAGACCTTGGCGGTGAAGAAGTAATGGCTGTACGCGCAACTGTGCTTTATGACGCCCCTGGTCCGAAAGGTAAGCGTCGAAACCTTATCTACACGATCCTCACCTTGGTGCTGGGAGCAGCAGCGCTGTATTGGGTATTGTCCACGTTGGCTGGGCGCGGTCAGCTCGCGTCTGAGTTATGGACCCCGTTTCTCAACAGCCAAACATGGACGACCTATCTGCTCCCCGGCCTTCGCGGCACTATCTTCTCGGCGGTGGCCTCGATCATCTTCGCGATCATCTTCGGTGTGATTTTTGGCCTTGGCCGTTTGAGCGAGAATGCCATCATCCGCGGCGTGTGCGGTGTGGTTGTGGAATTCTTCCGCGCCATCCCGGTGCTTCTGCTCATGATCTTTGCCTATCAGCTCTTTGCCATCTACAACGTGGTGCCGTCCAAGCACTTGGCTTTTAGTGCCGTGGTTTTCGCTCTCACGTTGTACAACGGCTCTGTCGTGGCTGAGATCCTGCGCTCGGGGATCAAGTCACTACCGAAGGGGCAAACGGAAGCGGCGCGCGCGTTGGGTCTCTCGCATAACCAAACAATGGTGACGATCCTGCTGCCCCAAACCGTAGCCGCGATGCTTCCGGCCCTGATCTCGCAGATGATCATTGCACTGAAGGACTCGGCTTTGGGCTATCAGATCGGCTACATCGAGGTGGTGCGCTCCGGAATCCAGTCAGCGTCCTACAACAAGAACTACGTAGCCTCGCTCGTCGTTGTGGCAATCATCATGATTCTCATCAACTGGGGCTTGAGCCTTCTTGCTGAGCGCATCGAGCGCCAGCTACGTGCTGGCCGTGCCCGCAGAAATATCGTGGCAAAAGTTCCTGAGCAGCGAGACCAAGGCCTCGATACCAAGGACAACATTAACGTGGACTGGCACTCGGAGAGCTACAAAGAAATCCGCAACCCCGCCGAATAAGGACTCTACACAGACATATTCAGGAGAACTGACACTCAAGAGAGCTCGGCGATGCGGGCATCCAGCACCTCAATGGACACCCGCATCGTCAGCCCTTGGCTGTAACCGCGGCGCGCCAACGTCCCCACGATGCGCCGCAAGAACTTGTCGCGCTCATGACGATCCGCCGGCACCTTCTTTAACGTTCGGGCCTTCTTCTCCGCCACCTGGCGAGCTACGCTTTCCTCGGAATCCTCGGTGACCTGTTCCAAGGCCGCGGCACGGTCTGCGGCCTCCACGCCCTTATCCTTGAGCTCCAAGTTCAAAGCTCGTGCGGATTTACCACGGCGCACATGCCGCTGGCGTACCCACTCACGCGCGAAACTTGCATCATTGATGAGGCCAACTTCTGCGAGGTCATCAAGCACCGCATCGATCACATCTGGCTCGAATTCAGCTGCGATGAGTCGGTCATGAAGTTCCTTACGGGAGCGCGCTCGCTGGTCCAAAAGACCAAGTGCACGTGACCTCACGTCGGCCTTAGACTCTTCAGCCTCAACGTCGATGAGATGCCCACCAACAGCACCTGATTCATAGTCTTCAAGTGCGCGGCGGAGCTTCTCTATTTTCTCGGGCGACGGTTGAACCATCTATATCTCTGGGCCTAGTCGTCGTCGAAATCGACGTTCGGAACCAAATCCACTGCCTCATCAGTCAGCGGATCGTCTGCGCCGGGCACATCCATGGCAACATCCTCCCCTGCCTCAGCGGCAGCGGCACCTACACCAAGCTTGACGAAGATCTTCTTCTCAATCTCATCCGCCAAATCCGGATTCTCCTTGAGGAAGTTACGGGCTTTTTCCTTGCCCTGCCCCAGCTGGTCACCTTCATAGGTAAACCATGATCCAGACTTCTTGATGAATCCATGCTCAACGCCCAAGTCAATGATGGAGGATTCGCGGGAGATTCCTTCGCCATACATGATGTCGAACTCAGCGATCTTGAACGGCGGGGACACTTTGTTCTTCACGATCTTGAGCTTGGTGCGGTTGCCAATGGCGTCCTGGCCATCCTTGAGAGTCTGAATACGGCGAATATCGCAGCGCACGGACGCATAGAATTTCAGCGCTTTACCACCGGTGGTGGTCTCCGGCGAGCCGAACATCACGCCGATCTTTTCACGCAGCTGGTTAATAAAGATGGCGGTGGTACCGGAGTTGTACAGCGCGCCAGTCATCTTACGCAGCGCCTGGGACATCAACCGAGCCTGCAGGCCGACGTGGCTATCACCCATCTCGCCCTCGATCTCTGCCTTCGGCGTCAGGGCCGCCACGGAGTCAATCACGATGATGTCAATAGCACCGGAACGCACCAGCATGTCCGCAATCTCCAGCGCTTGCTCACCCGTGTCAGGCTGGGACACCAGAAGATTGTCCGTATCGACACCCAAAAGACGTGCATATTCCGGATCAAGCGCGTGCTCAGCATCGATGAATGCCGCGATGCCGCCTTCCTTTTGTGCAGATGCGATGGCGTGGAGGGCCACAGTGGTTTTACCCGAGGACTCTGGCCCATAAATCTCCACGATGCGTCCACGCGGGAAACCACCGACACCCAAAGCAATATCGATGGCGGTGTTGCCGGAGGAAATGGCTTGAATTGGCGGGCGTTCATCGTCCCCCAGACGCATGACCGCGCCTTTGCCGAAATCCTTTTCAATCATGGACATCGCGGCGTCAAGGGCCTTCTGACGATCGTCACCCTTGTTTGCTGCCGAGGACTTCTTCTTAGTAGCCATTTACTTCCTCACTATGTCGAGCGTTCTAACTGTGGTGTATTTCTTGCTTTTATCGGACCCGTGACGAATGCACGGGAGTTACCTATTTAGACTTCAGTGCGAGGGAATCGGTTCCCAGGCCTGTCAACAAGTGCGATTTCGCCCTTGTTCCAAGCCACGCCGAAACTCTATCGCCCCTGCCGGACTCCACCCACACAATACACACACATGTGTTCGATTTCCCACTTCCCCGATGGTGTGTCGAACGGCTACTGCTTCACCCAAGGGCCATCTTGTTCGGATCGCACAAAGGTCACCTGTTCATCCGCAGGAAGCACTGCCACAACGCCACCCATGGTCCCACACACATCGAGGTCTTTCTGCGAAGCCTTAGTCGTCACATATTTCGAAAAACCTGGATCGTTGACGTCACGATAGATTTCCACCTGGCCCCGCGATGGCGGACTCCATTTATCCTCGTCGTCGGAGCCACCCTGCCACGTGCCGCCACTTGCCTCATCTACATCCCATTCGGTGGCACCTGAGCAAATAAAGATGACACGCTGATAGGACGAATCGAAGATATCGCCGACCGCCATTGACACCCTGCCAGGTTCCCCATCCTCTACGCCCGCAGCGGCGTCGATGTTATCGATAATGTTTGAAGAGTTGAACATGAAACAACCCGTCAACACGGTACTGACAACGCAGGCAGCCACACCTGCGCACATAACTCTTAGCGGTTGAGCTTTATTCACGCCTCAAGACTACCCCTTTTGGGGTAGTTCCGTTTTCCGAAAGCAAAGCTTGAACAGTGTTCAAAAGTGTCCGTTTGCTGCACACTTATCACTCTGGATAAGCTTTGGTCCATGAAAAAGAATTCCGTCGCTCTCGACATTGCGTACGTCGCCGTCTTCACTGCGCTCATCATTGTCTTCGCCTTTGTCTCCATCCCAACGCCGACCGCCGGTGTGCCCATTGTTTTGCAGAATGCAGTAATCATCCTCGCGGGCCTCGTTTTGGGTGGGCGCCGTGGCCTTTTCGTGGGACTCCTCTTCATGGTGCTGGGCCTCGTCGGCCTGCCCATCCTTGCAGGTGGGCGTAGTGCACTGAGCGCCATTGCAGGACCGACGGTGGGTTACCTCGTGGGCTACATCATCTCCCCAGCGATCACCGGCCTCATCGCCTACCGCGCTCCGAGCAATAAAACTGGTATGACCGTCACGCTCGCCATCGCCGGTATCGTCGGCCTGGCCATCCAGTATTTCTGTGGCAGCATTGGACTTATGGTCCGCTCTGGGATGTCCTTCGGTGCGGCCATCCTGGCCCAAGTCCCCTTCATCGTCCCGGATCTCATCAAGGTCGTTGTCATGGTCGTTATCGCCATCGGTGTCCACGCCGCCTTCCCAGATCTCATGGGACGCCGCGCTCAGTCGACGCATCGCTAGAGCACTGCCGTGCCACAGATTGAGTTCCGCGACGTATCCGTCGCCTTCGATGAGAAGCAGATTCTTGACGGCATCTCGCTTACCCTGAACGAACAACGAATTGGAATCATCGGCGCCAACGGCGGCGGCAAGTCCACGCTTGTGCGCCTCATCAATGGTCTCGGAGAGCCTACAACAGGGGAAGTCCTGGTAGATTCAATGGACGCCGCCAAGCACGGCAAAGACATACGCCGAAAGGTGGGCTTCGTTTTTTCCGATGCCGAGAACCAAATCGTTATGCCCAATGTGCGTGATGACGTGGACTTTTCTCTGCGCCGGCTCAAGCTACCTAAAGACGAACGCGCGGCGCGCGTTGACGCCGCGCTCGAGCGTTTCGGTCTCGCCCCACTCGCCGAGCAATCTCCACACACGCTTTCGGGCGGGCAAAAGCAGCTACTCGCGCTGGCCGCAGTTCTCGTCATGGAACCAACGGTCATCATCGCTGACGAACCCACCACATTGCTCGACCTACGCAACCGCGATCGTATTCGCCGCGAATTCGCCCGACTTGAACAGCAGCTCATCGTGGTGACGCACGATCTTGATTTCCTCTCCGACTTCGACCGTGTCCTGTGCATCGATAACCACAAGGTCGCCGCCGATGGATCCCCAGAGGAGGTCATCCCCTTCTACACCGACCTCATGGCCTCCCGCCCGCTTTAGCATCATGCCAAGAAACATCCCCCTCGGCTTCTATGTCGACGCTGACACCGTCATTCACCGCCTCCCAGCAGCGGCGAAGTTCATCGCACTCGTCACATTCGTTCTTGTGACTACCTTCGGGGTGCGCACGATACCGTGGGCAGTAGTGAGCCTTGTTCTTCCCCTCCTGTTCTTCCCCATAGCGCGTATCCCCCTGCGCGTCGCAGCAGGACAACTTGCGCCCCCGCTTTACTTGCTCGTAGCACTCGCAGCTTTTCAGTGGTGGCAAAAGGATTTCACATCGGCGGCCATCATGTTTCTCACGGTCTACGCCGCTGTGACCGCAGCCATCCTCCTGACGCTTACCACGAAGGTTTCCGAAATGATGGATTCCTTTGACCGCGCCCTTGCCCCCTTAGGCCGGTGGGGAGTCCCCGTGGAGAACATCACCCTTGCAATGTCTCTGACCATTCGCCTACTCCCCCTCATGTTAGGCACGGTGCTCGAAGTGCTCGACGCACGAAAAGCCCGGGGCGCCACGGCCTCACTGACCGCATTCGGCACCCCGGTGATTATTCGTTCCATTCGCCGCGCCCGCGCCATGGGCGAGGCCCTCCAAGCACGCGGCGTAGGCGACTAGAACCTCAAGGCACCTTTATTCGCCGCGCAGCTCACGCAGACGAGCCTGGACAGCGTCATCCGCGGCGCTCGACTGTGCGTTGTTCCCGTTCGCACCGATAGCCTGCTGGGAGTTACCCTCCACGGCCTTCGGATTATTCATCTCCGCACGAATCTGCTCAAGACGTGAGTGGCCAGCTAGCTGCACACCAGCCTGCTCGATCTCCTGCATACGGTTCGACACAGAGTTCTCTGCCAGCTCAGCCTGGCCCAGAGCCTTGGAGTAGCGGCGCTCAATCTTGTCGCGAACGGCATCGAGGGACGGAGTGTTTCCATTGGCCGTGAGCTCATTCATGGAGCTGAGGGACTCAGAAACCTTCTCCTGCATCTTTGCCTGCTCAAGCTGGGACAGCAGCTTCGAGCGCTCGTTGACCTTCTCGCGCAGAGCCATGCCGTTGCGCTCAACGGCCTTCTTGGCCTGCTCGGCCTGCTGCAGGGCTTGGTCATGCAGCTTCTTAGTGTCCTCCACGGACTGCTCAGCAGTCACAAGCTGAGCAGCGAAAGCCTCAGCGGCGTTCTCGTACTCAGTCGCCTTCTGTGCGTCACCTTCAGCACGAGCCTTGTCAGCCAAGTTCAGGGCATTACGGGTGTTCTGCTGCAGCTTCTCAATTTCGCTAAGACGACGGTTGAGCTGCATCTCCAGCTGGCGCTGGTTACCAATCACGGCGGCTGCCTGTTGGGAGAGTTCCTGGTGCTGGCGCTGCGCTTCCTCGATGGCCTGCTCAATCTGGACCTTCGGGTCGGCGTTCTCCTCGATCTTGGAATCGAAGAGAGCCATCAAGTACTTCCACGCCTTTACGAATGGGTTCGCCATGTCAAAAGGGGCCTTTCTCAGCAGTTGGGAATGTTCACATTAACGGTTAAACCACTCTGCACGAGTGTTTTCTACCCGCTCAATAGTAGCGAAGTGGAATGAATTACGTCAGAGTTTATGGTCGAGGCTGAGCCACAGCTCACTAAAGTTCGGATGCCGCAGGCGCCGTGGACGCCAGTTCCTCATCCATCGAGGGCAGCGCCATGAAGCCAGCAGCCTCAATGAGGACATCGGACACGCTCACGTCCAACGCATGACATACGGATGCAAGAAGTTCGGAGGACACCTCTTTGCGGCCGCGCTCCAATTCCGAGAGGTATCCCGGGGACACTCGCGCAACACCGGCGAGTTCACGCAAGGTCACGCCTTTGTCCGCGCGGAAGGCGCGGAGGGTGATCCCCAAGGCCTCACGCAGCAAAGGCTCTGGGGTCCGCTCTGCGGACCGCACTGTGGTCTGAGTAGGCTTGTCAAGAAGTGCAACTGAAGTGTTCATCACCTCGTATAACGCATGAGCGGCCGTGCTTGTTCCCGAGTTCTCCTAATTTTCTTGGATAGTTGATAGAAGTAGGCTCAAGGCTGCGTCAACGGCCGCCTCACGTACCACATTGCGCCCGGCATTCTCGAGTTCGAAAAGAACACCACGCTTCGCCTCGCCCCTCCGGCACATCCCCACAAAGACAGTTCCGGCCGGCTTTCCTTCCTGTAGATCGGGCCCAGCTACTCCTGTGAGGCTTATTCCCCAGTCAGCGCCGGTCTCCTCACAAGCGGCCCGCGCCATCTCGATAGCCGTCTCTGCGGACACGACCCCCTGCTTCTCCAGGTGCTGAACACTGGTGCCGAGGAAGTGCGCTTTCACCTCAGTCGCATACGTCACCAATCCGCCCTGCAGGACCGCTGAGGCTCCAGGTACGCTCGCTACAGTGGCGGCTGCTAGACCTGCGGTCAGCGATTCGCAGAAAGCTACCGTCTCACCACGATCTCGCAGGGCTGCGACAAGCTGCGCTGCTAGACTCACTGATTTTCCTTGCATCCATCGACGAGATATTGAACACCCGTCACCACAGTCACAATGACGGCCGCAAGCATCACGATGAAGCTGGGGATGTCCATCCAGCCCGGAAGCGGGCACAGGTAGAGAGCCACAGCCACAGTCTGCAGCGCAGTCTTAAGTTTCCCGCCCTGGGAAGCAGGTACCACCTTGCCCTGGCGCAGCAAAAAGAAGCGCCAGATGGTGATTCCAAACTCGCGGACGAGAATGAGAACGGTCACCCACACTGGCAAGGCCCCAGTGATATTGAGACAGACAAACGCTGCGGTCATCAAGGCCTTGTCTGCAATGGGATCAGCAATCTTGCCAAAGTCTGTGATGAGCCCCCGCGAACGCGCGATATCGCCGTCCAACTTATCCGTGATCATGAGAAGCACGAAGCAGCCGAACGCCCACCAGCCGTGCCCAGTAAGCACCAACCAAGCAAAGAGTGGGATGAAGAGAATTCGCAGACTCGTCAGGATATTCGGCAGGTTCCAATTAGACACCTCGGGGTTAACATCCGTGGCATGAGATTGGTTTCGCGCATCCTGAGACTTGTTCACACGGCTCATCTTACCGTGTACACCCGTCACGAAGGGCCGTGACGCCATGGCTCATGTCCCGCATCGCCCCTACGCTTTAAACAGACCACAGATCCCCGCACTGCGCACTAGCATTATCAGCATGAAGTACTTCGCAGTGTCCTACGACTACAATCCGTCCAACCCGATCATCGCCCAGGCCCGCCCCAAGCACCGCGAATTCATCGGCGCTCTTCATGCGAAGGGCCAGGTATGCGGTTCTGGCCCCTTCACTGATTCCAAGGGCGGCGCGCTCATTGTCCTGCAGTTTGAGGACGAGTCTGTCGAGGTTGCCCAGGTCATCGAAATTATGGATCAGGATCCCTTCTACACGGAAGGCGCGGTCACTGCCCGCGCCTTCCGTGAGTGGAACCCCGTCATCAACTCTTTCTAAAACACCCCCACCAGCTGCCTAGGTTTACGGCAGCTGGTTCTCTGGTAGTTCCTCCGCCTTACCGAGGAACTCACCCTTCTTGTTGCGGACGATCTTGTTTCCAAAGTCATCCCAGTCGTAGTGATTGTGGGAAATGACTACACCACCTTGCGCTTGGTCGCGCTTGTCTTTCCATAGGGAAAGCACAACCGTAATGACAAGCACACCCACAATGACAAGCAGCGACATCAGCGTGGAAATCTCCGGTATGGCGCTGACATCCTCACCACCATTGATGAATGGCAGATTGTTCTCGTGCAGGGCGTGGAAAAGCAACTTCACACCGATGAAGAGCAAGATAATGCCCAGTCCATAAGGCAGGTACACCAGGCGATCAAGCAAGCCGTCGATCAGGAAGAACATCTGGCGCAGACCCATCAGCGCGAAAGCATTCGTGGTAAAGACCAAGAACGGCTCCGAGGTAATGCCGTAGATGGCTGGGATGGAGTCGAACGCAAACATTACGTCAATGAGACCGATGGCAGCCAGCGCCACAAACAACGGGGTCAGCGCAAACTTTCCCTTTTTCTCACCAGATTCCTCACGGTGCGTGAGTTTGTCACCGTGGTAGCGCGGGGTCACGTGGACAACCTTGCGCAGCCACTTCACCACCACCATGTCGTTGGGGTCGGTCTCAGGAGCGTCATTGATCTCATCAATGAGCAGCTTCACCGCGGTGTAAATGAGGAAGATGGCGAAGAGATAGAACACATCAGACCAGGCTGCGATAATAGCCGCACCCAACATGATGAAGATGAGGCGGAACACCAGCGCCAAGACGATACCGATAAGCAGTACCTTCTGCTGGTACCTGCGGGGAATCTTGAACGAACCCATGATGAGCGAGAAGACGAACAAGTTGTCCACACTCAAGGCTTGCTCAGTAATCCAACCCGTATAGAACTGTGCGGCATGTTCATGGTCCCACAACACCCACACGACGCCGCCGAACACGACAGCGACACCCATGTAGAACAGAGTCCAGCCACCAGACTCCTTAATGGTCGGCTCGTGCGGCGAGCGTACGTGGCTGTAGAAATCGAAAATAAAAAAGCCCAGGATCACTGCAATGGTGATGACCCAGACCCATACAGGTACATGCATAGCGCACTATCCCTCCGGTCGGCATAACAACAGAGACCGGAGGTCTCCCCCGCTAGCTAAGCTCACTCATAACTCAGCTAGCCGGCGCGACCGGGAACTGTCGTGCAGTTGCCGTGTTGACGATCAGCGCCGAAACAATGGGGTACTCCCCTCCAGGACCTGTCCTATCCTACACGGAATCTAGAACGCGCCGGCGGAGGGGTTGGCGTTGATCTGGACGGTCCGGGTGTCGTCGCCAAGCACTGCCCCATCTCCCTCAGCAGTACCGTCCGCGGATGCCTCAGCGCCCTCAGCGTCCTGGATCTCCTTCGGGGCCTCTGCAGGATCCGCGCCCTTAATCATCCAGATGATGGTGTCGAGCTCCTCCGGTTTCACCAGAACTTCACGCGCCTTTGATCCTTCGGAGGGGCCCACGACGCCGCGCGATTCCATAAGGTCCATGAGGCGACCGGCCTTGGCGAAACCGATACGAAGCTTGCGCTGGAGCATCGATGTGGAGCCCAACTGGGAGGTAACGACAAGGTCAACGGCCTCAAGGAGGTCGTCCATGTCCTTACCAATCTCTTCGTCGATCTCCTTCTTCGCTTCGGACGTCTTATCGTCGGTAACGCCCTCGGTATAGTTCGGGGTGCCTTGGGCCTTTGCGGCGTCGACAACCGCCTGTACCTCGTCATCAGAGACGAAGGCACCCTGCATACGCACTGGGCGGCCTCCCTGCGGAATAAAGAGGCCATCGCCCATACCAATGAGTTTCTCCGCACCGCCTTGGTCCAGGATGACGCGCGAGTCAGTCAGCGAGGACGTGGCAAATGCCAGGCGGGAAGGCACGTTCGTCTTGATAAGACCCGTGACAACATCAACAGATGGGCGCTGGGTTGCCAGCACCAGGTGGATACCGGCCGCACGCGCCTTCTGAGTAATGCGCACGATGGAGTCCTCAATTTCCTTCGGCGCCGTCATCATGAGATCGGCGAGCTCGTCGACGACACACACGATGTACGGGTATGGGCGCATCTCACGCTGAGATCCGGCCGGGGCCTGGTACTCGCCGCTGCGGACCTTGCGGTTAAAGTCCTCAATCTTGCGCACGCGGGCAGCCTGCATATCCATGTAGCGCTGCTCCATCTCCTCCACAAGCCACTGCAAGGCGGCCGCAGCCTTCTTTGGCTGCGTGATAATGGGAGTGATGAGATGCGGGATGCCCTCGTAAGGGGTGAGCTCGACCATCTTCGGGTCAACCAAGATGAGGCGAACATCCTCCGGTGTTGCGCGCGTCAGCAGCGACACCAGCATGGAGTTCACAAATGCCGACTTACCAGAGCCGGTAGCACCAGCCACGAGCAGGTGCGGCATCTTCTTAACAGAGAAGGAGGTGTACTGGCCCTCGATGTCCTTGCCCAACCCGATGAGCATCGGGTCATTGTCCGCACGCAGCGCCGGGGAATCCAGCACATCACGCAAACGCACCATCTCGCGGTCGGCATTGGGAACCTCAATACCCACAGCAGATTTGCCCGGAATCGGGGTCAGCAGGCGCAGGTTGTCCGTAGCGACGGCATACGCCAAGTTGGACTGCAGGTTCGTGATTTTCGAAACCTTGACACCTGGTCCTAGCTCAATCTCGTAGCGGGTCACTGTGGGGCCACGGCTAAAGCCAGTGACCTGGGCGTTGACCTTGAACTCCTCAAAGACATCAGTGATGGCTTCGATAATTCGGTCGTTGGCCTCAGTCCGAGCCTTTGCGGGCTTACCCGCGGTGAGAAGCTCCGTGGTCGGGACATCGTAGCCACCGCCCAGAGCGGTATCCTCCGCACCAGTAGGTTCCACGGGGGCTGTCTGCGCTTCGGTCCGGGCTGGCTCGTCCACCTTGGCGCCGGTCGTCGCATCACGCCCGGAGCGCTGCTGGAACAAGCGCACGGCTTCGGAGTGCGCAGCGGAAACAACATCGTCGCTGGCTGCACCAGGTTGAGCTGCGCTTGCCGACGCCCCCGCTGCCGCCGCACCCAATGCCGCACCAGCCGCCCCACCGACGTCGACACGCGCACGCTTAGGTTGAGGTTTGGGCTCTGGCTCTGGTGTGGGCTCGCGCTTTGCTTGGGGTTCGGTGGGTTCCGGCACGGCTGGGAACTCGTCAGTGTCACCAAGCTTGGTTGTCGGCTCACTGTCGAAGGACGGGCGACCATGCTGCACCGGCTCGTGGTGAACAGGCTGAGCAGCAGCCGAGTCAAAAGACACCGTAGCGTTCTCACCGGGCTCCGCTACCGGGTAAGTCTTCGCTGGGCGCGGGCGGGGACGTGGAGTATAGGATTGACGGACCGGCCGCTCACGACCTTCAGCAATAGCATCGATATCATCGCTGACGTAGCCGTAATCGTCCTCCGAATCGCCGACAAGCAGCTCTTCTTCCCCGCCTCGCTTACGATCACGCAGGCCGCTTACCAAGGCGGAGAACTGTGCCGCCACAAAGTCATAAGCTTCACGCAGGGTAATTCCCGTAATGTTGAGCGCCCCGTAGACGATGAGAAGGAACAGCAATGGAACCGCGACATAACTGGAAAATGCCGCGACGAGCAACTCACCAATCGCAAAACCAATAGCGCCACCGGCCTCACCAGCAGCATTATCCTTCCAGGTCAAGTCCGGAAGTCCAGCAAAAATATGTATGAGGCTTAGCATGCACACCGCAATGAGCGAGGTGCCGCCGACAACACGCGGCTTGAAATGCCCAGCTGGCCCGGAGAGATCCATCATGAGTGCAATGGCTACTACCAGCAACGCCACCGGAAGAACATAGGCGCCGGCGCCAATGACATAGCGCACGGCGTCAGTGAGGTATTCACCAATAATGCCGGCAATCTGGAACCAGGTAGCGCATGCCAAGATAATGGCGACGCCAATCAGAACGAGAGCAACCGCATCCGGATTGGATACCCGAATGCTCGCTTCCTGGCGGGAAGGGCGCTGCAGAACGGTCGTGGCGGAATCCTCATCGACGTCCCGCGCGCGGGTCACCTTGCTCTTCTTCTGAGGGACCTTACCTGCAAGTTGCTCAGTTGTGGTGTGTGTAGCCTTCTTGTTCTTCGCGCGCCCAGAAATTTCCCCTGGCTCCCTCAACTCGTCGTAATCCTCGTACGCCTCTGCGTCATAGGCATCATAATCATCGTCGTAGACATCCTCGTCCCGACCGCCCTGCCCCACGGGCTTGAGCCCTGCAAGGCCATGACCGACGCCCCGGGCCATACCGCCCATGCCGCGAGCAGTTGCGCCAAAAACCGTTCCAAACCCGCGCCCCACGGCACGAAAGGCGCTGCCGGTCCTCTCATCAGAGGTCTCGGCAGCGCGATGAGCAGACGTCAACGAGTAAGTGCTTCGGCCGGACGGCCGCGAACGATCAGCGGCACGACCTCGACCGGAAGCGCGAGACGGAGCGTTTTTGACAGACATGTCTGCCACTCTAGTAGCAAACACACCATTAACAACATAAGCCACACGCGTGTGGCGATCTTTTTGTCGAGTTCAGTCTATAGACTTGACCTAACGATCGCGGACTCATCGCCCACAATCTGCACCTGTGCAGCATCGCGACCAAAAGCCCACAGCAGAACCTCGGACACCGTTCCGCGAACCCGCACTACTGCATCGCCTTTATCGGCCACACCGTGCTTATCCGCCGTCACGATGGGCGGGAAGCCCTCTGCCTCCAGCACTACCGGAAGCGTCGACTTCGACAGAAAACTCGGCCCCATCATTTTCAAAGGAAGGTGAAGTTCGTTCTGTGTCGCGGCAGAAAAGTCCCGCGCTTCGGTGCGTCCATTTGCCCGACGAATGTCCTCGTGATGAACAAAGTGCTCTGCTGTATTAAGAACCTTATCTACATAGCGAAGCGGGTTGAACTTATGTGCGCCCTTCCCCCAGTCATCAACAACCTCATCGTAATCACGCTCGAGTACTTCCTTGGTCACCGCGTCCAAGCGTGGCTTCAGCGCCGGTATGAATAGACCTGCAGAGGCATCCAGTCTGTTTTCGCGCACCCACAGGTGTGCGGCGAGGTCACGGGTAGTCCACCCCTCACACAATGTCGGCGCATCGGGGCCTAGCTCATGAAACAGCGCCACCATCTTGGTGCGCTCAGCAGATGAAAACGACATGCACCCCAGCATACCTGCCTGGAGTAGGAACGCTGGGGTGCGATCGCGGACGCTTTAGAGCGACTCGCGGGAGGCTTCAACCTCGTCATCATCCGGGAGCAGGATATCCGAGTTGGTCGGTACAATCGTGGGCAAAATGACCGGCTCACGCTTGTACTTGGACGACATCAGCTTCGCCACCTTGCGGCGGATCTTCTGAACCATACGGTAGGTGTCGTTCTCCCCTTCGGCTGCGAGATCATTCATGGAATTCTCCACCATCTCCGCAACCTCCGGCACGATGCCGCGGTCATCATCAGAGAATCCAGTCGTGGAGACCGTCGGGTGCTCCAGCAGGCGGGAGGTGCGGTTGTCAATGACACAGGTAATGGACACAACGCCACCGGCACCAAGGTTGGTGCGGTCTGCGAGGGTATCTGCGTCGACGTCACCCATGGACACACCATCAACGTAAAGATTGCCCACTGGCAATTGGCCGACTACCTCAGCGCGACCATTGCGCAGATCGACCACAACACCGTTCTGTGCCAGGACTACGCGGTCACGGGCAACACCCGTGGAAATCGCGAGCTCCTTGTTGGCGCGCAAGTGACGCCACTCACCGTGAACCGGCATGGCGTTCTTCGGACGTGCTGCGTTGTAGAGGAACAGCAGCTCGCCGCCGTAGCCATGACCAGAGGCGTGAACTTTAGCTTCCTTATTAGTGATGACCTCAGCACCAATCTGGGACAGCATGTTGATGACGCCAAAGACAGCTTCCTCATTACCCGGAATCAGGGAAGAGGAGAAGACGATGAGGTCACCATCACGTACCGTGATCTGACGGTGCTCGCGGCGTGCCATACGGGACAGCGCTGCCATCGGCTCGCCCTGAGTACCGGTAGTGATGAGCAGCACCTTGTGCGGAGCCATCTTGGCGGCCTCATCGATCGGGATGATCGTGCCGCGCGGGACCTTGAGGAAGCCCATCTTCTCCGCGATCTCCATGTTGCGCATCATCGAGCGACCGTTGAACGCAACCTTACGGCCGGCGGCCACGGCGGCGTCGATAGCCGCCTGCACGCGGTACACGTTCGACGCGAAGGACGCGATGATCACGCGCTGCTTGGCTCCAGAAACCAAACGCTTAAAGGTCGCCGGAATGTCACCTTCAGAAGCAGAAACACCCGGGATGTTGGCGTTGGTGGAGTCACACAGCATGAGGTCCACGCCCTCATCACCGTAACGCGACAGTGCTGGGAGGTCAGTCGGGCGGTTATCCAGCGGGGTCTGGTCCAGCTTGATATCACCGGTGTGAATGATATTGCCAGCCGGGGTGCCGAGCATGACACCAAGTGCGTCCGGGACCGAGTGGTTCACTGCCCAGAAGCGGCAGCGGAACGGACCGTAGTTCACATCAGACTTCTCGTTGACTTCAACGAACTTCGGCTTCTGGCGGTGCTCCTTACACTTTGCAGCAATGAGCGCGATGGTGAAGCGCGATGCCACGATCGGGATATCCGGGCGCAGCTTCAAAAGCCACGGGATAGCGCCAATGTGATCCTCGTGCGCGTGGGTTACGACGAGTGCCTTGACCTTGTGAATCTTCTTCTCAATCGGACCAAAGTCCGGGAGAATCAGGTCCACGCCCGGCTCACCGGAGGACGGGAAGAGCACACCACAGTCGATGATGAGCATCTCATCCTGGTACTCAAAGACGGTCATGTTTCGACCGATCTCGGAAATACCGCCCAAGGCATAGATACGCAGAGAATCCTTCTGCTGCTTCGGCGGCTCCGGCAGACGCTTGGTCAAATCCGCGCCCTGCATGGACTTAGGTACGTTGCGACGGCCGCGGCCATTATTCTTGCCGCCATTGTTGCCGCCGCGACCACGGCCACGATTGTTGCCGCCGTGGTTCTGGGCACCACCGTTGTCTTTGCCGTTGTTGTTATTGCCGTTGTTGCCACGGTTGTTTCCGCCGCGGCCACGGCCGCCACGGGAACCGCGCGAGCGGCGGCGGCCGTTGCCCTCGTCGTCGTTGGAGGACGAGGAGTGAGCCTCGTTGGAGGCGTTGTTATTCGCCGCAGAAGCCTGCTCGGAGGGAGCCTGGAAAACCGGCGAAGCCGCCTCGTTCGAGGCCGCTTCGTTGGTTTCTGCCGGCGGGCCCGCCTTGCGGGTCACCTTCCGGGCACGTTTTTGGGGTTCAGTCATTCTTAAAGTACTCCAGCCTTTTCCATATCTAGGCGCAGAGCAGCAATCTCGTCCTCATTCGCTCCGAGGACCGGAAGACGCGGCTCTCCGCAATCAATGCCCTGCAGTCGCAGGGCCGCTTTTGCCATGGTTGCTCCACCCAGACGCGCCTGTGCGTGAATGAGCGGGGTCAAAATCTCGGCGTTAATCTCGCGCGCACGCGCCAGATCGCCGGCTTCAAACGAAGTATAAAGCTCTGCGAGAGCCTGCGGCGCGGCGTGGCCGACGACGGAGATAAAGCCCGATGCACCCAGGGCGACCCAGGGCAGGTTGAGCGGATCGTCGCCGGAGTACCAGGCCAGGCCGGTCTCTCGCATGAGTTCGGCGCCAAGTCCAAGGTTGCCCTTGGCGTCCTTGACGGCACGGATGGTGGGTAGCTCCGCCAAGCGACGCAGAGTATCTGCCTCGATGGCAATGCCAGAGCGGCCAGGGATGTCATAGACGCAGATCGGAGTATCCGTTGCATCCGCGATGGCAGCAAAGTGGCGGTAGACGCCCTCCTGGGAGGGCTTGGAGTAGTACGGTGCCACGACGAGGAGGCTGTCAACGCCTACCTCAGTGGCGGCGCGTGCCATCTCGATGGACACGGCCGTGTTGTTCGTACCGACGCCCGCGCAGATCTTCGCGCGGGCGCCAACCTCGGCCTTGACGGCCTTGAGCAGGTCTACTTTCTCCGCCGGCGTCGTCGTCGGCGACTCGCCCGTCGTGCCTGAGATGACCAGGTGATCGATCCCGTTGTCGACGAGGTGAGCGGCAAGGCGTCGCGCGCCCGGCAGATCGAGGTTGCCATCACCGTCAAACGGGGTGACCATAGCAACTCCGACGCGTCCGAACGTCTCAACGCCATTCTTTGCTGTCATACCTGTGCTCATGGGGTACAAGAGTACCCGCCCATGGCCCTCATGTAGACATCGGGCGGCGAGTGGCGTAATCCGATCGGCTCGGATCTTCCCATCCTCCCCGGCGTGCCAGACTCACTCGCCGAGACTTGGAGGAGTGGAAATAGTCGGTCTTCTCAGTAATGTCACGCGACGAGATACATTCTGATAGTTGTGTAATCATTGTTATTCGTACCTCGAATAAGTCGGACCACCGCGCCCAGCTTCATCCGATCACCATGTAAAGCCACAATCCTCTTACACCATGCACTTGAAAACGATTCCGGCCACCATGTGGCGCGTCACGCTTGTCGTACTGACCCTGACGGTATTCGCATTGGCCGCCTGCGAAAGCCACCTAGCGGGAACAATGATGCTCATCGCAAGCCTCAGCACCATCGTAGCTGCCCCACGCACCCCAGCGAGCTCCGCGGTAGCCGCTATATTTCTCACAATCGCGGTCTCCTCGTTTAGTGGATTGGGCAGTATCTTGACACCAGTGACCTTGGGAATAGTCGCCGGAGTCCTAGGCTACAAGGGGCATTTGCTCGGCGGCGTTGCGTACGCCATTGCCGCCGAATTTTTCGGCACTATTGACCTCGAACACAAGCAATTCATTCCGGACTCGTTGATCGGAAGCGTTCTCCTAGGGGTTTTCATTTTCGCTCCCCTAGTGGGCGGCTACGTTCAAGGAGTGCGAGAATCCACACACGAAGCAGAACGCATCCGCTATGAAACGGCCATGCAGCGTCACCGTCAGGCAACTATTCAGACCTTGCATGACTCAGTCGCACGAGCACTCACATCATCTGTCCTCCAAGCCGAAGGCCTTGCTTTAGAACCCAACATCAGCCCTACCCTCAGAGAGAAACTTCGGTTCATTTCCAAGGAAAATCGCAACGCGATCACTCAGGTCCGAGAACTCATCCGTGTACTCGACTCGTCCGATACCGAAGATGCACTCTTAGAGGTACCCACAACCTTTGAGAAACAGCTCGAAGAATTTGCAGCCCTCTTACGCAGCCACGACTTCCAGGTCGAGGTGACCAACTCCGGGCTTACCCCGAAGTTGCTGGCCTCAGTTCCTACGTTTACGACGCCTATCATGATTGAGTTAGCCTCCAACATCTCCAAGTACGGCGCCCCCGGTAGCACGGTGCATGTCGACGTCTCCGCGACGGACAACACCCTACTGGTTGAAGTACGCAACCGTTTGGGTAATGCGCAATCCCAGTCATATCTCAGCACCGGTCTCGGGCTAACAGAAATCCACAAGGAAGTGACGGATCACCACGGCTCTTTCTCCTGTGGTCCCGACGGCGACGAGTGGATTTCACGGTGGACTATCCCACTCAAAAAGAGGCCCTTTAGTACCCAAAGGTAACTAAAGTACCCACACCTTTTTGTTACGCACCACGGCAGGATTTTTGGTTTAACCTTAAGCCTGTTCACCTCGCGCGGTTGACCATTCTGCCCCAACTAACAGCCACCTCAAGGAGTCAGTTCCATGAAACGCCTTCACATCCGTTCCGTCATCGTCCCTGCTCTCGCGTCGCTGCTTGTCGCAGGAACCCCCGCGCTCGCCCATGCAGACACAGAATCTGCCGCTGCTGCTTACGCCCGAAACCTTACCCCGGATTTTCAGCAGGCCCGGCAGTCGACTATTGCCAGCGTCGAGGAGATCTTCTCGTGCCGCAATGGTCACGCCGTATGGTGCAAATAGACGCACAGAAAAGGTACTTCCGTTTCAATGTCTCAACCCCCGTACCGGCTCCTCATCGTCGATGACGACCACATAGCCCTGCAAGCGCTATCACGCTATTTCTCAACAACCGACGACTTCCTTGTCGTCGCAACTGTGCCCAACGGCCAGGACGCACTCGCGCTGCTGCAGCACGAACCTGTCGACGTAGTATTGGCTGACATCCATATGCCCAGCATGAATGGTCTAGCTTTACTCAAAGAAATCAAGGGGTTGGCTTACCCGCCCGTGTTCGTGGCCATTACTGCACTGGACAACGATAAAACGGTTATGAAGGTTCTGGCTAACGGCGGCTCGGGATACATTCTCAAGAGTCAAACCCCAGAATCGGTCATCCAGTCCGTGCGTGACGCCGCCACAGGCGGCCTCGTGGTCTCCCCGAACGCGGTCCACCACCTTATTGAAAAAATTCCCGGCACGCAGCCTGCACACTCCCGCCCCTCACCTCTCATCGATACGTTGACCTCTACCTCCTCCCCAATGTCCCAGGCGGACAAGGACGTGCTTAAGCTCCTTTGTCAGGGCAAAAACAACATGGAGATTGCCGCGGCAATGCACTACTCGGAGTCGGCGACAAAGAAGCGTGTCTCGAAGCTCATTCACCAGTTCGACGCCAGGTCCCGACTTGATCTGGTCGTAACCATGCTCGGCCCAAGCCAGAAGTAGCAGCTGTACAAGGCCTCAGAAGCAAGCTCCCTTTAGCTGGGAAGTTCACGCCACGAGGCCCCCTAAGTCCCATGCAGCAGGGTCGGTTACTGGGGCGGCGAGGATTCAAACAACCCCTCCGGAGTAATCCGCCACACACGGTCCATCGCCGCGCACGTGCGCTCGTCATGGGTTACAGCAATCAGGGTGAGTCCTTTAAACCGCGGTGAGTGCGAGAGTTTGTGCAAAAGCCTTAATGATGTCTCTGAATCAAGGTGTGATAGACCCTCATCCCACAACGCAAGCATGGGTTCCTGCACCAACGAGATCGCTAACCGCAAACGCTGACTCTGGCCTGTGGAAAGATTGCCGCCATTAACCTTTATCCGGGAATCTAATTGCTCGGGTAGACGATGCACCACATCCTCCAAGCCCACCACGTCCAGAAGCTCCCAGATCACGTGATCCTCAACGCGGTCTCCAGGAGCGCAGTGCTCATTGAAAAGCTCGCGCACGCTGCCCTGGCCTAACGACATTCCGGGGAGCTCAACACTGATATCGCCATGATTGACCGAAGAATCCAGCATTATCTGACCTGAGTGCGCTGAAAGCCCTGCCAACGCTGCAATCAGCGAAGACTTCCCCACCCCGGATTCTCCTACGACTGCAATGCGATCCCCCTTGTATATTCGTGTAGTAATGCCGGAATTAAACAGGTCGCCTTTGCCATGGCACATATTAAACTCGTCGATTGTCATCAGGGCACCGTTTGTATCGCCGCTAACCAGACTCGACTTCGTCTCTGGGGTGAAGAGATCCTCATTCTGTTCAGCCACGGCACCGACCTCACTAAGGCCGCTAATAAGGCCTTGGAAGCTCGGAGCAAAACCCATCATGAGGGCACAGAGCGCCTGGATAGACAGGATGTCACCGGTTGCCAAAGTGCCTGCTTGGAGCCCATACCATCCCACCACCGACACCCAGGTCGTAATTGCTACTGAAAACACCATGATGATGGTGGACTCTGAAATCGCGAGGCCGTAGAGCCGTATCCCTAGTTTTCGAATTCCCCTCTCAGTGGAATTCCAGCGTCCAATCCGCCGATATGCCGACTGCTTGACAAGGATGTCAGCGACGTTATTGATGTCGACGGTAGCTTGCGTCGCAAACTCTATATAGCGCTGAGTTAACTTTGTCTGCGTCTCGGCGCGCACGCTGGCCATCCGCCAAGACACCAGGAGGAAGCACACATAGGACGTTGCGACGCCAGCAAATGCCAAGGGCGATATCCACAACAGGTAAGCTCCCACCACTGTAGAACCCACGATGCCTAGCAGTGAAGGCAAAGCTCTGCTTAGTAAGTCATCACGCACCTGGCCTCGCAGATTCAATTTTTGAACTAGCGCTGCGGTGGAAACCACCGAATAGTAAGCGTATTCTCTGGTAAGCGCTCCGGTGAAGAGCTTCGGGACGTATCTTCGGGTAAAACTCCGGTCAAGTCCCTTCATCCCCAGAAACTGTAACAATCCGCTCGTGAGGGCAACGATAACAATCGTCCCCACGGCCACGAACGCTGGCAAGGCGGGTGAGGACGATTCGAGGATTGCCAACGGAATTTGGCTGGCCACGATGACGGCGGCCTGTGAGATCACCAGCCCTAGAATAAACACGGCGGCGCTACGCGCGCTGAACTGACGAATGAGGCGGGCAAGGGCTGGTCTAAATCTCGCCGATCCGAGTGGGGAAAACCGTTCCTTGTAGTTGGGGGTTATCTGCACGAACGCTCCGCTGAGCATGCTCGCAAGTTCCGTGTTGGGGACTCGGCGCGGGCCGTAGGCTGGATCCATGACATAACTGGTGGACTTCCCTACTCTAAGCACTACAAAATGTCCATGCTTTTGATGCGCGATGAGCAAAGACTTCAGTTTCCGAAGCGAAGCCAACTGTTCTGGGACAGCCCAGAATCCGCTTACCGTGACACCGTGATCGACTTCATGTCGACGCAGTGCAGAGATCGACAGGCCATCGGCACCTAAATCGTTGTAATCAATGAGCTCAGCGAGCTCGACGCGTTTGCCCATCGCCGATAGCACGGAAGTGTAGCAAGCCAGAAGACAATCGTTTTCGGTTTGCTGGTAAACCATTCGAGGAGCAGAGAGCATTTAAACCTCATTCTGATCCATGACAAGAGATGCGCGCCATCCCACGACCGTGGCACCAACGCCGAGTGCAAGACTGACAGCCAGAACCAACCACGAACCTACTGAAAGGTCGAGAAATGGATAGCCAACTGCCGAGGTAATGACTCCGAGGGGATTATACGTGGCCCACCGCGCGAACTTGACGAGCAAGACGGCGCTGAGCATTGTTAGTCCCAAACAAGTACTAAAGCCAATTCCAAAATCACCGGTCTTGATGTAGATAGCGGCGCAAATCAATCCCCAAGCAACCACCGCAACAATATTACGCAAAGCTAAAACTGTAACGGTAGTCGCCGCAAACTCAGGACCGACATCGCTCAACGATGTGGCGATAAGCCACCCCACCACGAGCGCGATGGAGAGCACGAGGCCCAGTGCAACGAGGGAGACGATAAGCGCAACGATCTTGCGGGACGCATTCTTTCCTCTCGCGCGGAGCATGTCCACGACCTGCGTTTGAAACTCTGCTTTAACAAGGGTGCCCGCCAGAATCGCAACGATTACCGGACCAATGAACAACGCATAGATCTGCGTTGCCGCGGAAGCCCACGCGCTCTCGGCTATCTGCTCCGGATGGATTACGTCCCCGTTGTCAGCGATGAAGGCCACGGACGTCAGGGCTGCCACGCCCGCGATAATTACTGCTCCCGCGAGGTAGCCCCATAGAGGCTGGGCCTTTTTGAGTTCGAGCCAATAGAAATTCATGATTTACTTCTCTTTCCCAAGCTGAGTTTTCAAATATCCGAAGATCCCGAGGGCCAACAACGCTGCGGCGGCAAGCGAAATCCCGAGCCCGAGCATGGCATCTGGATTGAGCTCGTAGCCCAAGAGAGGCTGTGCCGGATCGACGTCTCTGAAGGGAGCTCCAGAGATCAAAGCTCCCATAGGGAAGACTGCCCACACCAGCGAGGTTTCGCCAATGAGAGAAACGCCAACCACCGATAGAGCAAGTGCAGCGACTGCGGCGGGCACAAGTCCGCCCAGTCTCAGGTGAGCCGTCGCAATGACAAACGCGGTACTGATCACGGAGACCAAGAGAGCACAGAAGAAAGGGAATACATCGATGGACTCACCCAACGAGTAATGAAAGGCAACAAGCGCCGCGAGTGCGCCGGCATATCCGAGTGCCCACACAAGAAGGAACAGTAGCGCCGTGCCGAGCCGTGAAACCAAAAGACGACCGATTTTCCCATTCCGCGCCCTGACGACGCCCCAAATCCCGTTTTCTTGCTCCTCTGAAACGAAAACATGAACGATTGCGAACACCACCGGCGGCATCGTGAAGAGCGCAACAGCACTTGCTTGACTAATCATGCCTGCTGAGGAATCCGCCGCAGGATTGTTTCCGCCACGGAGCCCGACATTGGCAACCATCATCCACGCCACGGTAGCGACCACGGCAAGAACAGTCATGATTGATGCTTTACGCAGATTTGTCGAATACTTATCCAACGCTGCCACCTCCGAGAGTCATCTCGAAGAACTTCTCTTCCAACGTCGGCGCATAGAGGCACGCGGACTGGAGAGGAATGCCAACAGCACTAACTGCTGCGATGAGTCCTGGCAAGTCCACTGTGGACTCAAGCCAAAAGCGGCCCTCTCCTGCAGAGCTAAAAGCTAGGCTGTGATCGCGTAGCCAGCGTTCCAGGGCCGTCGGATCGGGCGACTCCACCAGGGTCTTTTCCCCTGCCAATAGGTCATTCATAGGACCGGAGTAGCGAATATTGCCTTGGTCAAGAATTCCCACATGCGTTGCAACGTTTTGCATCTCCGACAGAATGTGACTGGAAACCATGATGGTGACATCGTGGGTGGCAGGGAGTTGTTGAATAAGCTTGCGAATTTCGACGACTCCTTGCGGGTCAAGACCATTCGTTGGCTCATCGAGGATGAGAAACTCCGGTTGTCCCAGCAACGCAAGCGCTATCCCGAATCGTTGCTTCATGCCGAGGGAATAATTCTTCATCGGTCGTGCCAGAGATGGGTCGAGTCCTACTGTATCCAGCAACTCTCGCGCGTTGGAGGCGTCTACTCCAAACAATCGTGCCAGGTAGGTAAGGTTTTCGAGGGCGCTGAGAGCTGGGTAGAACTTAGGGCTCTCAATGAGCGAGCCGACGTTCGTGGGCTGTCCTGGCAGACCTTCGGCAGTTGAGAACTCAAATTTTCCGTGATTGAACGGTTGCATACCGACGAGCCCCTTCATGAGGGTACTCTTCCCGGCACCGTTCACGCCGAGCAGTGCATATACTGCTTGTTCTGGCACTGTCATGTCGATATTCCTGAGGACGTGGTGGGTGCCGAAAGACTTGCCCACGTTCGTCACATTGAGTTTGTATGCCATGTATTCGTTCCTTTACCACTCGGGGGTGATGATGCCCGCAGAATTGTTCGGTTTAAGTGCACAGAGGATGCCACCCGCTCCCACTAGGAGTCCCTTGGAGTGCTGCGACATTCCTGTCGCATTAAGCGCGCCGGATGTGGCAACCTGCCCTGCCAATTCGCGCCGGAATGCTGCCGTCGCGTCTATCAGCTGCTGACGATAAGCCGGCAGTCGCGCTTGCAGAAACTCCAGGATGAGTACGGATCCGGCAACGCCGTGGCATACGCAATCGTTGCCGAGGCTGTTGCCGTGAGCAATCAGGTTCGGAAGGTGAGACGCAATGTCACTTTCGACATGGTCCTTCACTGCGCGCAGGGGGCTTTCGGCGAGTAGGGCTCGCGAGATCAAGGCCCCTCCGGAGCCGTTGCACCATTGTAATGAGTCAATATCGTCACCATAGCGAGAGTCGTTGAGAGAACCTCGGCCCAGCTCACATTCTAGGTCCAAAAGCTTGGACACCGCTGTCTCGAGGCGCGGTCCACTGGAATTAAGGTGCGCATATTGTGCTAATGCGGCAATTACTCCTGAGGCACCGTGTGCAAAACTAACGTTGTCGACCAAGAACTTCTGGTTCACGAGTTCGGATCCATCATGGTCAAGAATCATTTCGACCAGTGCGTTGACCAATGGAACCAGTGTGCAATCAGAGTTTCCCGCTAGTGCATATATAACTCCTGGAGCGCCCATGAGCATGTCGAGGCAGTGCTGGCTAGTCCCAATAGAGTCCAAGCTCTCGGCGATGACAAGTTCAAGGAACTCGTGTTCGGGGAATCTCTGATTAGCAAGAGGTGCCAAGCGTTTCAGTTCGCTTCCGATTCCGAGCACACCCTTGTAGTAACCGACGTGGTGAGCAGGGTCATCAAGATGATTTTGCAACGCCTGGTTGAGCTGGGCGTAATACTCCTCGGAGTCTTCCCGTGTGAGCTTGGTAGTTCGCCGCAGCGCCTTAATCACCCCAGCAGATCCGAAATACATATCGTCCGGAATGGCGCTGACCGCCACTGCTTCTTCAGAGTCCACTGTCACTGAGATCCACGCGTGAGACTTGTCCCGAAACGAAGAGATCCTATCCCCCTCGATGTGCCGTATTAGGCGTTCCTGTGCCGGTTGTATCATCGCCAAATTGTCAACGTATTCGTTGCGCAGACGTGTCGACCCAGGTAATGCGTTGGACAGCGTGGTGAGCCCAAGGCAATAACTCAACAAATCTCGTGATGATGAGCGCCAGTATTGAAAATTCTGTGGCTGTGCCCAAAGATGGCGGTGCGCACCCAGCGCTTCGGCGATGACAGGTTCCCGGACGTTGGTGGTAGCCTCCCACAGACTTCCGTCTACCACATCCACGGTAAATCTCGGAATTCTTCCGTCCCGGAGGCATTCAATTTCCTGCGTTTTTACCTCTGGCGACAAATGCTTCGAGGTCCGGAAGATGGTGTCGGCAATTGCGCTGTTCGGGTCGTCGGGGGCATGACAGAACGCTTGGCTGATGAGGGCGGAATATCCCGTCGTGTGTCGAATGAGGGCTCTTCGTTGTGTGTTGTCCTCATGGAAAAGACTTTCTTTGAGTTCTCTTCCATGGCGGACAAGGCGGGCACTCGCCAGGTCGAACCCCCTCAGAATGCTGTTCGCGTACTCTCGCGATGCAGTCTGTGACAGTTGCGTCTTAGCGACGGGAAGATGTGTTATCGCGGACGTGGTTTCAACGTTCAACATGAATCGCTGTTGCACATCATCGAAATAGGGAAACACGGATTCATTAACATCACTTTCCAAGGGCGAAATTCCAGGTCCAAACAAGGTGGCAGAATGGTTGAGTGGAACCATCCCTGTGCTGGTAGGAAAGCTAGCTATGATGCCGTCGACGAGGCGTTGAGCATCATTCCTCACGGTGGGGGAATGAATGAAGCCTAAATTAACCACTTCACAATCCACAGGAACTGGAAAGTGACCATTGCAGATCAAGTTCTCGTGATGCAAGTCAGAGACGTGCATGAAGCTCATGATGGCAACCATGGCGCCATAGTTGAAGAAGTACGACTCTAGGTCAGTGGACCAGGCGTGATCTACTGCTTTCTGCCAGGTAGAGCGTTCAGTATGAATAGTGGGCCAACCGCGAAATGGGGACGGCAGACTAACGATGTCATAGGCATGGCAGAGGTCGCGTTCAATTTTGCTAACGGCGCCTTTCCTGTACCACGTACTCCCGTCCGAGAGTCCTATGCGCAGAGTGATCCCTGATGTATGTGGATCGCCGCATTCAGTCATCGACTCGATCGCCACGCTGTGGTCGATACCGGCGAGGCGAGGATGGACCTCATACTGAAATTCCTCAAGGGCGCGTTGGCGTGTGTCTGCAACAAGCTGTGCATCCGAGTTGAGAAGATGAGCGAGTTGACTGTCGTTGCTAAGGCCTTGTTCGACTTTTCGAACCGAACGCAGGCGGTTGAAGTCACAGGCGATTCGCTTTTTAAGCAGTGTACTGACGAAGGGACTGACGGAGGTAATATCCATCTTGCACAACAGCTCTGCCGCAAGACTGTGGATATGTTCTGTAAGCACGGAGGAAATAGTCGAGGTCCTCTCTGAAGATTGGGGAGAAGCTACGAAATGAAAGAAGCAACTGCATACGCCGTGTGGCGCTTGCAGTTGCCGCTCGGGGCCGTTTAGCAGCAGCCGAGCCACTTCATCTTGGTGTTGGCATGGCAATCCTTGGTGACGGTGACAACCCAGCCTTCACCTCGAGCGCCGAGAACTCCGTCGAGTTCCGCGTCAGACATGGGGGTGATGTCAACAGTGGTGTTCTTCTTCATGGTTGTGCTCCTTCAAGCAAGTTGTCGGTGGAAGGTGTATTTCCACCGGGTTGGTGTTCTGCCTCAGCCGGTTGACTGCGACATGTTGAACCTTACGGGGATGAAGGAGCCCGTGAAGCCGGGAAACAGATTATGAGCAGAGCCTTCGATGAGAGCGCCCAAATCTGTGAACTTCTGGACCTACACATCACCAAAGTTTGATCCCCCCAAACTGCCCAGTTTTCTGCCAATTCGCCCTGTGCCCCATCCATGCGGCTTCACAAGCGCGGTAACCAGGAAAATCCCCACCGAGTGGGTCTAGCGCACATCAATATGTTTGTCACTATCCTTTTGCTCTTGTGCACGAAAGTTCCCGAGCTGCCTCTGCGGCCGGTCGGGGGTACTTTCTGCAGCGAAACGGGGGTGATTTGTCGATGCGCAGGTAGACCAATTGTTTAGGCGAACGGGCTCGACGCCATCTCCGTCCCATCCGGCAGCTGCGTGATGTGGAAGTCGTCAAAGAGCGTCGGAGCCTGCTCGCGCAGAATCTTCAAGCATTCCACTGCAACGGCCCGCAGCTCCGAGTCCGCATGCTCCGTCGCCCGCGCGCCAATGAACTGGCGCCATGCCCGGTAATTGCCGGTGACCACAATCCGCGACTCAGTCGCGTTGGGCAACACCGCGCGCGCAGCTTGGCGGGCCTGCTTCTTACGCAGCAACGCATTGGGCTCATCCTCGAGCTTGTCCTCAAGCGAGCGCAGGAGTTCCTCGTAGACGAAGCGTGTTTCGTCCACGGCCTGCAGCATCAACCGCGTGAGCTCCGGATCCGCCGCCACCAAGTTCGGCAGCACAACCTCCGCTTCCTCCGAGTGGACGAAGCGCTGGCTCAACTGGCTAAACGAGAAGTGACGGTGGCGCACGAGCTCGTGCGAGGCGGAGCGCGAAATCCCGCGGATATAGAGCGTCGCCGTGGCGTGCTCGAGCAACGCATCGTGGCCGACCTCCATGATGTGGTGGAGATACATCTCGTTTGTCGCCGTGCGCGGATTCGGCTTATCGAAGGACTCGTAGCAGGCGCGTCCCGCGAACTCGACCAAGGCCTCCGCGTCCGTGGCGGAATCATCCGGCGCCCAGGACACATCGGATGGCGCGTGGAATGCCGTGGCCGCGATGAGCTGGACGTCGAGCTTCTTTTCCTTCGCCATTACAGATCCAGGTAGTTATCGAGGCCCACCACGAGGCCGGGGTGCTCCGCGATGTTGCGCACGCCCACGAGCACGCCCGGGGTAAACGAGGAACGGTCGTAGGAATCCTGGCGGATGGTGAGCGACTGGCCCTGCGCACCAAAGATGACTTCCTCGTGCGCGACCATGCCACGCATGCGCACCGCATGCACCGGCACGCCGTCGACGTCCGCACCGCGGGCGCCGTCCAGGGATTGCTCCGTGGCGTCCGGCATGGCGCCCAACCCGGCCTCCTTGCGTGCCGCAGCAATGCCCTGCGCGGTGTGGATGGCCGTGCCCGACGGCGCGTCGAGCTTCGTCGGGTGGTGGAACTCGATGACCTCGGCGGTCTCGAAGAACTTCGCAGCCTGCTTTGCCAGCGTCATGGTAAGCACGGCCGAAATGGCGAAGTTCGGCGCGATGAGCACGTGACCCGCCCCCGCGGCCTTAGTCCACTCCTCCACCTTGGCCAAACGCTCAGCATCAAAACCGGTCGTTCCAACCACGGCGTGGATGCCATGCTCAACCACGAACTTGAGGTTATCCATAACCACGCCCGGCTGCGTGAAGTCCACGACAACCTCCGCGCCGTTATCCACGAGCTCCTGCAGCGGGGTGTCGCGGTCAATCTCCGCAACGAGCTCCAGGTCGTCCGCTGCGTTCACGCCCTCTACGATGGCTTGCCCGACGCGCCCCTTCGCGCCCAAAACCCCGACCTTGATTGTCATGTGCGACCTCCATACAACGCATTACGGCTACTTTTACTCGTTTCGCCATCCTACTCGTCTCGCACGCGCTCGCTTTTATAACGCCACCAGTCCCACCGCGAGCGCGCCACCGACCGCCCCAGCAAAAGCTAAAGGGACAAACCGGAGCACGAACCGGCGACCCCACACGCCCCATTGCAGGGCCACCAGCTTGAGATCCACCATCGGTCCCACTGTGAGAAACACCAGTTGCGCAACCGGACTGACTCCCACGAACGAGGCTGCAATGAAGGCATCCGCCTCAGAGCACACGCTCATGATGATGGCCAGCATCGCCATCGCAGCAATCGCCAGGAGGGGTTGGCGTGCCAGCGTTTCCAGCCACTGTGCGGGTAGGAGCACCTTCAATGTCGCTGCGATCATCGCGCCGAGCACGAGGCAGCCACCCGCGGAAGCGAAGTCGTCCACGATGAGTCCCGCAACATGCCGCCATCGGTGCTCGCCTGGGACAAGGTGATGCTCATGGCTGCCATGACGGGAGTTTTCGGCGACTGTAACGCCCACGCGTTGCCATGCCCAGCCCACGATGCACGCCGCAACCAGGCCCGCTGCGAGACGCGCCCACGCCATCGCTGGCGCATCGGGGAAAGCAACGGCCGTCGCAATGAGCACCACGGGGTTGATAGCGGGACTGGCCAGCATAAACGCCAAGGCTCCACTGGCAGGCACACCCCGGCGCATGAGCGTTGCGGCCACGGGCACAGCGGAACACTCGCAGCCAGGCAAGATAACCCCGGCCGCGGCCATCCCCGGCACCCCAGCCCGCCCGGCACGCAGGAATACCGAATCCGGGACAAGCACAGCCAGCACCGCAGAAACAACCACGCCCGCGACAAGGAACGGTGCGGCTTGGAAGACAATGGCGACCAGAAGCGTGGCCCAAGCGTCGAGCGCGCCGTGCAGATGTAACGGTCCCCCAACCCCAAGCTGCAAGGCCACGCCTAGGGCACAAATGACGACAGACCACACGCCGATCTGCCGCAGGCGCGCGCTGGTTTCACCAAGCTCCGGATCAGCGTGGTGCGGGACTCTAGTGCTCATACGGATCCTCCGGCACCCCAATAGCGGAGATGTCGCGAGAAGCTGCCACGGCGAGCACCGGTTCTTGGCCCGGACTCACTGCGCCGGTCACCTCATACCAGGCGTCCTCGCTCAGCGCGGCGTTGGTATCCAGCCGCACCGCATAGGCCATGGCATCGGCCGCACAGCAAGAAATGGTGAAGCGGGTCAGGTGCCATCCGTCCTCCGCACGCACGGCGAACCCGCGCACCGTTACCTTTTTGCCAGCAATGTTCTCCGGCTCCAAGTGTGCGCGCACGTTCAACTCACGGATTCCCGCGGTCTCCCCCAGCGGAGCGAACGCAGATTTCCCGCGCAACTCTGAGGCCGCAGGCTGCCGGGCGCCTGCGTGATTCTGAGCGACCGTCGAGCCCAACTGATGCGGCTGCGCGAGCCACACCAGCGCCAGAGGAACAAGCAACAACCATGCCATGCGCGGCACGGACCGATCCGCCCGCGCAACTATCGCCGCTCCGAAAAGCACCACACCGGCTGCAATGAGGAGCCAGCTAAACCGTGGCGCAAGGTAACGGGCCACGTCTCCGACTGCGACCAGCCACACCAGCCCTAGAGCGAACAGGCCCACGAGCACCACGCCACATTGCCGCACTCGCACCTCACCCATACTTCTACGCCGTTATTGAAACCGCCCTACTATAACCCGCTTTCCGCCTAGACTGGAAGACATGAGTACCACACGCCACTTCCGTTACTCCGCTCTCCTCGCGCTGCCGTTAATCGTGGCTGGCTGCTCAAGCACCGAGCCTTCCGATGCCCCCGCCTCCTCCCCCGCAGCAACCTCCAGCCCGGCAACCACTAGTGCAGCAACGTCCAGTACCGAATCCAGCGCCCTGGCATCGAGTCCGGAGTCGCCCACCACGAGCACCGATCCCAAAGACACCGCCGGTTCCGCACCCGCCGGTTTCCTCGGCACCCCGTCGCTCGCGGACCAGCCGCTCACGCAAGCAGAAGGCGCCGAACTCGTCCCCGTCGCCGTGCGCGCCGGCTCGCACGAGGGCTACGATCGCGTCGTCATCGAATTCACCGGCCCCGGAAAGCCCGGCTGGTACACGCAGTACACGACCTCCCCCACGGCCCAGGCCTCCGGCAAGCCCGTCGCCTACGACGGGGCCACCGCCCTCGTCCTCGGTATCGAAGGCACCCCGTGGCCGTCTACGCCTGAGCTCCAGCAGCAGTACGCCGAGTTCACCACCTACCCCGGCGCAGGCGCCGTCACCGGAGTCAACTTCGTCAACGCCTTTGAGGCGCAGTCTCAGTTCGTCATCGGCCTCGACCGCCAGCTGCCCTACTCCGTGACCTTCCTCGAGGGCCCGCCGCGCGTCGTCGTCGACTTCCAGACCTCCTAGCCCCGCGCGCCTGGAGCGTCAAGCGCTCATCCGATGAGGACTAGTCCTCCTCGACCGGGACGAGGGAGATCTTGCCGCGGTTATCAATGTCGGCGATTTCGACCTGAATCTTGTCGCCCACGTTGACAACGTCCTCGACCTTCTCGATGCGCTCGTCGCCGCCCAGCTTGGAGATGTGAACGAGACCGTCGCGGCCCGGGGTCAGAGAGACGAAGGCGCCGAAGGCCACGGTCTTGACCACGGTGCCGAGGAAGCGCTCGCCTACCTTGGGAAGCTGCGGGTTAGCAATGCTGTTGACGCGCTCGATGGCAGCATCAGCAGCCTCACCGGTGGCGGCGGAAACATAGACGGTGCCGTCCTCCTCAATGGAGACATCAGCGCCGGTTTCCTCGGTGATGGTGTTGATGGTCTTGCCCTTCGGACCGATAAGCTCACCAATCTTGTTCACCGGGATGGTCACAGAGGTGATGCGCGGAGCCAGGCCAGACATCTCGTCTGGGCCTTCGATGACCTCAGCCATGGTTTCAAGGATGGCGGAACGGGCGTCGCGGGCCTGCTCGAGGGCGTCGGCAAGCACGTGCGAAGGAATGCCATCCAGCTTGGTGTCCAGCTGCAGGGCGGTGATGAATTCGGAGGTACCGGCGACCTTGAAGTCCATGTCACCGAAGGCATCCTCGGCGCCGAGGATATCGGTCAGCGCAACGAACTTCTCCTTGCCTTTAACCTCACCGGAGACGAGGCCCATGGCAATACCTGCGACCGGAGCCTTGAGCGGCACGCCGGCGTTGTAGAGGGACAGGGTGGACGCACAGACAGAGCCCATGGAAGTCGAGCCGTTGGAGCCCAAAGCCTCGGAGACCTGGCGGATGGCGTAGGGGAAGTCCTCACGGGACGGGATAACCGGCAGCAGTGCGCGCTCGGCCAGAGCACCGTGTCCGATCTCGCGACGCTTCGGAGAACCCACGCGGCCGGTCTCACCGGTGGAGTACGGCGGGAAGTTGTAGTGGTGCATGTAACGCTTCGACTCCACCGGGGTCAGCGAGTCGATCTGCTGCTCCATCTTGAGCATGTCCAAGGTGGTCACACCAAGAATCTGGGTCTCACCGCGCTCAAACAGGGAGGAACCGTGGGCACGCGGGATGAGGTCGACCTCGACGCCCAAGTCGCGGATGTCGGTGACACCACGACCATCGATGCGGAAGCCCTCGGTGAGGATCTTGGTGCGCACGATATCCTTCATCACAGCGTTGAAGGCATTGCGGATCTGCTTGGAGGCATCAGCTTCTTCGAGATCATCGAAGTCCCCAAGGAGATCAGCCTCTACCTTCTCCATGTATTCGTTTGTGGCGTCGTCGCGGTCCCGCTTGCCCGGGATAGTCAGCAGCTTCTCCAGTTTCTTGGAAGCTGCCTTCTCGACGGCCTCGTACACGTCGTCACTGTAAGCCGGGAACAGCGGGAACTCCTGGGTCTCCTTCGCGGCGCGCTCAGCCAGTCCAGCCTGGGCTTCACACAGAGTCTTGATGAAAGGCTTGGCGGCTTCGAGGCCCTCAGCCACGGTGGATTCCTGCGGGGCCGGAGCACCGTCCTTGATACGCTCAGCCACGTTCACGCCGGCGCCGGCCTCCACCATCATGATGGCGACGTCATCCTTGCGGCCCTTCTTCACGATGCGGCCAGCGACGACCATCTCGAAGAGCGCACGCTCGTGCTGCTCATTATTCGGGAAAGCAACCCACTGGCCTTCCGGGTGCTTGTCGTCGGCGATGAGTGCCATGCGCACGCCGCCGACCGGACCAGAAACCGGCAGGCCGGAGAGCTGCGTGGAGGCAGAAGCACCGTTGATGGCGACAACGTCGTAGTACTCCTCCGGGTCCATGGATAACACCGTGACAACGACCTGGACCTCGTTGCGCAGGCCCTTGACAAAGGTCGGGCGTAGCGGACGGTCGATAAGGCGGCAGGCCAAGATAGCTTCGGTGGAGGGGCGTCCCTCACGGCGGAAGAAGGAGCCCGGGATCTTGCCCGCAGCGTACATGCGCTCCTCCACGTCCACGGTCAGCGGGAAGAAATCAAAGCCTTCGCGCGGCTGGTTAGACGCCGTGGTGGTGGACAGGAGCATGGTGTCCTCGTCCAGGTAGGTGGTCACGGAGCCACCAGCTTGGCGAGCAAGCTGACCGGTTTCAAAACGGATGGTGCGGGTGCCGAAGTCGCCATTGTCCAAAGTGGCGATGGCCTCGGTGATGCCATATTCATCGTCGATAGCGAACTCGACGGTGTTGGTGGCGGCGTTCTTTACGTTCTTGGCGTTTCTAGCGCTCATCTCTGTGACTCTCCTTGGAGGTGTCCTGGCGATCTTCGGTGTCGCCTCTTCGATTCGGTGTTTCTGACAACGCCCAAGAATTTTACCAGATGGCATGAGAAAACCCCCGCACAGACAGTGCGGGGGTTGGTGGGGTGCGTGCTTAGCGACGCAGACCCAGACGAGAAATCAGATCACGGTAACGATCAACATCGTTAGCCTCCAAGTACTTCAGGAGGCCGCGACGGCGACCAACCATGAGCAGCAGACCACGGCGGGAGTGGTGATCGTGCTTGTGGCCCTTGAGGTGCTCGGTCAGGTTGTTGATGCGGGAGGTTAGCAGGGCAACCTGTGCCTCGGTGGAGCCGGTGTCGGTCTCGTGCAGGCCGAACTCCTTGAGGATTTCTGCCTTCTTCTCGGTGGTCAAAGCCATGGAAAATCTCCTATTGTATTTCAGTCCACATGAAATAGTGCGCTGTACAGCGCTGCCCGTGACTACTGTGAACCGCAGTCAGCAAGCCGAAGAAGAAGTATAGAGGCTGGTGAGCTTCGACATCAAATCAGCGAGGAATCGCTCGGTGTCTACCCCCACCGCCACGCGGGTGGTAGCTGGCGCGGACAAGCGCTCAGGGTCACCAATGGTGCGTCCAGTGTCCTCGCAGCGCAAGTTGAGATCGATGCAGGTCACCAGGGACGGGTCTGCAGCTACAGCAACAGCGAGCGGGTCGTGAAGGCCGCATCCTCCCAGATGTGGCGAGGTCGTCGCGTATGCGCGGATGTAGTAATCCACGATATCGGCGTAGATTCGCCCGACACGGGAATTGCGCCACTGTGTCGTGTTCTCAGTGGTGAGTAGCGTGCGCAGCGTGACGTCGAGGCCCACCATCGTGAGGTCGTGAGCATGGCGGAAAACATAATCCGTGGCCCGCGGATCTTGGTACACGTTGGCCTCGGCGTAGGGGGTGACGTTGCCGGGCACCGTAAGGGCTCCACCCATCATGACGATGCGGGCGTTGCGTGCGAACTCAGGGTCCTTCTGCATGGCGGCGGCAATGCTTGTCGACGGCCCCGTAGGCACAATGACTAGCTCTTCTCCATGTTCTTGGACGGAGCGAATGAGGAAATCTACGGCGTCGCCCTGTGCAGCGCGACGGGGTGGCGGAAGCAGCACGTCGCCTAACCCATTGCGGCCGTGAATGAAGGCAGAAATGGGGGCCACTGAAAATCCCTCGCGGGTTGGCCCGGTGAAAACGGGAACGTCCTCGGCACCGAGGAGCTCAAGGAGGGCGAGTGCGTTACGTACTCCAAGGCCCACGGGAACATTGCCATACGTTCCGGTGACACCGATCAACTCGAGGTCAGGGTGTGCCAGCGCATAGGCCAGAGCGAGGGCGTCGTCAATGCCGGTATCGAGATCCAGGATGAGTTTCACTTAGGCCTCCAGGGCAAGAATCTCGCGCACCCGCTCCACATCACGTGCCATTGCGCTCAACAACTCCTCGACGGAGTTGAATTTTTCCATGTCGCGCACGTGGTCCACGAAACGCACGGTGGCCTCGTGGCCATAGAGATCGGCGTCGCGGTCAAGGACGAAAGATTCAACTGAGCGTTCCTCATCACCAAAGGTGGGATTCGTACCCACGGAAATGGCCGCTGGGTACGGAACGCCAGGCTCCATATCACCCTCGACGGGCGCGCCCGTCGGTTCTATGACGAACCAGCCGGCATAGACGCCATCAGCTGGGATAGCTACGGATTCCGGGAAGTACTGGTTGGCCGTCGGAAAGCCCAGCTCCTTGCCGCCCCGCCCAGCACCGCGAACGATGGGGCCGGTTACTGAGAAGTGGCGCCCCAAGGCCCAATTTGCACGCGCAATGTCGCCCCTATCCAGAGCAGCGCGGATGTTGGTGGAACAGATGCGCTCCCCATCGTCGTTGAGCAGCGGCACGATGTCCACGCTAAAGCCAAGCTCCGCGCCAAACTCTGCCAATGCAGGCGCGGTTCCGGCAGCACCTGCACCAAAAGTGAAGTTCTCCCCCACTACGACGTGCTCGGCGCAGAGACGTCCCACAAGCAAATCCTCGACGTATTCTCGGGGCTGGGCACCGCGTAACTCTTGGGTGAAGTCGATAACGAGCACCGCATCGATACCCATCTCCTCCGCTAGCTGCAGGCGTCGTTCCATGGTGAGGACGGCCACAGGTGCTCGTTCCGGAAGGAACACCGAGACCGGGTGCGGATCGAAGGTCACCATTACCGCACGTTCCTTATGGTCGCGCGCATACTCGACAGCCCTAGTCACAAGCTGTTGATGGCCGCGATGCAGGCCATCGAAAACTCCGATGGTCACCGACGTCGGACCGAGGTCCGTGGGGATGTTATCGATTCCGTACCAAATATCCACGGACACCATGCTATCCCACAACTACGTTTGCCCTAGACTGCAGTGCATGACTGATCCGCTCGCACGTTCCGGCCTGGTGGTCGTCGATAAGCCCGCAGGCATGACCTCACACGACGTCGTTGGCAAGCTCCGCCGCTACTTCCACACGCGCAAGGTGGGGCATGCCGGCACGCTCGACCCGATGGCAACGGGAGTGCTCGTGGTGGGACTAGAACGCGGTACGAAGTTCCTGGCACACATGGTGGCATCGACGAAGGCTTATGATGCGACTATTCGTCTGGGCATGGCAACCCACACCGATGACGCTGAGGGCGAGCGCACGTGGGGAGAATCCGCCGCTGCACTTGGCGATGCTTCCATTGCCCACGAAATCCAGAACCTCACTGGTGACATCATGCAGCGCCCCGCCGCCGTGTCCGCCATCAAGATCGATGGCAAACGCGCCCACGAAAGGGTACGAGTCGGCGAGGATGTGGACATTCCCGCGCGTCCGGTAACGGTGAGCCGCTTCGAGGTACTGGACACCCGACGTGACGGCGACTATGTGGATCTGGATGTGTCGGTGGCATGTTCTTCAGGAACGTATATTCGTTCCCTGGCCCGTGATCTCGGCGAGGCTCTGGGCGTGGGCGGGCACCTCACCGCGCTACGGCGCACGGAGGTGGGGCCTTTTACGCTTGCTGACGCCCTCCCCCTCGCCTCCCTGGAGGAATCCCCCGTGCTCTCGTTGAGCCTCGACGAGGCGCTCGCGCGCAGCTACCCGGTCTTGGACGTCACCGAGGAGGAAGCCCAAGCACTGGCCATGGGAAAGTGGCTCGAACCGCGTGGGCTGAAGGGCATTCATGCCGCCGTGGACCCGAACGGCCGCTCGATCGCCCTCGTTAAAGAGAAGGGCAAGCGTTTGGCCACGGTTTTCGTAGCGCGCCCGTCGACGCTCTAGCTTGAAGAGATGGAGCTAACCTGTAGCGTTGGCTCTCACCTGCAGCGTTAGGAGTCAAAGTTGAGTGCCGGGACCGAGGCAGACACGATGACGTAGCCTTCCCGGATAATCCAGCGACCCGTGATGAAAGGAACGGGTGTGGGCCGGGCCAAGATGTACGAAATGAGCGTGCCATCAAGGCGGAGATCAATTTCCGCCTGGTCAAAATCGAGCCAGCGCCGCGTCATGGGAAACCACGTTTTGTACGTCGCCTCTTTGGCACAAAACAGCAGACGATCCGGACAGGTGATACCGGCATCCTGCAAGCGAGACAACTGCGGCATCTCCCCTGCCCTGGCAATCATGGTGAGCACATGCTCCGGCAATGGTTCGGCTGGCTCCGCGTCAAGGCCCATTGACCGCACATGGGTCGTCGGCGCGGCCACGGCGGCGCGCAAGCCATCTGTATGGGTCATCGAGCCTGTGAAACCCTCCGGCCACAGCGGCATGCCACGCTCGCCGCGCAAGATGGGCTCACCGCGGGTGTAATTCAATTCTTCGAGGGCGCGATGTGCGCACCAGCGCGCATCACCGAACTCCGCTTTGCGGATATCCACTGCTTGAGAAACCACCGAGCGCTCCTCTGGGGAAAGATGGTTGTAATTCAGCAGGTCCGTCATCGACTCATCCGTGCGCACGTAGCAATAGCGTGCGGACTCCGGGAATAGGAAGGGCTCAAGCATGATCTGCCCTCCCTGTTTCCTCATCAATAGTCAGCACCGGATACGGCCACTGCTGTACTTCGCCGTGGGCCTGCCACTCACGTGGGTAGCCAAGAGACACCTCGATGTGGTCCACGCCGTCAATGTTGGTGCGGTTCGGCATGTGCAGGTGCCCGTAGATAACGGCCTTAGCGTTATAGCGCCGCGGCCACGACCTTGTATGGCGGGTGCCACACCACAGTGCGACTTCCGGCCAGCGCATATAGAGCGTCGGTTCCTGCACTAAGGGCCAGTGATTGACCAGAACGGTCTCGCCTTCCACGCGGGATAGGCGCTTGATGGAATAAGCCAGCCGGTCCCAGCACCACGCGCGCACATCAACGAACGGTGCGATGGCAAACTCATCCGTCATGACGATCTGCTTTTGCTTCGCACTGGCGAGTGCATGTTCCACCGTCGTTCCGGGTGGGCGGAAGCTGTAATCGTACAAGGTAAAGAGAGGTACGACGGTGACCCCACCAAAGACTGGAAATGGATCCTCCGGAGTCACGACGCCGATTTCGCGGCAGCCCTCAACGAGGCGATCGTATTTGTTGCGCCCTTGGTAGAGGTCTTGGCCGCGAGAGAACAGCTCATGGTTGCCTGGGGCCCAGATGACTGTGGCGTAGCGGTTTTTCAGTCGAGCCAAGGTGCTGAGCACGAGGTCGATTCGCTCGGCAACATCCCCCGCCACAATCAACCAATCGCTGGGGTCTGGGGGGACGAGCTCGTCAATACGCTCACCATTGACGCGCACCGCGGCGTGAAGATCAGAGACGGCCCACAGGGTGGTCATGGCGCCTCCTTCACACGAACATTCCCTCTACTTTTACCACAGGGTTAGATTCGCGCCCACTGCATGGAGTAAAAGCGCCACACCACGCCTACCATGCGGATCACGATGAAGGCTGCAATGCCTCCCCAGACCCCAACAAGGCCGGCACCCAGGGCGTAGGCCAGCCACACACCAGGCAGGAAGCCCAGCAACACAGATGCCAGCGTCAACGTGCGAAGAAAGGCAGCGTCCCCCGCTCCCAAAAGCACGCCATCGAGGGCGAAGAGCACACCTCCAATGACCACAAGGAAGGTCATGACCCACCATGGCCCCGAGATCACGTCAAGGACCTCCGGGCTCGTGGTGAAGATGCGTGGGATCGCTCCAGCGCCGAGAGCCAAAACAGCGGCCAAGGCCACGGAGAACGTCGTGGAGTACAGAGTGACCTTGGTTCCCACCGTTCGTGCATAACGCGCGGAACCAGCACCGAGCGCAGCTCCAGTGAGGGCTTGAGCAGCAATAGCAAGCGAATCGAGCACCAAGGCGAGGAAGTTCCACATCTGCATCATGATCTGGTGTGCCGCTAGCTGGGCAGTTCCGATACGGGAGGCGACTGCCGCCGCGGAGAGGAAGGCCACCTGAAAACTCATCGACCGCACAATAAGATCACGGCCCAACACCAGCTGGCGACGGACAACATCCCACTTCACTTCCCAGGAGCCTGTGTGCTCTCGGCGCAGCTCCCGCACGAAAAAAGCCGCGATGATCCCCATGCCGAGGACAGTAGCGACGGCTGAACCTGGCAGCCCCCACACATGCACGAAGATGGGAACAGCGATGGCACCTGGGATCATGCCAGCCAAGGTGAAATACAAAGGCTTCCGCGTGTTGTGAACACCACGCATCCAACCATTTCCGGCCATTTCCACCAGCGTGAGAGGAATGGCGAAAGCGGCGATGCGCAGCCACTGGGCGGTGCCCTCAGCAGTCTCTGGGCTACCGGTCAGCCACATGGCAAAGACACCGGCAAACAGCCACATGATGGTTGCCAGCACCAGCCCCACGCCTACCGCGACCCATGTTGCCTGCACACCTTCAGCTACTGCTTCCTCACGTTTGCCCGCTCCAAACAGACGCGACGCGCGAGCCGTGGTGCCATAGGACAGGAAGGTGAGCTGGGTAGTCACAACGGAATGCAGCGTGGCAGCCGCTCCTAGAGATGCCAACTGGGAAGCGCCCAGACGGCCCACCACAGCAGTATCAAGTAGAAGGTACAGCGGCATTGCCGCCAAAACGCCGAGCGCAGGCACAGCAAGCCGAAAGACTTCACCGGCTGTGACCTTGACTGGTTGCTCCGAGGTCATTTAGGTCAGTGCACCTACTAGCTGTGCGGTGACCTCCTCGGGCGTGCCGTGTGCGGTGTAACCGGCCGCCGGGACATGCCCGCCGCCACCGAATGTAAGAGCCACGTCCGCGCAGTTCACAACAGAAGAGCGCAGGGACACCGCCCACACCTGAGGAGCCTGCTCCTTGAACACGACACCAATATCCGTGCCTTTGAGGGCACGGACGTAATCCACGAAAGATTCAATCGCGGAATCCGCGTGGGATGCAACCTCCTCATAAGGCACAAAGAGGACGGCAAGGCGGTGCTCCCCTGCCTCTTCGATGCTGAGTCCGGAGAGCACTCGCCCGATCATCTGCAGATCATCGGCAGTGTTCGAGTCCATAAGCTCGAGCGCAATTTGTTTGGTATCAAGCCCATAGAGCATGAGGCGTGCCGCAATGTCATGCATCGCAGGACGACCCCAGCGGAAATTACCAGTATCGGTCACGAGACCTGCGTAGAGGCAGTGAGCGATGACGCGATCGATCTGAATGGAGACTCTGTCGAGGATGTCCAGAAGCACCACCGTTGTGGACTCGCACACGGGGTCTACCACGTTGATGGAGCCGAAGCCTTCATTGGACGCGTGATGGTCAATGCACAAGACTCGGCCGGCAGCCGCCATCTCAGCAATCTCGGCGGCTACTGAGCCTGTGCGATCCAGCGATCCGCAGTCCACGGTGACGTACAGGTCATAGCCCTTAGGGAGATCATCGACCAGCTCAATTTCATCCACGGTTGGAATGGAAAAGAGGTTGGCGGAAATATCACGGCGTTGACCAATCACCGTACGGGTCTCCTTGCCGCGCTGACGCAATGCAAGCGTCAACGCAGCTGCGGATCCCACAGCGTCAGCATCGGGGCGCAGGTGCGTGATGATACAGATGCTGCTGGCCTGGACCAGAGCATCCACTGCGCTTTGGTAGTTGGTTCGTGACACTTAATCCTCTTCTCTCTCCGAGGTTTTGTACGGGTTAGCGTCACCTGCTGGCTTCGCGCCTTCCTTGAGTTTTGCCAGCTCCTCATCGCGCGCGCGGGCGCGGGCGAGCAGATCCTCCATGTGTGCGGAGGCTTCCGGGACAGTATCGAGTTCGAAGGACAGCGTCGGTGTGAATCGCACGGAGAGCTGATCACCCACGATCTTGCGCAGCTGCCCTTTGGCACGGTGCAGAGCTTCCGCCGCCTGCTCGAAGTCAGGCTCAGCGTCAATATCTTTACCGCGAACTGTGTAGAACACAGTGGCATCATGCAGATCACCGGTGACTCGGGCGTCCGTAATGGTTACCAGTTCGAGGCGGCGATCCTTGATCTGGCGTTCAATAGCACTGGCCACAATGGCCTGGATGCGCTTGGCCATGCGTGCGGCGCGTGCGTGATCAACCATGGTGATGCTCCTTTAGCTTCTACTCGTGATAACTAGTCTAGGATACCGATCCCCCTCGGCCTGCGAAAACCGCGGGGAAAGAATGCTGAAGCCCAGCCAGGAATCCTGGCTGGGCTTTGCTAACGAGTGTAAGTGTCACACGCGATTAGTCGCGCGGAACCTCGACCTCTTCGTAGGCCTGGATGATATCGCCTACCTGGATGTCCGGGTAGGACAGAACCATACCGCACTCGTAGCCGGCGTTGATCTCGTTGGCATCGTCCTTCTCGTGACGCAGCGACTCGATCTTTGCATCGGTCGTGATGACGTTGCCGTCACGCACGAGGCGAACCTTGCCATTGCGCTTGACCTTGCCCTCGGTGACCATACAACCAGCGATGGTGCCGACAGCGGAGGACTTGAACAGCGCACGAATTTCAGCTGCACCGGTGTCGCGCTCCTCGTAGATGGGCTTGAGCATGCCCTTGAGAGCAGCCTCCACCTCTTCGATGGCGCGGTAGATCACGGTGTAGTAGCGCACATCGACGCCCTCAGCGTTAGCTTCCTCGGTGGCCTTGCCCTCAGCACGAACGTTGAAGGCGATGATGACGGCGTCGGAAGCCGCGGCCAGGGAAACGTTGGTCTGGGTCACTGCACCAACACCACGGTCGATGATGTTGAGCTGTACCTCGTCGTCGACCTCGATGTCCAGCAGGGCATCCTCGAGGGCCTCGACCGAACCGGCGTTGTCGCCCTTGAGGATGAGGTTGAGCGTCGAGGTCTCCTTGAGCACTGCATCCAGATCCTCGAGGGACACACGCTTGCGGGCCTTGGCCTGCAGAGCGGAACGCTTGCGGGCGTCACGCTGTGCGGCAATCTGGCGTGCAACGCGGTCATCCTCGACCACGAGCAGGTTGTCACCAGCACCAGGAACACCGTTGAGACCTTGGACCTGTACCGGACGGGACGGGCCTGCCTCTTCGACGTCTTGGCCGAATTCATCAAGCATGCGACGAACACGACCATGCGAATCGCCAACAACGATGGAATCACCGATGCGCAGCGTACCGCGCTGGATGATGACGGTAGCCACCGGACCACGGCCGCGGTCGAGGTGTGCTTCGATGGCAGCACCCTGAGCGTCCATGTCCGGGTTCGCGGTGAGCTCAAGAGCCGCATCAGCAGTCAGAATAACTGCCTCAAGCAGCTCATCGATGTTGATGTTGTTCTTAGCGGAGATGTCCACGAACATCGTGTCGCCGCCGTATTCTTCCGGAATCAAGCCGTACTCAGTGAGCTGACCACGAATCTTATCCGGCTGAGCCTCCGGCTTATCAATCTTGTTGACTGCCACCACGACCGGGATATCTGCGGCCTTGGCGTGGTTAATAGCCTCCACGGTCTGCGGCATCACACCGTCGTCAGCAGCGACGACGAGGATAGCCAAGTCCGTGGACTTCGCACCACGCGCACGCATAGCGGTGAAGGCCTCGTGACCCGGGGTATCCAGGAAGGTGATGGTGCGCGGGCCGTCCTCAAGGTCAACGACGGTCTGGTAGGCACCGATACCCTGGGTAATACCGCCGGCCTCACCCGCACCTTCGTTGGTCTTACGAATGGTATCCAACAGGCGAGTCTTACCGTGGTCGACGTGACCCATCACGGTGACAACTGGCGGGCGCTTCTCCAGAGCCTCTTCGCCACCCTCGTCCTGGCCGAACTGAAGGTCAAAGGACTCAAGCAGCTCACGGTCCTCGTCCTCTGGGGAAACGACCTGAACGTCGTAGTTAATCTCAGAGCCCAGCAGCTGCAGGGTGTCCTCAGAAACGGAGGCCGTTGCGGTCACCATTTCACCAAGGTTGAAGAGTGCCTGAACCAAAGCTGCTGGATCTGCGCCGATCTTCTCAGCGAAGTCAGCCAAGGAAGCACCGCGACGCAGGCGAACGGTCTTGCCGCCGCCGTCAGGCAGGCGTACGCCGCCTACCTCGTGCTTCTGCTGCTCTTCAAACTCGTGGCGCTTCTGACGCTTCGACTTCTTGCCGCGACGCGGAGCGCCGCCTGGGCGGCCGAATGCACCAGCGGTGCCACCGCGACGACCGCCGCGACCACCGCGGAAACCGCCGGGTCCGCCACCGGGGCCACCGTGGCCCGGGCCACCACGGCCGCCACGGCCACGGCCGCCGCCTCCTCCGCCACCGGAAGACTTGGACGGCATGCTCGCCGGGTTCGGGTGGGACGGCATCATGGCCGGCGATGGACGACGACCGCCGCCGCCCTTGTTTCCGTCACCCTGCGGGCGACCGCCACCCTTGCCGCCGCGGTTATCGCCCGGCTTAGCGCCGGAACGCTGGCCCTTCGAGCCACCCGGACGCGGCCCAGGGGTTGGACGGTCACCGCTAGAGCCACCCGTAGAGAACGGGTTATTAGCTACACGGCGGGTGCCACCCGGCTTCGGCATGGAGCGCGGCGTAGCACCACGCTCGCCACCTTTAGCAGAGCTCTTCTGCTGTGCGCCCGGCTTAGGGGCTCCAGCACCTGGCTTCGGCGCTGCGGCGCCCGGCTTCGGAGCTGCAGCACCTGGCTTGGGGGCGCCAGCACCTGGCTTCGGAGCAGCGGCGCCCGGCTTCGGAGCTGCAGCACCT
>NZ_KV788202.1:112938-304147 GCF_001807225.1 Corynebacterium sp. HMSC05E07
GCCCGGCTTCGGAGCTGCAGCACCTGGCTTCGGCGCAGCGGGCTTAGCGGGCTTTTTCTCTGCCGGTTTGTTCTCTGCAGACTTCTTTGCTGCAGGCTTAGGCGCACTGGAGCCGGAAGCTGCAGGCTTATCCTTCTTCTCGCCGCTCTGAGCTTCCTTAGCTTCGTAGTGCGCGCGCATCTTCTTAACCACCGGAGGCTCGATGGTCGAGGATGCGGTTTTCACGAACTCGCCCTGTTCTTTCAGCGTGGCGAGTAGTTCCTTGCTGGTTACACCGAGCTGCTTTGCCAACTCGTGTACACGTAGCTTTCCGGGCACTTGTCTCCTCTTTAATCTTCCTAGGAGCCAAGGCCGCGAAAATACGGCTTGACCCCTAGTTAATGGCTATGGACTGTCATCGCTGATGCTGCTTCATGGTTGTGCGCTCATCAGTGTTCGGTCTTCCTTTTTAACTCTGGGTCGCACGGACTGACGCCCGCCGACGGCACCTGCTGCTGGGCAGCAAGGTACTCACGTACGTGACCTGTGTCCACGTCAGTGGACATTCGGAGCGCGCGCTTGAAGGCACGAGTTCGCTCCGCCAGCGCTACTGCTTCCAGATCTGGTCTGATCCATGCTCCCCTCCCAGGGAGCCGGCGACGCGGGTCCGGAACGACACGGCGACCTTCGGGATCGTCCCTATCGGCGACAACCCTGAGCAGTTCCGTGTCGGGATGCTTCTGGCGCGTAGCGATACAGGTTCGGAGTCGCTGTCCTTGAGACATCCAACTCCTTACGTTGTTTCGCCACTGCTACTACGCCACAGCATTCCTGCATGTGGGCCGTTGTCTAGTCTACGCGAAAATACGCCAAACCTTTAATTCCGCCGCGGGTTAATCACGCGCTGCGTCAGAGTGAATATCAATCTTCCAGCCCGTGAGGCGGGCAGCCAGACGAGCGTTCTGGCCTTCCTTGCCGATGGCTAGGGACAGTTGGTAGTCCGGCACGGTCACCTTGGCCACTTGCGCTTCTTCATCGAGGATCTCCACGCGTACAACCTTGGACGGCGCCAACGCATTGCCCACGTATACGCTGGGATCTTCGTTGAAGTCGATAATGTCGATCTTCTCACCGCCAATTTCGCGCATGATGTTGCTCACTCGCGCACCCTTGGGACCGATACAAGCACCCTTGGCGTTCAGGCCCTTCGCATGTCCCACGACAGACACCTTGGAACGGTGCCCCGCCTCACGGGCGATCGCGATGAGCTCAACGGTGCCATCAGCAACCTCCGGAACCTCCAGCTCAAAAAGACCACGCACCAGCTCCGGGTGAGTACGCGACAGCGTAATCTGCACCTTCGCACCAGTGCGGTTGACGCCCACCACGTAGGCCTTGACACGATCGCCATGCTCGAGCTTCTCCCCCGGCAGTTGTTCGGCAGGCAGGAGAATGGCGTCCTGGGAATCGTGCTCGGTACCCAGCTGCACCACAACAACGCCACGCTTGTTGGCGTGAATGTCGCGCTGCACCACACCAGACACGACGGTGCCGATGAGCTCAGAATAGGAATCATAGGTGCGCTCAGCTTCGTCCTCACGCAGCTTGCGCAGGATGGCGTCACGGACAGCCTGCGCACCGATGCGGCCGAAGTTCTCTGGGGTGTCATCGTATTCGCTGATGACCTCACCAGTTTCGGGATCGCTCTCCGTGACAATGACCGCCACCGCGCCGGAATCTGCATCGATGTCGACACGTGACTTCGTGCCTGCTGCCTTAGTCTCGGCTGACTCGGTGCGGTAATCCAGATAGGAATACAAAAGGGCACCCGCGATGGCTTCGAGCAGGTCCTTCACGTGGACGTCACGCTCGCGCTGAATCGTACGAAGTGCCTCTAGGTCAATATTCACTTATTAGTCCTCTCGGGTTGCCGAGTTCTGCTCGGCGAAATCGAACGTCTGCTTAGTCGCCTCCAGCTCCTGTGCTGAAGGTTGAGCAAATTCAATTTCTACCACCGCACGGGTGAGGTTTTCCAATCGCTCGATCTGGTAGTGCACCTCCTTCTTCACAGTCGTGACGAGCGCCACGGATTCTTCGTCTTCTGAAAGAGCACCGATGCGAGCGACGTGGGTGGTATCGGGGACGTCGGCAAGCGCGAAGCCCACGAGCCGTCCACGGTTACGGCGCCAGTGACGTGCGGCGGTGAGTGGGAAGTCCACGCCGGGGGTTGAGACCTCGAGCGTGTAGCCGGCACCAAAGTTCAGTTCACCGGCGTCTTCCTTCGCATCAAACAGTGCTGAAATCTCCTGAGACAACTCCTCGATAAGGTCTGAACTCGGGCGCTCATCACCGTCAACGCGGATAATGACCTGGGATTTCTTGCCAGCCCTCGTGGTCTTCACGTCCTCGATGTCGAGGCCGCGTGGGGTGACGACTGGCTGCAGGATGTCAGTAAGTTGCGCGGGTGTTGGGAATGCCATGCGCTCTAGACTAGGCCACACGGGTAGGGTCTATCGCGTGAACCGCCGAGTAGTTGTGCCTGCCCTCGCCCTCGTAGCCGCGCCGTGGCTCAGTGGCTGCCAAGCCACCAATGCCGTTGTGGACTATTTTGGTCCGCGCGCGGATCCCGCCTTGACCTCCCTCGCTCATGCCGCGAGCGCCGATGCTGAAGCTTTACAGGCGCTCGATGCCGACGCGGCGGCGTTACGCTCGCAGCACGCGGAAGAACTCTATGGGGAAATTGATCGCCTGTGCGGACGGGATGAGAACGGTCAAGCCCCACGTTCCTGTGCGGTTGACAGGGACGTGGCGCCGCGTGAGGCCGCCGATGTTTCCACAGTGCTTCACGACGCCTCCACGTCCACCGAAGAACAACTCGACCACGTGTCCTCGGAGTCCCGTGCGCTTGTCGTGGCCCAGGCCATCGCCCTGGAAGCGTGGACTGGTGACGAGCTCGGCGCGGCCCCGGCACTAACGAAGCCTGAAAGAGACCACGCAGTCGATCTCCTCGAGTGGGAATACCAACAGGTCTACGCCCTCGACTTCGCGCGCTCCTACGCTGCACCGGAGCTGGAGGAGACCATCGATGAGCGCCTCGACGTACATGAACACCGCATTCTGGAGCTGCAGGTAGTTCTGGACAAGCTTGGCGCTGTGCCCCAGCCCGCAGCGGCATATCAATCCCCCGGTGGGGCACTACCCCAGGATGCAGATTCAGCACGTGAATTCATCGACACCGTCGCACACAATGACACTCTGAAGTGGACCGATGCTGCCACGCAGGCCGCGGCGACTGCAGGAAGCGATAGCGAGGCTGAAGCCACGGCGGCGTGGCAGCGTTGGCTTATCGCGGTTGCGGCGCAATCACACCGCTTCCACACCGCCTAAGCGTGTGGCCTACTTCTTGTCCGCGTACAGCGACCAGGCGTAGCGCATCACCGGGATCTGCAGCGGCAAGCGCACCGCGTGATAGATCTTCTTGCCGGTCGACGCTTTGCCGCTCGAAAGGTCCTTGTAGGCCTGATAGAAGTTCGCTGGCCAGACGGCTGCGAGCAAAGCAAAGGCGGACAGGCCGCCGACCTTGCGCGTCGAGGGATTGGCCAGCAGCCCACCTGTCACCACTTCCCAGGCACCAGAAGTGAAGTTGTAGAAGCGGGCCGGTCCCGGCAACTGCGGGGGAATGATCGACTCGAATGGCTCTGGCTTAGCAAAGTGCAGAATGCCCATTGTGGAAAGGGCGCCGGCCATCGGATATGTCAGGACGGGCTTGTGTGAACTCATGCCCGCTAGCCTACGCTTGCTCCCCTCTTATCCGCGGATGAGCTCAGTGAGGGTATCGACGATCTCGTCAGCAGGGACCTCACGGGTCTCACCACCGCGGATACGCAGCTCAATGATGCCGTCAGCGAAGGAGCGTCCCAAGATAGCAATAAACGGCATACCGAGCAGCTCAGCGTCCTTGAACTTGACGCCTGGGGAGACCTTCGGACGATCGTCGAAAAGCACCTCGATTCCCGCGCGGTCTAGGTCCTCCACGAGCTTTTGCCCTGCCTCCATGGCGGCAGCATCCTTGTTGGCCACGGCCACGTGCACCTGATACGGAGCCACAGCCACCGGCCAGTTAAGGCCCTTCTCGTCGTGGCGCTGCTCCGCCAGAACCGCAAGCATACGAGTGACACCGATGCCATAAGAGCCCATGGTCGGAACAGCACGCTTGCCATTCTCATCCAGGATCTGCACGTCGAAGGCCTCGGTGTACTTGCGGCCCAGCTGGAAGATGTGGCCGAGCTCAATGCCGCGCTCCAAGGTCAGAGTGCCCTGACCATTCGGGGCTGGGTCGCCTTCCTTGACTTCAGCGGCCTCGATGTATTCATCGACGGTGAAGTCACGTCCAGCGACGCATCCCTCAACATGGCGGTTCGGGGCATCCGCACCCGTAATCCAGGCAGTGCCCGACACCACGCGGGGATCGGCGTAAACCTTCACCTCGTTAGCGTTGAGTGCGCGCGGACCCACATAGCCCTTGACCAGGAAGGGGTTCTTCTTAAAGTCAGCTTCACCGGCAAGCTCGAACTCAGCCGGCTCCAGGGACGCCTCGAGGCGCTTCTCATCCAAGCCACGGTCACCGGGAATAAGGACCGCAGCCAGCTCCCATTCCTTCTCTTCTTCCGTGGCCGCGGGAGCGGCCACCTTGATCATCATGCACTTGAGGGTGTCGGCAGCGCTGACCGCGTGCCCGTCAACAGTGACGCCCGCGCTCTTGGCCCACTCCACCAGAGACTCGATGGTCTCCGCATCAGGGGTCTCGTGCTCTTGGGCCTCCGGCAAACCATCGAAAGGAATTTCCTCCGGAGCCTGCGTGACGACTGCCTCCACGTTAGCGGCGTAGTCGCCCTCAGTGGAACGCACGAAGGTGTCCTCACCGACCTCGGAGACCGCGAGGAACTCTTCGGAGGCCGAGCCACCCATCGCACCGGAGGTGGCCTTGCAGATGGCGTAGTCGATGCCGAGGCGGTTGAAGATGTTCTGGTAGGCCTTGCGGTGCCGAGCATAAGACTCATCAAGGCCCTCGTCAGACATATCGAAGGAGTAGGAATCCTTCATGGTGAATTCGCGGCCGCGCAGAACACCGGCGCGCGGGCGCTCTTCATCGCGATACTTCGTCTGAATTTGGTACAGCGTGACCGGGAAGTCCTTGTAGGAGGAGTACATGTCCTTCACCGCGGTGGCGAACATTTCCTCGTGTGTGGGCCCGAGGAGCATATCAGCGCCCTTGCGGTCCTTGAGGCGGAAGAGGTTATCGCCGTACTCTGTCCAGCGGTTCGAGGTCTCATAAGGCTCGCGCGGCAGCAGGGCCGGGAACAGCATTTCCTGGCCGCCGATGGCGTTCATCTCCTCACGGATAACGTCCTCAATCTTGCGCATCGCGCGCAGACCCAGCGGCAGCCACGTATACACGCCTGGCGCGACGCGGCGCACATAACCTGCACGGACGAGAAGCTTGTGGCTGGGTACTTCGGCATCAGCCGGATCCTCACGAAGAGTGCGGAGGAAAAGCTCAGAAAGACGTGTAATCATGGTTGTTCAGTCTACATCGCTAGCATGTAGCCATGCTGATCATCCTCCCTCCTTCTGAGACCAAGGCCCATGGCGGCCACGGCGCACCCGTGAATTGGGACGCGCTCTCCTTTCCTGAGTTGACGCCTATACGCCGAGAAATTGCCGCTGAGTTGTCATCCCTTGAGGTCGATGAGGCCCTCGCCGTACTGAAGATTTCGCAGAAGCTGCGCGGTGAGGCCGAGTCCAATCGCGAGTTGGAGTCTTCTCCCACCATGCCTGCTCTGGAACGGTTCACGGGCGTGCTGTACGACGCCCTCGATGCACCTAGTCTGCCCTCCGACGCGCGTCAACACCTCGCTGTCGGCGACGCACTTTTCGGATTGCTGAGCGCCGATGACCTCATTCCGCACTACCGCCTCTCCGGTGGCACCAAGCTGGGTGGGCGCACTCTGAAGTCTCGTTGGGGCACGGCCATCACCGAAGAGCTGCGTGCGCTTGTCGCCGCAGGCGAGTTCCTCTTCGACATGCGCTCGGGCACCTACCAACAATTGGGCAAGCTCAAAGAAGCCGCCACTGTGCGCGTGGAGACAGTGCAAGAGGATGGTTCGCGCAAGGTGGTCTCCCACTTCAACAAGCACTACAAGGGCGAGCTCGCCCGCGTGCTGGCTCTGCACGGCGATGAGGTGGCCACCATCGAGGACGCCGCCCACATAGCTCAGGACGCGGGCATGCGCACCGAACTGCGCGGCAGCGAGCTGGTGCTCGTGGTCTGATTTATCTATTTATCAATTTATCAACGCCCGCCGATTTATCTATTTATCAATTTATCTGACTGCTATATACTCTCAGTATGACTGGAAACCCTTTTCGCCCAACCTTTGGCGCTAGCCCGCTAAAGTGGGCTGGCCGCAGTGCAGTTCTCAATGACTTCACGGTTGGGCTCGGCGGCGGAGTTGGAAACCCCAATCGCGCAATGCTTATTAGCGGCCATCGTGGGATGGGCAAAACAGTCCTGTTGACTGAGCTCGAGGACCTCGCAGCCCAACAAGGATGGGCTGTTATTCGAGTCAGTGGCCGAAGCAATTCAGTCACTCAGCTCATCGACTCCATCATTCCAGAAAAGATCAACCAGCTGTCTTCTCCATCAACCCGTCGAATCAAGGACATTCGCATTGCGGGCCTCGGTGGCATTGGTACTGAAGAGATCGGTACGCCACCGGTGCCAACATTGGAATCACGCTTGCGTGAACTCTCCGCTCATCTCAAAGACAGCGGAATTCTACTTACTATCGATGAGATTCAAGACGCCGATCCTCATGACCTTGAGAACATCGCAGTCGCATTCCAGCATCTTGTTCGCGATGAACTCGACGTTGCCATTGTGATGGCAGGGCTTACTGCTGGTGTTGACAAGCTTCTACACCTACCGGGAACAACGTTTTTGCGCCGTGCCCGCCGATTTCACCTTGGACCTGTCAACCCGCAAGCTACAACCAGCGCTTTCAAAGATACGGCAGCACTAACATCGATTGCTTTCAACGACGAAGCTGCCGACCGCGCTACTGAAGCTAGCCACGGTTATCCCTTCCTCATCCAGCTCATCGGGTACTTGGCCTGGAACGCCGCGTCACAAGCCAGTGAAACGACCATTTCCTCAACAACCGTTGACGCTGTTCTCGATGAGGCAATCACGACAATAGGAACGCATGTGCATGATCCTGCGGTACGTGCACTAAGCCAACGCCAACTTGAGTACCTACACGCGCTGGCAGACATAGCAGATGAAGCTGGAACGGCCACCTCCGGTGCTATCGCTCACGAGCTCAAGACAACAACAACGTCTCTCAGTGAAGTGCGCGCGCGTTTGCTAGAACAGGGGCTTATCGACGCCCCACGGCACGGTACAGTTGCCCTAGCGCTGCCATACCTCCGCAATTATCTTCACGCAGGCGGCGAACAAACCTACGTGGATTAAACCTAGCCGATTACACCAGCGGGTGATAGCGCAAACTGTTGCGCTTGAGCTCGCATTCAGTGGCGATGGCGATACCGGAGGCAATCTTCCCGCGCTCGCGAAGTCGGAAGAGAGCGTCCACAATACGATCGCGCAGGCTCCACGGATCAATGGTGTTGATGTAGACCTTCGTGCCGCCTTCAAAGCCGGCGAGGGTGGACACGCGCAGCTTGATCATGACGCGCCACGGCTGCGGCAGATCCATGCTCGGCGGGCGGTGATGCCATTCCTCATTGCAGGCCACATCGGGGCCCACAGCCGCGTGGGCTGCGTGAATGAGATCAGACATGCCGCGGACCTCGCCGGGGCTTTGCTCCCATGGCTCACAACACGGCGACTTGGAGTACACCTCCAAGGTGGGATAGCGGTGACCGAAGCCAGCGAAGAGCACGGCGTACTCGTTCTCCGCGATGACTAGGTTGCGCTTGGCTGCGTAGCCGACCGCCCAGTCGTTGTACATGTTGGGGTGCTTGCGCAAAATGGCGTTTTCCTGGTTAGCGGCCATTCCCAGAGCATCGATGGCGACGAGTTGCTTGTGCAGGTGATCAAAGGATGCGCCTGCGGGCGACAGCCAGTTCTGAAAGACGGCCACATAGGCCGCATAGCGGTTGCGCTGATAAAGCTCCCGCGTGGATTCCGCCGTGAAGGTCGTCAGCAAGAAGTGCTCATCCGGGCTCAGTGTGCCGGAGGACGCGAGCTGACTGTCATCCGTCGCGCCGTCCACAAAGTGCCGCGCACCGATGATGACATCGTGGCCGCCGCCGAAGAAACCATCAGCGAGGGCGAGGAGGGAGTCGTCGTCAAGCGCGGCGTCCCTGCCTGCGGCCTTGAGCTTCGTACGCACCACATTGAGCACGTGCGCACGCCCGGCTTCATCAGCCTCATAGCGTTCCTTATGACGGGCCAAATCCGGGTCCATGGTGTAGCCGTAGTTGTCGTGCCAATAATCATAAGAAACAATCTCAAACAAGTTGGGAACACGGCGGAAAGCCGGAGTCGAACTGTCGAGCTCATGCGGCAGCAGGCCGCTCTGGATCTCCCCAGAAGGGAGAATGCGAGACTTTTCCGGCGGAGTATCGAGCATGCGCCCTGAGCAGAATGCACAGGTCTGAGTATGCGCATCAGCTGTCAACGGCTGTGGATCCTTAGCCGAGTGCGACAACGGGCGGTTGCCGCGGCCAGGAACTGTCCACACCTCAGTCCCAGAGAAGGGGTTGATCTGCTTGACGGTTCCGTCCGCCATCGTCTGGATCGGCTCGACGCGGCTAAAGAGTGCTTCGCTCATGCAGCCCAGAGTAGACCTCCGTGCGGCACCGTGCGACTAGACTTGGAGTCCATGCAGCACCGATTCTTCGAAGTAGATGTCTTTGCCACCGGCCCCTTCAGTGGAAATCCACTCGCTGTGATTGCTGACGCTGACGATTTGAGCGCCGAGGAGATGCAGCGCATCGCACACTGGACCAACTTTTCTGAGACCACGTTCCTGTGCTCACCTACTGACCCAGCTGCGGATTATCGCGTGCGGATTTTTACCCCGCACGAGGAATACCCCTTTGCCGGACACCCCACGCTCGGCAGCGCCCGCGTCGTAGCTGAGCTCCACGGCAAGACCGGAACTCTGGTTCAAGAATGCGGCGTGGGTCTTGTCACGGTGCGCCAAGAGGAAGGCCGTTTCGCCTTCGCTACCCCACCACTGGTGCGCGAGGGGGAACTTTCTGAGTCTGAGCTTGATGAAGCCGCCTCGGCCCTCGGCGTCGACGTCGCTGACGTTGTGGACTCCGGGTGGGTCGATAACGGCCCGGGCTGGCGTCTCGTGCAGCTGGAGTCTGCCGATGCCGTTCGTGCACTCACTCCCACGCCGACGCCAGGCGTCAAGGTAGGGGTGGTCGGACTGACCGGCGACACTAGCCCCGCCTACGAGGTGCGCGCCATCACCGCCCAGTTCGAGGACCCCGTTACTGGTTCCTTCAATGGCGGCGCCGCCCAATTCCTCCGCGCCAAGAACGCCGTGCCCGCTAGCTATACCGCCGCTCAAGGCTCTCAGGTGGGCCGCGATGGCCGCGTGTACATCACCGACGATGGCGACAACATCTGGGTTGGCGGCGAGGCCCACATTCGCGTGCGCGGAACTATGGAGTCCTAAGATGGCCGCTTCTTCTCTTCCATTTGAACTCCATCACGACTTTGCTCACCGTCTTCCCAGCATGGTGTCCGCTGCCCGCGGCGAGGAACAGCCCGCCGCACGCCTCATCGTGCTCAATGAGGACCTAGCTACCCAGCTAGGCCTTGACCCGGAATGGCTGCGCACAAACCAGGGCCTTGAGTTTCTCCTCGGACGCGGGCCAGAAACTCCCGATGCTATGGCCTATGCCGGGTTCCAGTTTGGGCAGTACAACCCATCCATGGGAGACGGCCGCGCGCTCCTCCTCGGCGAGGTGACCGGCCCCACCACCCCACAAAATCCGGCGGGACTCTGGGACCTGCATGCGAAGGGAACCGGGCTCACGCCGTACTCTCGCTATGGCTCCGATGGTCGCGGCACACTGCGCTCTATGTTGCGCGAGTATCTCTTCTCCGAGGCCATGCATGCGCTCGGAGTCCCCACCACGCGCTCTCTCGCGGTGATCGCCACCGGCCGGCCCCTCCAGCGCCAGGTTGTGGAGGAAGCCGGCGTCCTCGTGCGCGTAGCCTCCAGCCACATCCGCGTGGGCTCTTTCCACTTCGCAGCCCAATCCGAACAACCCGGCCTGCTCAAACAGCTCGCGGAGTACACCACCGAGCGCCACTACCCTGGCGCTGACCATCGTGCTCTCTTTACCAGGGTCATGGAGGCCCAAGCTGCCACCGTGGCCAACTGGATGCAGCTGGGCTTTATCCACGGCGTCATGAACACCGATAACACGACCCTCTCCGGTGAAACGATTGACTATGGTCCATGTGCCTTCATGGAAGACTACGACCTCGATACATGCTTTAGTTCTATTGATACACAGGGCCGTTACCGCTTCGGGAACCAGCCGGACATCGTGGGCTGGAACCTGGCTCGTTTAGCGGAGTCGCTACTGCCGCTTTTCGACGACTCCCCCAACACCGCCCTCACCTGGGCGCAGGATGCCATCAATTCCTTCGGCGAGCGCTATGAACGCGCACGCAGGGACGAAGCACACCGCCGTCTTCAGCTCCCCGAGGAACTCTTCGAGGAGTACACCGGAGCGCTTAAGCATTCCCGTCCGGATCTCACACAGGCCAACCTTGCCCTCGTGACAGCTGCTTCCGGCGACCGCGCTGCGGCGTACGAACTCTTCGGCGATGACCGCTTCGTGGATGAATACTGCACTAGCACCCTCGACGTCGACGTCCTTACAGCATCCACTCCACGGGTTGTGCCTCGCCCACGCCTCGTGGAAGCAGCTCTGGCTGATGTGTCCGAGTTTTACCGCTTCCTCCAGGCAGCGACTCACCCCTTTGACGCCGCGGCGGAATACGAGCAGCCCGGCGGCACCGAGGGCTATCTCACGTTCTGCGGCACCTAGGCTCCCTCCGACCCTCTCTCCTGCGGCTGCACCGACAAAAGAAAACCACCGGCGCCCCGAGGTCTCCGCCGGAAAGGAAACGGAGGCTCGGGGCGCCGGTGTGTCTCTATCTCTCACTGCTGCGCTCCCGGTCGGTTTCTCAGGCCGACCGCCCCGCGCAGCTGGGGTTCTCTCTATCTCTCGCATGCGCTCTCTCAAACGCACAACATAAGTATGGAGCGTTCTCCTTGAGGAAGCGTTCCACAGCACTGAACGCTTCCTGACAGTTCCTGAGAGTTGACTGACTGACTACTTGTTCTCGAGCTGCAGGGTCTTCTGGGTGTAGTCCCACATCTCGTTGTAGAGCTTCTTGTCCTTGGAGAGCTTAATGCCGTAGGACGGAATCATCTCCTGAATCTTGTCGCCCCACTGGATCATGTGCTCACCGAAGCAGCGCTCCAACAACTCAACCATGACGGCCGGGGTGATGGACGCACCTGGGGAAGCACCGAGCAGGCCTGCGATGTTGCCCTCCGGGTTGTTGATGAGAGTGGTGCCGAATTCCAAGGAGCCGAATTGCGGCGCACCGGCCGGCTTGATGACCTGGACACGCTGGCCAGCGATGACGGTCTCCCAGTCGTTCGGATCAGCGTTCGGGACGTACTCCTTGAGGGTCTCGACGCGCTTGTCGAAGTCCTTGAGAACCTCAGAAACCAGGTACTTGGTCAGGCCGAACTCCTGGGCGGCAACGCCAAGGTAGGAGGTGATGTTGTCAGGGCGGATGGACTTGAACAGGTCGAAGTAAGAACCCTTCTTGAGGAACTTCGGCGACCAACCTCCGTACGGCCCAAACAGTAGTCCCTTCTCACCGTCAATGACACGGGTATCAAGGTGCGGCACGGACATCGGCGGAGCGCCGACGGCAGCCTTGCCGTAGACCTTGGCGTTGTGCTTCTCCACGAGCTCCGGGTTCTTGGAACGCAGCCACAGACCAGAGACCGGGAAACCCGCGAAACCAGAGACTTCGCGAACACCAGCCTTGCGCAGCAGATCCAGGGCGTAGCCACCGGCTCCGACGAAGACGAACTTGGCGTGGACTGCCTCATAGTCTCCGGTGTGCAGGTTCTTGGCGGTCACACGCCACTTGGAGCCATCGCGCTTAATATCAACGACCTCGTGGCCGTAGCGAATCTCGGTACCCGCGGCCTTAGCTGCAGTAAAGAACTGCTTAGTCAGGGCACCGAAGTTCACGTCGGTACCAGCGTCGGTCCACGAGATAGCAACCTTCTGGGAGTTGAAGTCACGTCCCTCAGACATGAGCGGCAGGTTTTCCTGGAAGGTAGCGTCATCATCGCTGAACTGCATGTTCGGGAACATGTGGTTGTCCTTGAGCGCATCGAAGCGACGCTTGAGGTAATCCACCTGGATAGAGCCCTGAGCGAAGGACACGTGCGGGACCTGGTTAATGAAGGCGCTCGGGTCGGTGAGAATGCCGTTGTTGAGCTGGTGAGACCAGAACTGGCGAGAAATCTGGAATTTCTCATTAATGTTCATGGCCTTAGAAACGTCAATACGGCCGTTCTTCTCTGGGGTGTAGTTCAGCTCGCACAGTGCAGAGTGGCCGGTACCGGCGTTATTCCACGGGGAGGACGACTCAAGCGCGGGACCATCGAGGCGCTCGAAGACCATCTGGGTCCAGCTCGGCTCGAGCTCGCGGAGCATGGCGCCGAGGGTGGCGCTCATAATACCCGCACCAATGAGGGCAACCTCAACCTCGTCTACTACTTGTGCTGTCTTCTTATCGGAGGACACTGTACTTATTACCTCTTTGAGTCGATGTATTCGATGTGGTCAAGTGCCCTGCGTAGTCGGGCTACACAGAGCGCGGTGAGAAAGCGCTCGACGATGCTAGGAACCAAGCCGGCACGCAGATCACCCGTAGAGGGAGATCCGTCAAGCATTATCTTCACCTTACGCCCCTTGGGGTGAAATAGGCATTCTGTAAGAAAGAAATGCCCGATCCGCAGCGAGTTACCCCCTTTGTGGTGCAGACCATATCCCCCACCTGAGCGCGATCCGGAGCACTCATTTAGTTCAAGAGCCTACTATATGGGTCATGACTATTAATGAACTCGCGTGGGCCGAGGACATTCTCGGACCTGATTTCCAGTCCGTCCCCCTCGAACTTGGCGCTGATCCCGACGGTGAAGGGGATGTCCGCGCCACACTGGTGCGCTACTGCCCCGGCGGTGACGCAGACGCCGCCTACGACGATCGACCAGCCCTCGTGTGGGTTCACGGCATGACGGACTACTTCTTCCACAGCCACGTCGCCGAATACTTCTACGAGCAGGGCTACGCGTTCTACGCGCTAGATCTCCGCAAGTGCGGTCGCTCCCGACAGGAAGGCCAGACGTGGCACTACATTAGTGACCTTCGCTATTACGATGCGGATCTCAATGCAGCGCTCGACGCGCTCCCACATTCCCGCGTAGTGATCATGGGACACTCCACCGCAGGCACGATCGTTGCCCTGTGGCTCGATCGTCTTCGCCGAACGGATTCCGCGCGTTTCAAGCGCATTGCCGGCGTAATTTTTAATAGCCCGTGGCTCGCCATGATGGGTGTCTCGGATGCCGCCTATGAGGCGCTAAAGTACGCAATCTATGCCGGCGCCACAATCGCTCCGCGCTTCGAAATCCCTGCCGGGGATCTCACCACGTACGGCGAGTCCGTGCATTCCAGCCAGCACGGCGATTGGGACTTCGACCTCACGTTCAAGCCCCTGGGCGGGCATGCGAAATATCTCGGCTGGCTCGCAGCTGTGTTCAAGGGTTTCGACGCCATTCACTCGGGTCACGTCGACATCGGCGTACCACTGCTGACCATGACGTCACATAGATCGGAACTGGGCAAGAAGTATTCAGAATCAGCAAACACGGCGGACACGGTCGTCGATCAGCGCCAAAGCCAGCGCTGGGCCAAGGAGCTCAGCTCGCAGTACACCCTCCACGTGGTAAAAGACGGACGCCATGATCTTTTCCTGTCGCGCCCCGAGCCGCTTGATGATGCCTTCTCTGCCGCTACCGAGTGGCTCCGCACGGTCGTACCGGTTGAGTAGTCAACGCAGCCTAGAATGGCATCTATGACTACCCCACAGCACTTTGACCTCGTCATCATCGGCACCGGCTCCGGAAATTCCATTCCTTCGCCTGACCTTGATGACAAAAGCATCGCCATCATTGAGAAGGGAACATTCGGCGGTACCTGCCTTAACGTCGGCTGCATCCCCACAAAGATGTACGTTTATGCCGCCGACGTTGCTCTCGCAGCCCGCGAGAGCGAACGCCTCGGGGTCAGCGCCCATGTAGATGCAGTGGATTGGAACGGCATCGTCGAACGCGTCTTCCACAACCGCATCGACCAGATCGCCGAGGGGGGCGAAGCGTACCGGCGCGGCGATGAGACTCCCAACATCACGGTTTTTGACCAGCACGCTCGCTTCATTGGCCCGAAGACTCTCCAGTGCGGTGACGACATCATCACCGGCGAACAGATTGTTATCGCCGCCGGATCGCGGCCGATTCTTCCTGAGCCGTATGCAAGCACCCCAGTCCCCGTCCACACCAACGAAGACATCATGCGGTTGCCCCAGCAGCCAAAGAGCCTCATCATCGTCGGCGGAGGCTTCATCGCAATGGAGTTTGCCCACGTCTTCGACGGCTTGGGCACGGAGGTTACCGTGGTCAACCGTTCCGAACAACTCCTTCGCTTCCTCGACGAGGATGTGAGCACACGGTTCACTGAGATCGCCCGCGAACGCTTTAATGTCCATACCGGCACCGGAACGGCCCTCGAATCCGACGGAAAGGGCGTTCGCCTCACGCTTGATGACGGAACTGTCCTTGCAGCCGATGCCATCCTCGTCGCCACGGGCCGCCGTCCCAATGGCGACCAGATGGATCTCGGGGCCAGTGGCATTGAGGTGCGCAGCGATGGTCGCATCAAGGTCGATAACTTTGGCCGCACCACGTGCGATGGCGTCTGGGCCCTTGGAGATGTCTCCTCACCGTATATGCTCAAGCACGTTGCGAACGCTGAGCAGCGTGCAGTCCAGCACAACCTTCTCCACCCAGAGGACTTGCGCGCTATGCCGCACAAGCACGTCCCTTCAGCCATCTTTACTCACCCACAGATTGCCACGGTGGGCCTCACAGAAGCACAAGCCCGCGAGCAGGGCTACGAGGTCACGGTTAAGATCCAGAACTTCGGGGATGTTGCCTACGGCTGGGCTATGGAGGACTCGACGGGAATCTGCAAGCTGGTCGCTGACCGTGCATCAGGAAAACTCCTCGGAGCCCACATCATGGGACCGCAAGCTTCGACGCTGATTCAGCAGCTCATCACCGCGATGGCATATGGCATCGACATGCGGAGCTTTGCCCGTTCACAGTATTGGATCCACCCGGCCCTGCCCGAGGTCGTAGAAAATGCTGTACTCGGCCTCGAGTGGTAAATAGATTCACCGCTGTGATGCATTTCACTTCACAGGGAATGCTGCCACGTAACCATTGGTAAATCGCACGGTATGCCACCCTTTACAACGGTAACTTCTCACAGCGTACGTCCAGAACCCAACTACATTTGGGGGGTAACAAGCACCCCTACCAAGGTAAATATTCCAACAAACGTGCATTTTGAGTAGCTGTTGGCTACGTTTTATACAGACACCGGAATGAGTCGATGCTCTCACCGGCTCAGTGTGTTCTGGGGATACCAACTCATCCCTATCCCTGTGAATCTAGGCATCTCCACTAGGAGACCTTGAACGTACGACTTTAAGGACATTTGATATGCGTATCCGCAATGCAGCCCTCGCCGGCGCTACCGCTCTCGCAGTTGTCTTCGGCGGCACCACCGTTGCCACCGCAGCTACTTTCGACGGCTCCAACACCACCACCGCCATCAACGACGCTGAGTCTGGCCAGCCATACGACAAGCCGGAGGGCTCCCTGTCCTCCAAGGTTGGCGGCCAGTTCAACATCTCTGAGGACGACAACATTGGCACCAAGGCCAACGGCCGTGCCCTCTTCGGTTCTTCCAAGTCCGAGTACGGCGACGCTGATGAGTCTCGCCCGACGGAGACCTTCGAGGGTCAGCCGACCTGGGCCAAGACCGCTTACGGTGTTGGCGTTGCTAGCGCAGTCGCTTCCGTCATGGGCCTCATCGGCGTCGTTTACAACTTCTTCGTCCACGGCCCGTCCTTCTAAGACGTCTGACTCACACACACTTTTCCGAAAGGCTTAAACTTCATGCGTAACTTCCGCACCGCCGCCGTTGCTGCTGCAACCGCCGCTTCCGTTGCTTTCGCTGGCACCTCCGTTGCTTTCGCAGCTGAGACCGAGGAGACCACCCTCTCCTCCGAGCTCTCCTCCGCAAACGACAAGGTCCAGGCTGACGACAGCGACGCCACCCTGTCCTCCAAGTGGGGCGACGCTACCGACGCTGACCAGGACGTAGCTGGCGCCGATCTCTTCGGCGAGAACGTTGCTGATGACACCACCAACCCGACCTGGGCTAAGGCTGCTCGCGAGGGCCTCTACGCTTCCCTCGGCACCGCTATTGCTGGCGCCCTGTTCGCTGCCTACAACTTCGCTGTGTACAACCACATCGTTCCGGCACACGTTCTGGATCCGTTCTTCCGCCGCTAATTCTTTAGCGCCGTAAACAGCGCCCCACTCCATTCCGGAGTGGGGCGCTTTTACTCTTCAAGGCCCAAGGCAAGGACCCTAACTGACGCAGATCTTGAACTCGCCGCCAAAATCTAGCGGATCTGCGTCAGTTAGGGCCCTTGGGTTACTTAGTTGGTTTGGTGTGCCAGCGGTTAGCTCTTAGTCAAGCTCACCCGGCAGGGTGAGGATTTCATTGCCGTCCTCAGTGATGACGATGGTGTGCTCGAACTGCGCCGTGAACTTGCCATCAGTGTTCTGCACGGTCCAACCGTTGTCCCAGATTTCATAGTCGAGGGAGCCAAGGTTAATCATCGGCTCAATCGTCAGGGTCATCCCCGGCTCCAAGACGTCGCGATAGGTCATGGAGTCGTAGTGCAGGACGACGAGTCCATTGTGGAAGGTTGGGCCCACACCATGGCCGGTAAAGTCTGTCACCACGTTGTACCCAAAGCGCTTGGCGTAGGACTCGATGACACGGCCAATAACGTTAATCTCACGGCCGGCCTTCGCTACCTTGATGCCGCGCATCATTGCTTCCTTGGTGCGCTCCACAAGCAGCTTGTGCTCCTCAGAAACGTTGCCAGCCAAGAAAGTGGCGTTCGTATCACCATGGACTCCGTTCTTGAAGGCGGTGACATCAATATTGACGATGTCACCGTCCTCAATCACCGTCGTATCCGGGATACCGTGGCAGACAATCTCGTTGAGGGACACACAGCACGACTTCGGGAAACCCAGGTATCCCAGTGTGGAGGGGTAAGCACCATGGTCACACATGTACTCGTGAGCCACACGGTCCACCTCATCCGTGGTAACACCAGGTGCTACGGCCTTGCCAGCTTCTTGGAGGGCGTTGGCAGCAATACGGGATGCCTCACGCATTGCTTCGATGACCTCCGGGGTCTGGATGAAGGGCTCGCCTTGGGCCTCCTGCACCGTGTCCTTCCACACGTATTCAGGGCGCTCGATGTCCTTCGGAACTGTGCGGATAGGAGTATCTTTTTCTTGCTTCAGCTTCGCGCGCGTAGTCATGACTACCCATGGTAGCCCTGTAGCCTCAAGGCTCACAAAGGCGGCTGCTGTTCCCCGGCCACGGGTAAGTCGCCGTGACCTTCAGCGCGATATTCATCGAGACGCTGGAGGAAATTATCCGTGATGTTGACCGAAATAGTGGAGCCACCGCCTAGCACTACGAGCGTGGCGAACGCGATGTCGTCGTCACGGTAACCGGTGAACCACGCGTGTGATCCTTCGTTGATTTCCGCCTCACCGGTCTTGCCATAGATAGTGCCCCCGGCTTGCATACCTGCAGCTGTACCGCCGACGACCACTTGGCGCATCATGTCGCGCACCTGATTAATCGTTTCTGGACTGGGCGGTTCGACTTGTTCAGAGGTTTTTGTCTTGTGGGACTCGATGAAGGTAGGCGTAGGCGTCTTGCCGGCCGCGACAGTAGAGGACACAAGCGCCATGCCAAAAGGAGAGGCAAGGTCAAGGCCCTGACCGTAACCGGCCTCAGTACGGTCCAGAGGCGTCTCCCCTTCTGGAATGGAACCCGTCACCGTCGACAAGCCAGGAATCTCGTAGTCGATGCCCAAACCAAATTGCTTGCTAATCTTCTGCAGTTCACCTTTGTCCATGTTCGTTGAAATCTCAGCAAATGTGGTGTTGCAGGATTGAGCAAAAGCTTCGCGCAGCGTTACAGAACCCAGCGAGAACCCGTTGTAGTTCGTCACGATGCGCCCGTACAGGTCCTTGGTTCCGGGACACGGCACGATGGAATCGGGGTTGAGCCCGTGCTTGTCGACGCTCCCCGCGGCCGTAACAATCTTAAACCCCGAGCCCGGAGGGTACTGGCCCTGCAGGGCAATATTACCCTTCTTATCGGCTTCAGGAGTCTGGGCTACCGCGAGAATCTCGCCAGTCGATGGCCGCATGGCAACAATCATCGCTTCATACTCTGAGCGCAGATTAACTGCTTCTTGGGCCGCGCGCTGCACGTCGTAGTCCAGCGATACCTTAATGGACGGAGCGGCCTCAGGCTCGTGATATTCGACATCGGACAGCGCAGCACCATGTTCGTTCACCACGGACACAGACCATCCGTTAGTGCCGTTAACCTCTTCGGAGACCATGGAGCGAACACGGGCGAGAATATCTGGTGCGAGGCCAGTATCGCGGGTTATGAGTGCCGGTTCTTCGTTGAAACGAATGCCCTTCTGATTCTCCAACGCTGGGCGAACTCGACCGACTTGCGCATCGCTGAGGACGGCGACCGAGTAGGACCCATCTACCTCGCCCATCTTCTCTGCTAGCTCACCTGCATCCACCTCGGGAATCGACTCATCGTCACGGTGAGCCTGACCCAGAGCGCTAGAAATCTTAGCCGCGAGCGGGCGCAAATCCCCCGCCGCATCGGTATCGACAACCAGGCGGTACTGCAGGCCGGGTGACATCAGCTCCACGCCATCAGAAGACACGACACCAGCCCGCTTCGGAGCAATAGAACGCAGCTCAAGGTGCTGGTGCGCACCCAAATCAGGATGCACAATGCTGGGCTGCCAGCGCACCGTCCATTCCTTGTCCTTGCGGGTCAAGGGCATGGACGTGTCATAGCGCAAGGTACGGTCACGCGGCAGGGTCCATGTCACGGAATAATGAGCGGTGGCGCGGGCATCCTCTTGTTCGACGCCAGTCAGCTCCACGTCGAGTCCCTCGGCTTGAAGGCCAGCAAAGGTGGCGTCGAGGGTTGAGGTGGCGGTCGAGGGATCGTCGATAAGCGCGGCGAGTTCCTCGTTGTTGCGGGTCTCCATGTCCTCGAGGAACTGCTCGGCCACAGGTTCCGCCGAGACCGGCTTCGGAGTGCAGGCAACCACCGAGGACGCCGCGATACTTACTGCGCCCAGCAGCGCCACCAACCTCTTCATGTTTGGGCAGTGTAGCAGGTGGAGGCGACACGACGGCCGCCCCACACCGCGAAAGGTGCTTACTGAGTGACGCGAACCTCAGCCTTGGCGCCCTCGACGGCTTCAAGGCCCTGCTCCTCAGCCAGACGCATGGCTTCCTCGATGAGGGTTTCCACAATCTTGGACTCAGGGACGGTCTTGATGACCTCACCTTTGACGAAGATTTGGCCCTTACCGTTACCAGAGGCCACACCGAGATCGGCGTCGCGTGCCTCGCCGGGACCATTCACAACACATCCCATGACGGCCACACGCAGCGGGAACTCCATGCCATCGAGACCTTCGGTGACCTCGTTGGCCAGCTTGTACACGTCCACCTGGGCGCGTCCGCAGGACGGGCACGACACAATTTCCAGCTTGCGGGGACGCAGGTTCAGCGACTGCAGAATCTGGTCTCCCACCTTGATCTCCTCTACCGGATCTGCGGACAGCGACACACGGATGGTGTCGCCGATACCCTCAGCCAACAGCGCGCCAAAAGCGACGGAGGATTTGATAGTGCCCTGGAAAGCCGGGCCTGCCTCAGTCACACCGAGGTGCAGCGGGTAATCAGACTGCGCAGCTAGCTGGCGATAAGCCTCCACCATGATGACTGGATCATTGTGCTTCACGGAGATGGCGATGTCGCCGTAGCCGTGCTCTTCAAAGAGGCCGGCCTCCCAGAGTGCAGACTCCACAAGTGCTTCTGGAGTGGCCTTGCCGTACTTGTCCATAATGCGCTTATCCAGCGAACCAGCGTTAACGCCGATGCGGATCGGGATGCCGGCATCACCTGCAGCCTTAGCCACTTCTTTGACGCGTCCATCAAATTCCTTGATGTTACCCGGGTTGACGCGCACGGCAGCACAACCGGCATCAATGGCAGCAAAAATATACTTGGGCTGGAAATGGATATCCGCGATGACCGGGATCGGCGATTTCTTCGCAATTGCGGGCAAAGCTTCCGCGTCTACCGTCTTCGGGCAGGCCACGCGAACGATGTCACAGCCACTGGCCGTAAGCTGCGCGATCTGCTGCAGGGTGGCGTTGACGTCGTGCGTCTTCGTCGTCGTCATCGACTGCACGGAGATGGGGTGTTCTGAGCCCACGCCTACCTGGCCGACCATCAGCTGGCGCGTCTTGCGGCGCGGCGCCAAGGTGGGGGGTGGGCCGTCAGGGATTCCAAGACCGATGGGGGTCGACATGTGCGCTCCTTGGATAATCGGGGTTTAACGCCCCCACTCTAGCACCGCCTGCGCTCAGCCAAAGAGGCGAACCGGGTTGATCACATCGGCGATGATAATCAGAGCACCTACCGCCATGAGAAGGAACGCGAGGGCGTAGGTAATCGGCATGAGCTTGGTGTAATCCGCCGGGCCCTTCGGTTCCTTGCCCAAAAGGCGCCGCACGGCATCGCGCACCTTTTCGTACAGAATGACGGCGATATGGCCGCCGTCGAAAGGCGGGAGTGGAATGAGGTTGAACAGCGCAAGGAAGAAGTTCAGCGACGCCAGCATCATGAAGAAGTACGACCAGAGGCTGCGTTCCACGAGTTCACCGCCCACGCGGGAAGCGCCGACGACAGACATGGGTCCGTTGACATCGCGTTCTTGGCCGAAAATAGAGGCCACGACGCCGGGGATCTTCGCGGGGAACTGCGCAATGCCCTGCACCGTCGCATCGAGAACATGCCCTGTGTAGCGGGCAGTGGCGGGGAAGGCCTCAATAAAGGAGTAGGTCTCCACGATGTCGATGGTCTGGTTGGTCATACCGATAGCGCCAACAGTGACGAGCTCTCCCTCAGCATTAAGGCGCGTCACGGTGGCCAGTGGAATATCAAAATCCCGGATCGCACCATCGCGCTCCACCTCGAGAGTGACGGTCTCTCCTGGATGCTGCATGACAGAATCGCGCAATTGCCTAAAGGAGTCCATCGTCTCACCGTTGAGCGCCAGAACGATATCGCCAGGCTCGACGCCGGCCTCTCCCGCCGGCCCCATCCCCTGGCAGGGCTCGAGTTCGCCATCGATATTCTGGTCCGCGGCACAGGACACCTTACCCACACGTGGGCGCACATCCGCGTCCGGGTTCGGGAGGCCCGTGGTCATCGCGATGATGAGCAGAATGGTAAAGCCCAGCAAAAGATTGACCGTGATTCCGCCGGCCAGTACCATGACACGCTGCCACCACGGCTTCTTGTACATGGCATGGGGCTCTTCTTCCGCAGTGAGGAACTCGTCCTGAGCAGTCATGCCTGCGATATCGCAGAAACCACCGACAGGGAATGCCGCAAGTCCATATTCGGTGTGGCCGCGGCTAAACGACGCCACGCGAGGACCGAATCCGATAAAGAAGCGGCGCACGCGCATGCCAAAAGCACGCGCGGTGAGCATGTGACCGGCCTCGTGGAGCGCCACAGTAATGCCGATTCCGAGAGCAAAAAGAATGATGCCCAGGACGTTTGCCATAAGTGAGGGGGCTTTCTAATGAGCGAGTGAATCTACCAGCGCATTTGCGCGGCGGCGGGCCTCACCTTCCACGGTGAGGACGTCATCGACGGTTGAGGGTACACCAGCAAACTGCGCAGCCTCCCCAAGGACGTGGCTAACAACGTCAACAATCTCCGGGAAGTGAATCCGACCAGCAAGAAAGGCCGCAGCTGCCTCCTCATTCGCTGCGTTATACACGGCTGCATGTGTGCCTCCCGCAGCAGCCGCCTCTCGGGCAAGACGCACTGCGGGGAAAGCTTCATCATCCAGCGGCTCGAAGCGCCACTCATGCGCGGTGGAAAAGTCCAAAGCCGGTTGCGCCCCGGGCACGCGATGCGGCCAATCCAAGGCCAGGGAAATAGGCAGCTTCATGGACGGCGGGGAGCATTGGGCCATGGTGCAGCCGTCGGTAAAAGTCGCCATGGAATGAACGATGGACTGGGGATGGACCGTGACCTCGATGCTGTCCGCGGGGACGCCGAAAAGCAGCGTCGCCTCAATGAGCTCCAGCCCTTTGTTGACCAGCGTGGCAGAGTTCAGCGTGTTCATCTGCCCCATGGACCACGTCGGGTGCTGAGCAGCCTGCTGCGGGGTGACATCCCACATCTCGTCCCGGGTCCAGCCACGGAAAGGACCACCGGAAGCGGTGAGGACCAGGTGATCGAGTTCTGCCCCGCTGCCCGCGCGTAAGGCCTGCGCCATCGCGGAGTGCTCAGAGTCAACGGGAACAATCTGGCCGTCGGTGGCCAAGCGGGTCACGATGGAGCCGCCCGCCACCAAGGATTCCTTGTTGGCTAACGCCAGCACCTCCCCCTTCTCCAGGGTGGCAATGGTGGACTTCAGCCCCATCGAGCCCACCAGCGCATTGAGGACCTTGTCTGCATCGACGGTCTGAACGAGCTGCTCTGCGGAGTCCGGGCCGGAGAGCACGGTACCGCCGAGTGCATCGGAGACCTCACGTGCCGCCTCTGGCTTTGCGACGGCCACGTGGTCAAACGAAAGATTGAGAGCACGGGCTTGCTCGATGACCAGCTGCGGATTCGAGCCGCCGGCGGCGATACCGACGACCGTAAATTTTTCCGGGTTATCTGCGATAACCTCCAGTGCCTGGGTGCCGATCGAGCCAGTAGATCCGAGAATAAGAATGCGTTGGGTACTCACCCTGTTAACCCTAGTCGGAGTAGCACGATGGCCGAAGATAATCCCGCGGGGGTGTTTAATCGCGGTTGGCGGCGGGATGTTTTAAACTACTACACAGAATAACTGGCATTTTCGTGCGCTTACCTCAACTAGATTCCGCTAGTCCTGCGGTGAGCTGCGTGTACAGACAAAGGAGAGTAAGTGTCTTCCCACAAGCCGGCATCGCAGGTTTTCGACGGCATATCCACTGACGACGTCCCGTCTGCAGGTTTTGGCTGGTCCCGCATCAGCCGCTCGGGCGTTCAGATCGCTGGCTGGATTTCTGTCCTGTTCCTGCTGGCCTACAACTTCGGTAACCACAAGGGCCACGTGGAGACCATCTGGCTCATTGCCCTTGCCGTAGTTATCGCTCTCGGTTTGGTGATTTACGCTTTGCAGCCGAAGCTCTCCCAGGTTCGCACCCTGACCGCCCGCAACAAGCCGGTGGGCCACCAGGAGCCGGACTGGGCCTACGAGCAGAAGACCGTTCACAACGTCTACGCGGCTCTGACCGATGATGAGCTGCGCGCCCTCAACATTGAGCCGTCCCGCCTCACTCACCTGCGCGGCACCTCTGCTGCTGCGACCACCGGTGTCGATGCCACCCCGGTATCCAGCGGCCGCCATGCCGCCAAGCCGGTTTCTCAGTAAGAGAAATCGCCTCACAAACACAGCTCCCCCGCTTTCCACGATGAGTGGAAACGGGGGAGCTTTTCTTGTGCGCACGTCATTGATGCCCACACACAAGGATGCTAGCTCACGTAGTGATCAACCTTGGAGTAGATCTCGGGCATGTGCTTGTCCGCGTAGTTTCCGGCCAGTCGCCACACCACGACGTAGGCAATCACCGGGAAAAGCAGGGACACAACAGGCCCCACAAAGAGCGGCCAGCCATGGTCATAGGCCATCCACGAAACAATAATGCCCGGCACCACCGGCATCCAAGCGAGGAGCATGCCGGCAAACGCTGCGAGGAAAGCGCCACCCGAATAACCAGACTTGTCATTCCAGCGATTGGCCCCCGGCTCCGACAGAGGATAGGGATTGAGCACGGTAAGCCCCATGCTGATGGCGGCCGTTGAAATAAAGGTACCGATGCCCACCGCTACTGCCAACGCTGCGATGCGTGTGTCCTCAGCACAGATAATGATAATCAGCGCTACGACGAGGTGGACTGCGAAAGGGCCCACGATGTGGGCAAGATGCCGGGCGTGCAAAATGGTGTGCGGGGGAACTGGTGCGACCATGCTCACCCAGTTCGACGGACCGTCAAATCCATAATCGTTGGCCAGGATGGTCGACATCATGACGGCGCTGAAACAGAACATAAAGAAGGCCACGAAGTCATCGCCGCGCCACAGCTGGTAAAAAACAAAGATGGCGAACAAAGGCAGCACGACAATCATGCCCATAAGGCGCCTATCACGGCGAATATAGCGCAATGCGCGAGTGAACTCCATCGCGGCTGGACTCGTATACGACCACGTGCCAAGCTCAAAAGCTGACACTCCCTCCCCTGTTACTTCGGCGGTATGCTCGCTGCCGGCCTCGGGGTTCTGCATGACCCTGGCAACCTGCCCCGCCCACAGCCAGAACAGCGCAACAACGGTGAGAACCGCGATCAGTAGTTGGGCTAAGGCGGCGATGAGGTTACCAGCGGCAAGCGAAAGCCCCCACCCCACCGCAGCACCGAATGGCGTCCAGGCGGCGATGGAACCCATGACTCCGAGAGAGGGAAGGGTCTCCAGCACAGATTGCAATTGAAGGATGCCGTACACGAGCAGGCCGATGACGATCATCACAGCGACTTGGACGCCCGCTTTTTGGGAGTTAGCAATGGCGGAGGCAATGAATCCCACGCACTCGCCAAAGACAATGGTGGTGATACATGCCAGAATCATGCCGACGACAAAGGGAAACGCGTACAAAGCCGCTCCCTGCAGCACAAGTATGATGGCTCCGGCCACCGCATACACCGTGGAAAAGAGTACCGACAAAAGTGCACGAGTCGTCAGCACACTAGCCCAGAGCAGTCCCGGGTACACCTCCTTTGGGGTCAGCGGAAGCGCACCGAGTGTGGACGGTGATAGCTGGTTCTCCCCCGCCGGCATGAAGATGGCGAGCACAACGTAGATGAGCATGCCGCCGGCTGCTCCAAGGGTCAGGGAATGATAGCCATTGCCTGGCTCTGACATGTCCGTCCACGCCATCAGGAGCAGGCTGACTACTCCGATAAAGCCGTACAAGGCCATCATCAGCATCATCATGATGGACGAAGCATTGGAGGACACACTGCGCCACCACAAAGTGCGATGGAGTCGGAAGAGTGTTGAGGTCATTACTCCCCTCCCTCTGCATCGTGCATGCCTTGTGACGGTGAGCGCAGCCATCCAAACTTCGAGGCATCCAAGTCGCGCCCGCCCACGGCCGCGATGAACAGGTCAGAAAGGCTCTGCCCTTGCCGCACATCATCGACGTGGCCGGCAGTAATGACCTGCCCGCCGTTAATGATGGCGACGTGGTCACACACGCCTTCAACCAGCTCCATGACATGTGAGGACAGAATCACCGTGCCGCCGCGCGAGGCATACGCACGCAACAGCTGCTGGATAAGCCGTCCCGACACCGGGTCCACCGCTTCTAGCGGTTCGTCGAGGATGAGAACCTCTGGGTTGTGGAGGACAGCACCAGCCAAGAGGATCTTTTTCGTCATTCCGGCGGAATAATCCACGATGCGTTTGTCGGCGGCGTCGGCGAGGGAGAGGGCGTCGAGAAGCTCCTGCGCACGACGCAGGGACTCCTCACGATCCAGCTTGCGCAGCGCACCCAAGTAGTGGAGATACTCGGCGCCAGTCAGGCGGTCGAAGACAGGAGCACCATCCATGAGCAGACCCATGGACTGCTTGGCTGGGATGGGCTCTGCCCACACGTCATGGCCAGCGATAAAGCTCTGACCGGCGTCGGGGCGCTGCAGGCCACAGGCCATGGTGAGCATGGTGGTCTTACCTGCACCATTCGGCCCCACTATTCCATAGATGGAGCCGCGCGGAACATCGAGGTTGAGGTGATTGACGGCTATCTGATTACCAAAGGATTTGCAGAAGTCGCGTACGGCCAAAGCCTGGCTTCGCGGATCCGGCACAAGTGTCTCGCGATAAGGGTGAGTCATAGCCCTTAACGATATCAAGCATCAACAGTGTCGCGTTGTCTCACATCGTCAACGCGACACCATTGTTAGACAACTGTAAGCCGTTGGTTACGCAGTCTCCCGTTCATCAGCTGCCAGCTGGCCGCAGGCCGCGGCAATCTCATCGCCCTTAGTGTCGCGCACCGTGCAGGGCACGCCTTGAGCGATGACGCGACGAACGAACTCATCCTGGCGTGCCTTCGGCGCTGCATCCCACTCGGAGCCCGGGGTGGGGTTGAGCGGAATGACGTTCACGTGAACCTTGGAACCCAGCGCTGCATGCAGTTTCTGGCCCAACATATCCGCTCGGAAGTCCTGGTCATTCTTGTCACGGATAAGCGCATACTCAATAGAGACGCGGCGGCCAGACTTATCGGCATAGTAGCGGGCGGCATCGAGCACATCGTCGACCGGCCAGCGGTTGTTAACGGGTACGAGGCTATCGCGCAGTTCATCATCCGGTGTGTGCAGAGATACGGCCAAGGTGCAGGCTAGGTCTTCATCGGCCAGCTTGCGGATAGCCGGCGCCAGACCCACTGTAGACACGGTGACGTTGCGCTGAGACAGTCCGAAACCAGTGAGGTCCTGGCCGGTTATCTGGCGAACAGCCTGGACTACGCGCTTGTAGTTGGCCAGCGGCTCGCCCATGCCCATGAACACGACGTTGCTCAGGCGACCGCCCTCTGCTTCCATGAGGCGGGCAGCGTGACGGAACTGTTCGACGATTTCGGCGGTCGAGAGGTTCCGGTCGAGGCCTCCCTGACCCGTGGCGCAGAAGGGGCACGCCATACCGCAGCCAGCCTGCGAAGAAATACACAAAGTGGCGCGGCCTGGGTAACGCATAAGCACCGACTCCAGCATCGTGCCATCGTGCAGACGCCAGAGGGACTTGGTGGTTTCACCATCGTCCGTAGAGGTCTGGCGAATGGGCGTCATGAGCTCCGGGAAGAGCTTCTCCTGGACGGCCTCACGGGACGCGGCCGGGATATCCGTCATTTCGGAGACGTCAGCAGTGTGGTGGACGTAGTAGTGCTTGGCCAGCTGCTTGGCTCGGAACTTGGGCAGGCCAAGTTCGGCGAGTGCCTCGATGCGCTCGTCCTCGGTCAAGTCCGCGAAGTGCTTCGGGGGTAGACCGCGACGCGGAGCGGAGAAATTCAGTTTCAGTGGTTCAGCCATGGTGAAGCCCATTTTCCACGTTTTTAGCCACATTATCCAATCGAAGTACCGCTGAAGTGGCGAAAGTGACATGTTGACCTATTTAATAGATGTATGACAAATCCCGAGAATCGCTCTGAAGACTTCCGCCCCACGTCCGGTACGTTCCCTGAGAATGAATCACTCACGGACAATGACGCACAAACCCCTAGCTACGACACCACTGGCTCAGCGGAACCAACCCCGAGCGCCGTTGAGTACGATGCGCCCGCAACCACCCCGGCATCCACCACTGAGACGTCCCCGGCAACCACCACAGACGGGTCCGATGGCAAGGTAAAGGGCTCCTTCGCCGCCAGCACCTGGATTGCCCTCATCGTGGGCTTCCTGCTCCTCATCGTGCTGATCATCTTCATTCTTCAGAACCAGCATGAGGTACCGCTAAACTTCCTCAACTGGTCCGTCGAGTTCCCGGCCGGCGTCACGTACCTGATCTGCGCGATTGCGGGTGCGCTCATCATGGCGCTCGTCGGTGGCTGGCGCATGTTCGAGCTGCGCCGTCAGGTGCGCAAGCAGGCCAAGCGCTAAACAACAAACAGACGCTACGGCGTGAGGGTGGTCAGAAAACTCATGGCCACCCACGTCACCATTGCGGACGGCAGCATGCCGTCAAGGCGGTCCATGATGCCGCCGTGTCCTGGCAGAAGAGCCGACATATCCTTGATTCCCAGTTCGCGCTTGAACTGTGACTCCACCAGATCGCCCAAGGTAGCGCAAAACACGAGGCCGAGGCCCATGAGGGCGCCCACCCAGGGGGTGTGGTGCAGCAGAAAAGCAAAGCACAGCGCGCCGGTCACAGTGCCAAAAATGACCGAGCCGGCGAAGCCTTCCCAGGATTTCTTAGGACTTACCGCGGGGGCCATAGGGTGTGAGCCAAACATAACGCCAGCGATGAAGCCGCCGGTATCGGAGGCTACGACGCAGAGCATGAACACCACGATTGACGCCGCTCCTGAGGCAAAGGGCGTCTCCACCCGAGACAGCATTGCCGCGAAGGTTCCGAAGAGGGGAATCCAGGTCAGCACGAAGATACCGACGGACATATCGCGAAGATAGTTAATCGGTGGGCGGTGCCGCCCATTGTGGAAAAGACGGCCAAACATGAGCGCCAAAACAGCCACCACGTAGACCGCTACGAGCCCCGGGGCGTTGAGAAACCACGACACCCACACCATCGCCTGGCCCAGGACGATAAGCAGCGTGCGTGGTACCTGGTAGGAATGCTCCCGAAGACGGGTGAGAACCTCCCACATGGCCACACCAAGGGCCGCAGCGACAACGAGATACCACACAAAGGGCCCGGCCCAGACCGCGAAAACAACGAGTGCGCCCAGTCCCACTCCGACGCCAATGGCGGCGGGCAGATCACGGCCCGCGCTATTTTTTGGCTTGGGCATTCGGCGGGTATGCCGCGAGTGCTCAGTGGTCACGCTAGCTCCTTGTCACGTGGTGGGTTCCTACACAGAAAAGGCCGCCGTGCTGGTCGGTGCCTTGGCGCGGCGGCAAATCGGAGTTCATTAAAGGAGGTTAAACCTCCATGAGCTCCTCTTCCTTGTTGGCGACGAGCTTGTCCACCTGGTCGATGTAGCCGGAGGTGATCTTCTCCATCTCCTTCTCGGCGGCGATGACTTCATCCTCGCCTGCATCGCCATCTTTCTGAAGCTTCTTGAGTTGCTCCATGGCCTTGCGGCGGATGTTGCGAATAGCAATCTTGCCATCCTCGCCCTTGCTCTTGGCCATCTTGACCATGTCGCGGCGGCGCTCCTCAGTCAGCTGCGGCACGGTGACGCGCAGTACCTGGCCGTCATTAGTCGGGTTAACACCAAGATCCGAGTTACGGATAGCGTTCTCGATCTCGTGAATCATGGACTGCTCGTAGGGCTTGATGAGCAGCATGCGCGGCTCCGGAACAGAGATGGTGGCCATCTGCGTAATCGGGGTCGGAGCGCCGTAGTAGTCAGCCACCAGGCCGTTAAACATGGAGGGGTTCGCACGGCCGGTGCGGATGGTGAGAAGCTGCTCGCGGGCGTGCTCCACCGAGGCGGTCATGTGCTCTTCTGCTTCGAGCTGGATCTCGTCGATCATGAGGGTTTACAACTCCCTTGAAATAGTTAAAAGTTCTGGGAAAGAATCTAGCAGGTCGCGGCTGGTTTGTACTAAGACTGGACTAGCGTGCCGATCTTCTCACCATTGACAGCGCGCTTGATGTTGCCTTCGGTGAGGAGGTTGAACACCAGCATCGGCATGTTGTTGTCCATGCAGAGGCTGAATGCGGTGGCATCAGCCACCTTCAAGCCCTTCTCGATGACCTCACGCGGGGTAATTTCGGAATAGAGCTCCGCATCCGGGTTAGTGCGCGGATCTGCCGAATACACACCGTCAACGGCCTTAGCCAAGAAAAGAACCTCTGCGCCAATTTCCAGAGCGCGCTGTGCAGCGGTGGTATCGGTAGAGAAATACGGCATACCCATGCCGGCGCCGAAGATGACGACTCGGCCCTTTTCCAGGTGGCGGTCAGCTCGCAGCGGCAGGTAGGGCTCCGCAATCTGCGCCATGTTAATGGAGGTCTGAACGCGGCAGTCAATGCCCTGCTGGGAGAGGAAATCTTGGAGTGCTAGGGAGTTCATGACGGTGCCGAGCATGCCCATGTAGTCAGAGCGGGCACGGTCCATACCGCGCTGGGAGAGTTCGGCGCCTCGGAAGAAGTTGCCTCCGCCGATGACAACGGCAATCTCGGTGCCTTGACTGGCCACCTCAGCGATCTGGCGGGCGACGTTTTCCACAACGTCGGGGTCAATGCCGACCTTGCCTCCGCCGAACATCTCACCGCCCAGCTTGAGCATGACTCGCTTGTATCCGGTTCGCTTCGATTCAGGGGTGGTCACGGCCTTCATCGTCTCCTTCACGCGTGGCGGTGCTCCAAATTGAGCATCCGAGGTAAGCACTTGAATTATTCTGTTCCATCTTAACCATAGGTGCCGTCGTCATAAATATTCACCCGCGCCTGTCCCCACGCAGTGCTTGGCGACGCCCCCAAACGACAACGTCCCCCTCTCTCTCATCCCAGCAGACGCGGGAGGGAGTAAGGGGGACGCGCGCTAAAAGCACGTGATGCTTAGAGAGGGCTTAGGCGCCTACCTCGTAGCGAACGAAGCTCTTGATGGTGGTGCCGGCTTCCTCAGCAACCTGCTTGACGGTCTTCTTGGAGTCAGACAGGGAAGCCTGCTCAAGCAGAACGACGGACTTGTAGAAGCCGTTGAGACGGCCTTCCACGATCTTCGGCAGGGCAGCCTCCGGCTTGCCCTCCTCGCGGGTGGTAGCCTCAGCGATTTCGCGCTCCTTCTCCACGATTTCAGCCGGGACATCCTCGCGGGTGAGGTACTCAGCGTTCATCGCAGCAATCTGCAGGGCCGCAGCGTGTGCGCCCTCTTCGTTGCCCTCGTAGGACACGAGAACACCCACTGCCGGCGGCAGGTCAGCGGAACGCTGGTGCAGGTAGACAGCAACGTTGTCGCCCTCGATGGTGACAGCGCGGCGTGCCTGCAGCTTCTCACCGGTCTTTGCGGACTCCTCGTCAACGACCTCGGAGACCTTCTTGCCGTCGAGTTCAAGGTTGTTCAGCTCCTCGCCGGAGTTGACCTTGGCCTCGCCAGCTGCTGCGGCGATCTTGGTAGCGAAAGCCTTGAAGGCATCATTCTTAGCTACAAAGTCGGTCTCACAGTTGATTTCGACCATGGTGTTGCCGGATACGGCAACGAGGCCTTCGGTAGCCTCGCGCTCAGCGCGCTTGGATACGTTCTTTGCACCCTTGATGCGCAGGTACTCGACAGCCTTGTCGTAGTCACCCTGAGACTCGTCGAGGGCCTTCTTGCAATCGAGCATGCCGGCGCCGGTAGCCTCGCGCAATGCCTTAACGTCTGCAGCAGTGTAGTTCGCCATAGTTGGAGCGTTCCTCCTTGGAATTAAACGGTATTCGATGAAACAGCGTAGCTGAATCGCTACCACCACGTCGCGTTGAGGGGGTGTTAGTGATTCTTCAACTCCCCCGCGAGGGTAACGCGTGGAACACCACGCGGCACAGTGTGCATGTGGTGGCGTGTCACACGCCTTGGTCGGGCGCGTGAGAAAAGCCCCCATCGCCGCGGGTGATAAATACCACGCGGTGCGGGGGCTTAGGGGACGCAGATTACTCTGCGGACTTCTCGGCGTCCTCAGCCTTGTCGGCGGAGGCCGGGTCGGAAGCTGCGGCAGCCTCAGCGGCGTCGCGAGCGTCCTTCTCAGCGGAATCGCCAGCGGCTTCCTTAGCCTGTGCAAGCTGGCGCTCCTCACGGGCCTTCTTGCCCTCTTCCACTGCGGTAGCAATGATGCCGGAGAGCAGCTTGGTGGCGCGGATAGCGTCATCGTTGCCCGGGATCGGGAAGTTGACCTCATCCGGATCGCAGTTGGTGTCCAGGATGGCCACAACCGGAATGTTGAGCTTGTGAGCTTCCTTGACCGCGATGTGCTCCTTGTTGGTGTCAACGATCCACAGTGCGGACGGAGCCTTGCTCATTTCGGCGATGCCGCCCAGAACGCGCTCAAGCTTGATGCGCTCGCGGTTCAGCATGAGAACTTCCTTCTTGGTGCGGCCCTTGTAGCCGTCCTCAGCGGCATCCATGGCCTGCAGCTCCTTCATGCGCTTGAGGCGCTTGGAGACAGTCTGGAAGTTGGTGAGCATACCGCCCAGCCAGCGGTGGTTCACGTACGGCATGCCAACGCGGGTTGCCTCTTCAGCAACTGCTTCCTGAGCCTGCTTCTTGGTGCCCACGAAAAGGATGGTGCCACCGTGCGCAACGGTCTCCTTGACGAACTCGAAGGCCTCATCGATGTAGGTCAGCGTCTGCTGCAGGTCGATGATGTAGATGCCGTTACGGTCGGTGAAGATGTAGCGCTTCATCTTCGGGTTCCAGCGACGGGTCTGGTGGCCGAAGTGGACACCAGCGTCGAGGAGCTCGCGCATGGTTACAACTGCCATGATTCGCTCGCTTTCTTTTAGGTTGTTTCGGTTTTACAAAAATTGTGCGGTGTTTTATTCCGCACCCTAGCAACGAAGGCCCAGGCCAACACCCCATTTACATGGGGACCACGTCAACCACGGACTGTCTCTCCCTTAACCCAGGAAGCGACTACTTCGCCGCGCGTAGTCAATCCGATGTTCCTACCTTTATGCTCCGAGGACATCGTGCCCGAAGGGAAGCACAAGCACAGTGAACACAGACTGCTGACGGCCAGCTTAATACCGCAACCATGAGGAGTCCAAAACGACAGGCCTATTTTCACATGCTCTTTGTTGAAGGTTTCACACAGTTCTTCACTGCTTCACCATAAGCACCATCGTTGACATGTTATCCACAGGGCATCGCTGCCTTCTTCCCTCAATGTCACCCCACAGTCATGCTGAGAGCATGGTTCACCGCCTTCATCCTCTCACCGTCACCGTCGCGCTTGTTGTCGTTCTCTGGTCGGCGCTTATCGCCGTACCCCTCTCCGCCGCCTTCGTCGATCCCACTACCGGGACACCCACCGCCACGCAAGTTGTCCGTGGCTTCGAACCACCAGAAAAGCGTTGGCTGGCCGGCCACCGTGGAGTGGATCTGGCCTTACCCGTAGGCGGCAAGGTACGAACCGCGGGCGATGGCGTCGTGCACTTCGCTGGTTCCGTGGCCGGCACACCAGTGGTGTCTATCGCGCACGCTAACGGTATCCGCACGACTTACCAGCCCGTCCACGCGCGGGTGGAAAAGGGCGACCACGTGAGCGAAGGACAGGTTATCGGGACTCTCGCACCTTCCGTCGATGGCTATCCTGGGCTGCATTGGGGAGCTATTGAAGGCCGCGACGACTACATTGATCCACTGAGTCTGCTGGGAGAACCCATCATTCGACTCAAGCCCGTGGGTGGGATTGCGCGTACACGTCCTTGAGACGCTGTGCCGAGACGTGCGTATAGACCTGCGTTGTTTGGAGCGATGAGTGGCCCAATAATTCCTGGACCATACGAAGATCCGCGCCGCCTTCTAATAAATGCGTTGCCGCGGAGTGTCTCAGGCCGTGCGGAGTAAGCCCCGAGGCACCACTAACCTGGGCGGCACGCTCAACAACACGCCGAACTTGACGGGCATCAATGCGGCCGCCACGAGTTCCTACGAACATTGCTTCTGTCTGCCCCGCTAACTGGGCACGGCCGGCAGAAAGCCACGCGGTGAGCGCGTCGGCAGCCGCCTCGCCAAAAGGCACAACGCGTTGCTTGTTTCCTTTACCTGTCACGCGTGCGGTACGGCGTGAGAGGTCAACATCGTCCACGTCAAGGCCCACGATCTCGGCTACACGCACGCCAGTGGCATAGAGAAATTCGAGCATGGCACTGTCACGCAAATAGTGAACCTCGTCCGAAGAGACCGCATTGCCCATCAGCTCGCCAGCTGCAGTGGGAGACATGACCGTGGGCAGATGCTTGCCTACTTTTGGTGTAACAAGACGTTGGGCAACATCAGCGTCAAGATGACCTTCGCGCGCCGCCCACGCCGAGAACGCACGCACGGAAGCAGTGCGCCGTGCCAGCGTGGAGCGCGATTTACCCTCTTCAACGCCTTGGGCTAGCCACGCACGCAGGGAGCTCAATGTGAAAGACTGAAAATCAGGCACGCTGCAAGCCAAAAGCCGCAGATCGGAGCAGTATCCGCGCACGGTGGCCTCGGAACGGCCGCGTACGATGCGCTGGTGCTCGGCGAAATCCTCAATTGCCTCACCTAGCTGCCCACCTACGCGCCGCCCACTTCTTTCACTTGCGCCACTCATGACTCATAAGTCTACTCATGTGCGCTGCCACAGCGCCCCCGAGCGCGCTATCACCCCCATCTTTTGCATCGCCACGAGCAGGTGCACCGTTAAGGCAACCCGCATCCCCGCTGCAGCCGCGATGTCCTCAGCACTAGCGCCCGAATCCGCAGTTTCCGGAGGGGTCGAGTCATAAACCTTGAGTTCGTTGCGCGAGAGGCGCTGCACTGCCGTGGGTTGAAACTCCAATTCATACTGCCCCGCTGCGTCCACGGCTCCGGCTTGCCCCACCAAGCCGCGCACTTCATCAGCCGAGGCGACCAACTGGGCGCGCCCTTCTTGGATGCGCTGGTGGCACCCTAGCGACCCAGACGTCGTTATCGGCCCTGGTACCGCCATGGCCACTCGCCCCAAAGCTTCGGCCCAGTTCAACGTGTTCAGTGCCCCTGAGCGAAAACCAGCTTCCACCACGACGGTTCCAGCAGTCATCGCCGCCACGAGGCGATTGCGAGAGAGGAATCGGAATCGCTGCGGCCGCGTTCCCGGCGCGAACTCCGACACCACGCAACCAGAACCGGCGATCTGCTTGAAAAGTGAGGCATTGCGCGCCGGGTAGGAAATATCAATGCCGCAGGCAGCCACGGCCACGGTCTGCCCGCCAGCTTCCACAGCGGCCTCGTGTACCGCGGTATCCACGCCTACTGCCCCGCCGGAAACCACCGTCCACTGGTGTGAGGCTAATCCGCCAGCGAGGAGACGGCTAGCTTCCCATCCATAGCGGCTTATCGCCCGAGTGCCAACCAACGCCACCGACTGTGCCAATGTCTCACGCAGATTGCTGCCGCGTACCCACAGGCTGTGGGGTGGCACCGCTTGATCGTCAAAGGTCGCAGGAGCATCCACCACGCCTTGTTGATAGAAACCGAAAGCACTGGAGAATTCCTCGCCTGGCCACTCGGTATCCTCCGGAGTAATGAGTCTAGCCCCTACCGCCTCGGCAGCAGCTAGGTCCTCCTCTTGGCGGAGCCAGTCACGGCGCGACGCCGTGGTCTGACGCAGCGGACCTATCCAATCCTCTCCCTTGTAGATTCCATGCGCGATTTCCTCCGCTGGATAGTGGGTAAGCAATCCATGAAGTACGGGGGACGGGCCTTCCACCACGCGGTTAAGGTAGGCCCACGTGTGCTGGGGCGTCGACAGATTGAGCTCGCTCATGCCGCCAACCTTTCAATAGTGCCGGAGCCACGCAAATCGAGCGCTCTACTGACATGGTCGAGGTCCGGGCGCTGTGAACCTTCCAGATCCGCCAACGTCCAGGCCAGGCGCAGAACGCGGTCGACTCCGCGTTGGCTCAGCTCTCCTTCGGCCAGGTAGGCCGCGAGCATGACCATAGCGGACTCCGCCGCAGGCCGGTGGCGGCGCAAATAGGATGCCGGCACCGCTCCATTGATGAGTACGTCGAGCCCATCGGATGCCCACCGTTGGGCCATACGCTCGCGGGCCATCGCCACGCGCTCAGCAATCACCGCTGAGGTCTCCTCCCCTTCGGCATTGAGCACGGCTGATTGTCCTGACAGTGACACCACGATGTCGAGACGATCCCGCAGCGGTCCCGACAGATTAGAGAGATAGTTCATTCTGTCGACTGATCTACATTCGCAGCGTGCCGGGTCCTCTGTACCGCACCGACACGGATTCGCCGCGAGTACAAGCTGGAACCGTGCAGGGAAGGTTACTTCCCGGCGCGCCCGCGCGAGCCGTACCTGGCCTTCCTCCAGAGGTGCCCGCAACCCATCGAGAACCTGGGCGGGAACCTCACTGACCTCATCGAGAAAGAGAACGCCGTGATGCGCCAGGCTCACCGCGCCGGGCCGTGGCCTACCTGAACCCCCGCCGATCAGCGCCGCCCTGGTCACTGAGGCATGCGGAGCAATAAAGGGGGCACGTGAAATGACTGTTCCCACTGAACCCGCTACTGAATGAATAGCCGTGGCTTCGACCGCTTGATCCGTGGTCAGGCGCGGAAGGATGCTCGGCAAGCGGGAGGCGATCATGGACTTGCCGGAGCCAGGTGGGCCCACCATCATGACGTGGTGGCCGCCGGCTGCAGCAACCTCCGCTGCCCACTTTGCCTCCTTTTGCCCAGCAATCTCACTGAAGTCAGCTAATTCTTCGCGCACAGGCACCACGTCGCGCGCAACGTGCTCTGCCGCTGGCAAGCAATCATTGCCGCATGCCCAGGCAAAAGCATCCCACAGGGTCTCTGCCACCAGTACCCGCATGCCTGGCACAAGCGCTGCCTCGGCAGCATTGCCCGGCGGGATAATGAGCGTGTCATAGCCCTGTGAACGGGCGGCCAGCAGTGCGGGGATAATTCCAGAGACCGGCCGGACACGTCCATCAAGTCCTAGTTCTCCTAGGACAATAGTGCCGTTGAGCCGGCAATTCTCGGCTTGCCCCGCAGCCAGGATGGCCAACGCCATGGGCAAATCGAAGTGTGCGCCTGCCTTCGGTAAGGAAGCCGGAGACATAGACACAACCACCTTGGTTTTCGGCCAGGGCAGGCGTGAATTACTCACCGCGGTGCGGATGCGGTCACGGGACTCAGAAATTGCAGCGTCGCCTAAGCCCACCACATGAACCCCAGGCAGCCCGGGGCCGACGTTGGCTTCCACAACCACGACTTTGGCCAGGACGCCATCGAGCGCAATGGTGTCGCATCTACCGAGAGCCATGCTCCACCCCCTGGAAGTACTCGACATCGAAGTCGGTGCCGGATTTCACTAGGCCGAGGACATCAAAGCGGATTTCGGAGATCGGCTTACCATCCAGCCACTGCGCGGCCGCCTTGCGTAGGCGCTGTAGCTTCCGTTTCGTCACTGATTCCGCCACGCCGTACTCGCGCGAGGCGCGGGTCTTGACCTCGACGAAAACGATGGTTCCATCTGGTTCTCGGACCACGAGGTCAATCTCGCCCACGCGATAGTGGACATTGGCGGCTATCACCTGGCTTCCGCGTGCCCGGTAGAAGTCGGCCGCGAATTTCTCACCAGCGCGCCCTAAAGCGTCCTTCGGACGCATAGTCTGCCCTATAGGCGCATGGAGGTCCCCAACGCGGGGCGTGGTCGCTGTAGATCTGGTCATGGAGGTGCTCCTTGGAGTGATCGTGTTCGTTGCACGCCGCAAGCACGACACAAGCACATTCCTTATGCCGTTAATCTCACGACACTGTCCAGAACACCCCAGTAACGCCCCTCCTGGCGAGGACCTGGCCCCAAGAAGCCATAGTTCTGTGGATAACTAGTCCGGGGTCACCGATTGAGCCCCCTCTCCCCGACGGTTATCCACACTCACCGCAGCCGAGCGAGGACTCAGCTGCTGCTGGCTACCTGCTTATTCCGGCAGCACGAAGTCGGGCTTGTCCAACTCTTCGATGTTGACGTCCTTGTACGTGATGACGCGGACATAGCGCACGAAACGCGCGGAGCGGTACATGTCCCATACCCACGCATCCGACATACGGACCTCGTAGTAAACATCTGGCCCCGAGGTATGCGGAATAAGCTCGACCGCGTTGGCCAGGTAAAACCTGCGTTCAGTCTCCACCACGTAGGAGAATTGGCTGACCACATCGCGATATTCGCGGTACAGTGACAGCTCGACTTCAGCCTCGTAGTTATCGAGTTCCTCAGCGCTCACGGCGTGCTTCTCCTTCGCTCACATGTCCGGTCGTTGTCACTCTTTCTGACAGAACGTGCCTCAGCTTACTTCCCGCAGCGCTCCGAACGGCTCAGGCGCGCGCGAGGAATTGAGCATGAGCGCCTGCCACATTGCGGTAACTCATCCGATGCTCCGGGGTCGCTCCCAAGCGCGCAATGGCGTCCTGGTGCGCAGCGGTGCCATAGCCTTTATGGTTTCCCAGCCCGTAGCCTGGGTAGCGCTCCGCCAAGCTATCCATAAGTCGGTCCCGAGACACCTTGGCCAAGATGCTGGCCGCCGCAATGCACCGCGCAGCCGCATCTCCACCGATGATCGGCAGCTGTGGGGCAGGGATGCCGGGGACGCGGAGGGCGTCGGTAAGCACATAGCGTGGTTGCACCTCGAGCTGCGCCACCGCGCGGCGCATGCCGGAGACGTTGGCGTGCTGAATGCCGAAAGTGTCTATGGACCCGGCGTCAATGTGCACAACGGACCACGCCAGCGCGCGACGCTTGATGACGGGCTCCAACTGTGCTCGGGCCGCGGGGCTCAACTTCTTGGAATCATCAAGGCGCTCTAAGCCTTGAATAATACGGTCCGGAAGGATACAGGCAGCAATAGTCACCGGTCCACAACAAGCCCCGCGCCCGGCCTCATCCACGCCTGCCACTGGGCCTAAACCGGCCTTTGACAGGGCTACCTCATAGGTGCGCTTCTGTTTGAGACGTCTCATAACCCTGGGTGGTCGATGAGCTGCGCCCGGCTCACCGGCAGTACTACGGCCGCTACTTTGCCACGCACATTGCCTACGGGTACCGTCCCCTGCAGCTTATCGCCCAGATGTGCGCGCGAATCCAGGGAGTTCGTGCGGTTATCCCCCATGACCCACAGGTGCCCCTCCGGCACCGTGACCGGACCAAAATAGGCGCCGCCACATGCCTGTGAGCCAACCCGGTCATCAATGGGAATTTCCGGTGGGTCAAGCACCACCTCCTGATTCGTGGCATGGCCGTCCACCATTACGGAGGGGTCACCCTCCTCACAGGACACGGTTTGTCCACCCGTGGCAATGACGCGCTTGACCAAGATGTTGTCACCATTGGGCACGAGCCCCACCACGGCACCGAGGTTTTGCAGACCGCGCAGCATGACATTTTGGGAGCGGTCAACGTTGAAAGAGGTATTCCACGAGTCCGGCCCCGAAAAGACCACGACGTCCCCTGGGCGAGGATCGGAGAAGTAATAGCTGACCTTCTGCACCACTATGCGGTCATTCGTGCAACCGGGGCAGCCGTGCAGCGTCGGCTCCATCGAGGAGGAGGGAATGAGGTACATCCGCCCCACGCAGGCCTGAATCAGCGCCAGCACGGCGAAGGTGACCGCGAGTGCCCACACCACATCCCGGGTGCGCAGCCGCGCGGTCTCCGCGCAGCGCTTAGGACTGGATGTCCGGGTCATCGACCCCACCGATGCGGTTGAAGGGGAAGAAAACAAACATCACCTTGCCGCGTACATTCTCCACGGGAATGGTGCCCTGGTACTCGTCCTGCATGTGGTAGCGCGAATCCGCCGAGGCGGTGCGGTTGTCACCCATGACCCAGATATTGCCCTCCGGCACGGTCACGGGCCCAAAGTAGGCACCGCCGCAGGCATAGGAACCGGTGGTTTCGTCCACTCGGTAGGTTGGCGGGTCTTGGACATAGTCTTGCTCAATCGGTTCACCGTCCACCATGACGGCAGGATCCCCCTCCTGACAGGAGACGGTCTGTCCACCGGTAGCCACCACGCGCTTGACCAACGTGTTCTCATCCGGTGGAGTCAGGGAGACATAGCTCAGGGCGTCCTGTATGCGGTGAATGACAGGGTTATCAGAGCGCGGCGATTGCCAGTTGGTATCCCAATCCTTGGTGCCCTTGAACACAACGACGTCACCGGGTTCTGGTTCCTTGTCGCCGTAGTAGGAAACCTTCTCAGTGAAGATGCGGTCATTGTTGCAGCCAGTGCAGCCATGCAGGGTGGGCTCCATCGATCCCGACGGGATGACGTACTGCCGGCCCACGAAGTTCTGGAAGACGCCTACCACTGCAAGCACGCACACCACCACGATGATGGTCTCAAGGAACCACGGCATCTGCTTCTTGTCTTCGCGTGACGCCGAAGCCGGCTCCGCAGTGCTTGGCGACGTCCCCCCTACCGCAGCGCCTTCACTTCGAGCAGCGTCAGCCCTGTCCGCGTCAGCACTGTCCCGCGCGGCACCCTTAGTGACATCTTCAGCGACATCTTCGGTCATGTCCTTGTCTTTATTCACGGGCTAAATCCTAGCAATGCCCCGCGACATCTCGGTAAGGCGGCGCGGCGCGGGCCTAAAACAGCACAGGCCCTCCGCCGCCCCACCGAACGATGGTGAGAGACGAAGGGCCGAAGCGCACGAGGATTAGCGGCGCTCCTTGATGCGGGCCTTCTTACCGCGCAAGTCGCGCAGGTAGTACAGCTTCGCGCGGCGAACGCGGCCGCGGCGAACAACCTCGATGGAGGCGATGTTCGGGGAGTGCACCGGGAAGGTACGCTCCACGCCGATGCCGAAGGAAACCTTACGCACGGTGAAGGTCTCGCGGATGCCGGCACCCTGGCGGCGGATGCAGACACCCTTGAAGAGCTGGGTACGCTCGGTGTTGCCCTCGATAACCTTGACGTTGACGTCAAGGGTGTCGCCCGGGCGGAAGGACGGGATATCGTCACGCAGCTGGGCTGCGTCGATCTTGTCAATGAGGTTTGCCATTGAATGTTTTCCTTTTCAGTTTAAGACAGAGGACCCTAGCGCCACCTCACGGCGGCTGACCGGTTCGTGCCTGTTACACAGAACAGGGATATCTTTCCATATCCCATCCCCACCGGACAAATTGCTTCAAACGCCTGACACGGATGTTGTTTGCATTCTAAGGTGGGTAACGCACTGATACCCCACGGGTGCCCACAGGAAGTGGGCTGAGAGTGGCGCTGACACCGCGCCTGCACCGTTCGAACCTGTCTGGTTAGCACCAGCGAAGGAAGAGAGGAGCAGCCATGACGGCTACCCATCACCCAACCCACAATTCCGATCTCGGAGAAATCCACCCCAAGCACACCTACGCCCCCATTCGGGAGAACGGCCTTGAGGTCCCAGAGACCGAAATCCAGCTGGATGATTCCCCCACCGGGCCCAACGAGCCCTTCCGCGTCTACCGCACCCGCGGCCCAGAGTGCGAGCCCGAGGTAGGACTTCCGGCGCTGCGCGCGGAGTGGATCGCGGAGCGTGGGGACGTCGAAGAGTACGAGGGCCGAGCCCGCAACCTCGCCGACGATGGCCGCTCCGCCGAGCGCCGCGGTGCCGCCTCTCAGGAATGGAAAGGTGAGCGCCGACAGCCGCTGCGTTCGAAGGAGGGCAAGCGCGTCACCCAGATGCACTACGCGCGCCAGGGCATCATCACCAAGGAAATGGAGTTTGTAGCACTCCGCGAGCACTGCGACCCAGAGTTCGTCCGCTCCGAAATCGCGCGCGGGCGTGCCATCCTGCCCAACAACGTCAACCACCCCGAGTCGGAGCCGATGATCATCGGCCGCAAGTTCCTCACCAAGATCAACGCCAATATCGGAAACTCCGCGGTGACGTCCTCCATCGCCGAAGAGGTCTCGAAGCTACGCTGGGCCACGCGCTGGGGCGCGGATACTGTCATGGATCTGTCCACCGGCGATGACATCCACACCACCCGCGAGTGGATTCTGCGCAACTCCCCCGTCCCGATTGGCACCGTGCCCATCTACCAGGCTCTGGAGAAGGTGAACGGCGTGGCAGAAGACCTGACCTGGGAGATCTTCCGCGATACCGTCATTGAGCAGTGCGAGCAGGGCGTGGATTATATGACCATCCATGCCGGCGTTCTGCTGCCCTACGTGCCGCTCACCACCGAGCGCGTGACGGGCATTGTTTCTCGCGGCGGCTCCATCATGGCGGGCTGGTGCCTTGCGCACCACAAGGAATCCTTCCTTTACGAGAACTTCGACGAGCTCTGTGAGATTTTCGCACGCTACGACGTCGCCTTCTCACTCGGCGACGGCCTGCGTCCGGGCTCCCTCGCCGATGCCAATGACACCGCCCAGTTCGCGGAGCTCAAGACCATCGGTGAGCTCACCCGGCGCGCCTGGGAGTACGACGTCCAGGTCATGGTGGAGGGCCCCGGTCACGTCCCGCTCAACATGGTTCAGGAAAACAACGAGCTGGAGCAGGATTGGGCTTCTGATGCCCCCTTCTACACGCTGGGCCCTCTGGTCACCGACATCGCGCCGGGATACGACCACATCACCTCGGCGATTGGTGCGGCGAATATCGCCATGGGTGGTACGGCAATGCTGTGCTACGTCACCCCTAAGGAGCACCTGGGCCTGCCCAACCGTGATGACGTCAAGACCGGTGTCATTACCTACAAGTTGGCCGCCCATGCTGCCGACGTGGCGAAAGGCCACCCCGGGGCGCGCGCCTGGGATGACGCGATGAGCAAGGCCCGCTTCGAGTTCCGCTGGCACGACCAGTTCGCTCTCTCCCTCGACCCGGATACCGCACAGGCCTACCACGACGAGACCCTGCCCGCGGAGCCAGCGAAGACCGCCCACTTCTGTTCCATGTGCGGGCCGAAGTTCTGTTCCATGCGCATCAGCCAGGACATCCGCGACACCTTCTCCGATTCCCTCGGCATGCCCAGCTTCCCGGGGCAGGCCTACGTCGACCCAGACGTGGTTGCTGCCGCCCGCGCGGGCGAAGAGCGCAAGTCGGCGGAGTTCAAGGCCCAGGGCTCACAGCTTTACCAGAAGGAAGACACCGCGCATGCCTGATCTGCGCTGCTATTTCGTCACGGGCGCCGCGGACTCCCAAGCGGAAGTCGTGCGCATCGCTGCGGCAGCAGCCCGGGGCGGAGCCGGGGTGGTGCAGGTGCGTTCAAAGCCGATTACAGCGCGCGATCTCTACCTGTTGGGTAAGGAGGTCGCCCGCGCGGTGGCATCGGCCAACCCAGAAACGCGTGTGCTTATCGACGACCGCGTCGACGTCGCCCTCGCGCTGCGCCACGACGGCGAGCCGGTTCATGGTGTCCATATTGGCCAGGATGATCTCCCCGTGGCGCAGGCTCGAGCCGTGCTGGGACCGGAAGCCATCATTGGGCTCACCACGGGCACCCGCGAGCTCGTGGAGAACGCCAACCAGGTAGCTGACCTTATCGATTACATCGGCTGCGGGCCGTTCCGGGCGACGCCGACAAAAGATTCCGGCCGCGCGCCGCTGGGCCTTGAGGCCTATCCCGAACTAGCCGAACTGTCCCGTGTCCCGCTCGTGGCCATTGGGGATGTCACCGCTGATGATGCCGCCGACCTCGCGGCCACGGGTGTTGCTGGCCTGGCCGTAGTGCGCGGCATCATGCACGCCACCGACCCGGAAGCCTACTGCCGGTCGCTGATTTCCGGCTTCGATGAAGGTTCGCGATGAGCACCACGACGCACTCTCAAGTCATCGTTGTTGGTGCGGGGGTGGTGGGTCTGGCCACCGCCGTGGAGCTAGCCGCCCACGGCCACGAGGTCACCGTGCTCGACCCAGCACCGGCTTCGGGCGCCACACACCATGCCGGCGGCATGCTCGCGCCCGCTGCCGAGGTGGTCTACCAACAAGATCCGCTTTTTCCTCTCATGCGCGCCTCGAGTGCGTGGTACCCAGAGCTCATTGACCTCGTTTCCGCTCACACGGATGTGCCCACGGGCTACCGCGCGGAGGGCACGCTTGTCGTCGCGGCTGATCGCGCAGACGCGCAGCATCTCACTGAACTGGCCGATTATCAATCCCTCCACGGCATGGAGGTCGAGCGCGTCACCGTGCGCGAGGCCCGCCGCTCCGAGCCGCTTCTCTCTCCGCGTCTAGCCGGCGCAGTGAGTATTCCGGGCGACACACAGGTTTTTCCTCGCCAGTGGGCGGAGGCCCTCGGTAGCGCCGCACAAGCGCTGGGCGTGCGTCTGTTTCGCACGCCGGCCCAGGCTATCGATGCCTCCACGGGTACCGTCACCACCCCGGTAGGTGATTTCCAGGCCGACGACGTCGTGCTCGCCGCTGGCCTCGGGGAGCGCGACATCGACTGGGCTGAGTCCGCGGGACTTGCCCGCATGCCCCTCCAGTTGCGCCCAGTGTACGGCGACATCCTGCGCTTGCGGGTGCCGGATCACCTACAGCCGCTTTTGACCCGCGTGGTTCGTGGTTTCGTGGAGGACCGTCCCGTCTACCTCATTCCTCGCTTCGATGGCACTCTGGCCATCGGTGCCACGACCCGGGAGGATTCGCTCACTTCTGCCCAGGCCGGCGGAGTTTATGCCTTGCTGCGCGATGCCCTACGTATTCTCCCTGCCGTCGAGGAATGCGAATTCCTTGAGGCCAGTGCAGGTGCCCGCCCAGGCACCCCGGATGACCTGCCCTACCTGGGACGCGTGGGCGCTAAGCTCATCGTATCTACCGGTTATTTCCGCCACGGCATCCTGCTCACAGCCCTCGCAGCGCGCTGCACACGAGAGCTCATCGAGCACGCCGAGTCCAGCATCGATCTCACCGCCTGTTCGCCCTTGCGACACTTCAAGGAGACACCATGATCCTCACCCTCAACGGCCAACCCTATGACACCTCAGCGTCCACCGTCGCCGAGCTGCTGGATGAGAAAGGCATCGCCGCCGACGGCACTGCCGTCGCACTCGCCGAGCAGGTCGTGCCGCGCTCGCGATGGGAAGCCACTGAGCTCATGGAAGGCGCTGTCGTTGAAATCCTCACTGCTGTCCAAGGAGGCTAAATGCTCACTATTGCTGATACCACTTTTTCCTCCCACCTCATCATGGGCACTGGCGGTGCCACCAGCCACGATGCCTTGGAACGCGCACTGGTTGCCTCCGGCACGGAGCTCACCACTGTAGCCATGCGGCGCCACACCGGCACCAGTAGCGGCGAGAGCGTCTTCGACTTATTGCGCCGACTGAACATCGCCCCGCTGCCCAACACCGCCGGCTGTCGCACCGCACGCGAGGCCGTGCTCACCGCCCGTATGGCCCGCGAAGCCTTGGGCACCTCGTGGGTCAAGGTCGAGGTCATCGCCGACGAACACACGCTGCTACCCGACGTCCTCGAAACCCTCGACGCCACAGAACTCCTCGCGTCCGATGGTTTCACTGTGTTGGCCTACACCAGCGACGATCCCGTAGCCGCGCAGCGCCTCGAGGATGCCGGGGCTGCGGCCGTCATGCCGCTCGGCGCCCCAATCGGCACCGGCCTGGGCATTCTCAACCCACACAACCTCGAGCTCATCTGCTCGCGTGCGTCGGTGCCCGTGCTTGTCGACGCCGGCATAGGAACCGCCTCCGACGCCGCCCTCGCCATGGAGCTGGGGTGCTCCGGTGTTCTTCTTGCCAGCGCGGTCAACCGCTGCCAAGACCCCGAAGCCATGGCCACCGCGATGCGCCACGCAGTGGAGGCCGGCAGGCTCGCCCGCAGCGCTGGACGCATCCCCCAGCGCGAACATGCCCAAGCATCGTCCACCTTCGACGGTCTAGCGAACTGGGCTGACCAGGTTTTGTAGTCGCACCACACCACGACGACACGGAGGTCTCAGTGCTCAGCGATACCGAACGCGCCCGCACCGCCCGCCAGCGTATCCTGCCCGGCTTCGGCGACGAAGCCCAAGAGAGACTGCACGCCGCCCACGTCCTTATTGTCGGCGCTGGAGGGCTCGGCTGCCCGGCCCTCCAACAGCTGGCTGCGGCTGGAATCGGGCACATCACGCTCATCGATTCCGACACCATCGATGTGAGCAACCTGCACAGGCAGGTGCTGTTTGGTACGGGAGACGTCGGTAAGCCCAAGGCGGATGTGGCTGCCGCCCGCGCCAGTGAGCTCAACCCCGAGCTCACTATCACCCCGCTGAAGAAGCGCCTAGATTCCTCCTCCGTGCTTGATCTGTGCACTGGCGCCGACCTCGTTCTCGACGGCTCCGATACCTTCGACACGAAGTACCTCGTCGCCGATGCCTGCGAAATCACCTCGACCCCGCTGGCCTGGGGAACCGTGCTTCGTTATGGTGGGCAGGCCGGGCTATGGCACTCCGGTACAGACTGCATCGACGGCCGCGGCGTGGGCCTGCGTGATCTCTTCCCCGAGCCTCCCCACGGCGAAGCGCTCGAATGCTCCACCGCCGGCGTACTGGGAGCGACGACATCAGTGATAGCTGGGATCATGGCCACAGCCACCATTGCCGCACTCGCGCAGCTGCCGCACCACTCGGAGCTCGTGGGACGCGTAACGTCCTACGAGGCTCTTCCCGGCAGCTTTCGCACACTACAGGTGGGTGCCGACCCTGACCGCGCACTCGTCACCGCGCTTCCGGGCCAACCTTCGCTACCGCCTGAGCTTCGCAGCGGCCACGCCTGCCTCCTCGACATCTCCGACACCCCCACCGCACCAGCCCCCGCGGTGTCGCTGCCCTGGCACACCGTCTCCGACGATGACTCCGTCCGCGGCGCCCTGTTGTCCTGCGACTCCTCACTGGTTTATGTGGCCTGTCCCTCAGGCGGACGCAGCGCTGGATTCGCCCTGCGCTACGCAGATCTAGCCGCTGACATGGGCATTGAGCTGCGCAACCTGCCCGGCGGTCTCACCGCCTACCCCGCAATGTTTTAGGCCCCTGCTACAACGTTCGGGCGGAAAAGGTGCTCATCCAGAACGCGGGCAGTGCCGTGGTGGCGGGCACGGAACACCGCACACGATGCAACCAGCGCCAGGGCAGTCACGATGAACAGAACTACGATACCGGCCCAGAACGTGCCGTCGTGGATGCCGTCGGTGGCGCGGGTGAACGCATTCTTCGCATAAGACATCGGATGGAACGGATGCAGCACACTCAGCGGGCGCGGAATCGCAGCCACCGGCCAGACTCCGCCGAAGACCATGACTCCTAGTGCAAATGCGACCACCGCAAAAATGGCCCCAATCTTCCGACCAAAGGTCACGAGGAAGAACTGATACGTTGCAGCACCCACGGCAGCAATCGCTGCGATGACCAGCATTATCATCGGCCAGCTTGCGGGAGCCCACCCCATGGTGGAGGACATGAAGGCCATAAAGGCCAGCACGAGGAGATTCAGTCCCGTCACCACGCCGAAGGCCGCAAGGATACCGCGTACCGGGCTGGTAGCGACCTGGCCGCGACGGCCTAGGTAGTACGGCAACGTCATCGCGAGGAGCAGCATGACAAGGAAGCCGAAGACCAGAACGAAGAGCATGGAGGCACCACCTGTGATGGTCTTCTGCGTCGGATCGACCGGGTTGATCACGGTCTGTACCGGGTGCACATTTGAGGAGGTGAAGTTGATGGGCACGGCCATGTTGCGAGCGGACGTGTCCGGCTGGGTAATGGATGGGGCCTTGGCGGCACCGTCAGCAAGTTTGGTGGCCAATTCGTTGGACCCCGCTTTGAGCTGATCCATGCCATCCTTCAGTTCGGTTCCGCCAGCAGCAAGCTGGCTCGTACCGTCCTTAAGCGTGCCCGTGCCCTCATGAAGGCGGGAAGCACCATCCTGCAGCTGGGCGGCACCGTTGCTCAGCTCACCTACACCGCTACGTAGTTCCTTTGTTCCGCCAGCCAGCCGATGGGCACCGTCATTCAGTGCGGTCATACCACCGAGGTATTCCGAGTTCGGGTCGGACAGGTTGTAGTACAACTGCCCGGTGCCTTCTGCCAGCTTCTCGAGTTGCGCCACCATGTTTCCGCTTGCCGCCGGATCTAATTTCGACACCAGCGAGTAGAGCTGATCGGCTTGCTCAGCCATGCCGAGACTACGCAAGACATCAACAAGCTGTACCAAGCTCGGGACCACCATCTGGGCCTGCTTGAGCAGCGGGATGAGCATACCGGTGAGCTGGTTGACGCCCCCATCGATTTGTCCCGCGCCATCAGCAAGGCGCCCGGTTCCTGCAAGCAGCTTGTCCGAACCGTCCGCAAGCTGAGCGGCACCGTCATCCAGTTGTGCGGCACCGGCGCCAAGGCGCCCGACGCCGTCATTCAAGCGGGTCGTACCGTTCACCAGCTGGCCGGTTCCATCGTTGAGATCCCCTGCACCGGCATCGAGCTTCGCGATACCTTCGACAGCCCGCCCGCCTCCGTCCTGCAGTTTGCCTGCTCCTTCATCAAGACGTCCTGCTCCTTCAGCGGCTGTCCCCAGCCCATCACTAAGTTTATTCAGCCCCTCAATGACCTGATCTGCATATTTTTTAGAAATCGCGTTTTCCACACTGGTCTGCACTTGCGGGATGAGGCTCGAAGAAATTACCGAACCATTCGTGCCGTAGTAATCGTTGGTGGCGAAATGAATCTCCGGTTTCACGGGCTTATCGCTGATGATGGTGACCGCCTGCTCGGAGAAGTTCTTGGGGATGGTCACCACCATGAGGTACTTCCCCTTCAAGAGGCCCTCATCGCCGTCTTCCTTAGTGACCTCCGCAAAGTTGAGGTACTCCGTTTCCATGAGGCCTTCTACGACCTGATCGCCGTAGTTGGTGAACTCACCTTGCTTATCAACGCCCACATCTTCATTCACCACCGCCAAGTCAATGTTGCGCATGTATTTGGAGGGATCCCACATTGCCCACATCATGGTGCCGGCGACGATGATGGGCGCCACGAGAAGAAAGACGATGAGTACCCGCGATAAGGTGCTCGTGGGACGCCAATCCAGAACGCGGTGCCACCCCATTGCTTCGCTCCCCTCAGCTCCCCCGCCCCCCTTCACTGGCGAAGCGCCATTCGCTCCGTGCACGTGACGCGAATCCATTTCACGGTCCATGCCTGCCTCCTCAAAGTGATTGTTTAGGTCCGCTTGTAGCCGCCCTTCCAGGGAGTTTTACCGGAAGGCCAAGCGTGAGCGAGGCCACTGTTTCATTTGTTTCCACAAACATACCACTAGTGGAGTTACTAATGTGAACTTATGGGCGTTAGTTTTACGCTTTCTCTATTCCCCCCTTCCGGTTGCGAAGTGTGACCGACGCATCGTGGCCAGTGGGCACCATCGGCGATCCTGCGCCCTCGACCGTTTGGTTAGCCGAGGGCTCCATCCTGCTAAAAGCCCGCTTTCTTGAGGGCATCAGCCATCGAGCCGCCGCCGCGTTCTGAGCGGCCACGGCTGCCGCCCGTGCGGTTCGAGCTACGGCGCGAGTTCTGGGAATTGCCACGGCCACCACCGCTGCCGCCGCGGCGCTTGGGAGCAGGTTACCCTGGTTCATCGTCGAGGCGCAGCGATAAACCAATACGTTGGCGCTCCACGTCGACCTCCATGACTTTTACCTTGACCACCTGGCCCGAGCGCACGACCTCATGCGGGTCGGAGACGAACTTATGGCTCATGGCCGAGACGTGGACGAGGCCGTCCTGGTGCACGCCGACATCGATAAACGCGCCAAACGCCGCCACATTGGTGACGGTCCCCTCCAAAATCATGCCGGGTTTCAAGTCTGAAACCTTGTCCACGCCTTCCTTGAAGGTGGCTGTCTTGAACTCCGGGCGCGGGTCACGGCCTGGTTTGTCCAGCTCCGCGATGATGTCCGTGACGGTCGGAACACCGAACGTGTCATCGGCAAAGTCCGCCGGTGCGAGCTTGGTCAGCACACGCGAATTTCCAATGAGCTCCGCGACACCCAACCCAGTCTTCTCCGCAATGCGCGCCACCACTGGATAGGCCTCCGGGTGCACGGCCGAGGCATCGAGCGGATCCTTACCGCCATTAATGCGCAGGAATCCGGCGGACTGCTCAAAAGCCTTCGGTCCCAGTCGCGGCACCTTCTTGAGCTCCTTACGCGAGGCAAACGTGCCGTTCTCATCACGGTAAGCAACAATGTTGGCGGCAATCGTGGAATTCACACCAGCCACGCGCTCCAGCAACGGCGCGGAGGCAGTGTTGAGATCCACACCAACGCCGTTGACGGCATCTTCGACCACGCCGTCGAGGGTACGAGCCAGCGCAACCTGGTTGACATCGTGCTGGTACTGCCCCACGCCGATGGCCTTCGGGTCAATCTTCACGAGCTCCGCCAGTGGGTCCTGGAGGCGGCGCGCAATGGACACCGCGCCGCGCAGAGAGACGTCCATGTCGGGGAATTCGTCAGCAGCCAGCTGCGATGCTGAGTACACGGACGCGCCGGCCTCCGACACGACCACGGGACTCGGGCGAGTGCCACCTGCTTGCGCGATGAGGTCAGCAACCTCTCCCGCGAGCTTTTCTGTCTCGCGTGAGGCGGTGCCGTTTCCGATGGCCATGAGATCGACGGAATGGGCAGCGCTGAGCGACGCCAACTCCCTCACCGCTTCAGCCCACTTCTTCTGCGGCTGGTGCGGGTAGACTATCGTGGTGTCCAGTACCTTTCCTGTGGGGTCGACAACCGCGCACTTCACGCCGTTGCGGTAGCCCGGGTCCAAGCCCAAAGTGGCGCGCTGCCCTGCCGGGGCAGCCAGCAGCACATCGCGCAAGTTCGTGGCAAAGACTTTGAGTGCGCCTTCCTCGGCCTTCTCTTTGAGGCGCATGCGGACATCAAGGCCCGAGGAGATGGAAAGTTTGGTGCGCCAGCCCCAATGGACGGCGTCGGCAAGCCAGCGCGAGGTGGCCACATCGAGGTCAAAGCATTCTGCGATGAGGCCCTCATACACTGCATCGTCGCCGGCATCGAGGTTGAGCTGCAGCACACCTTCGTTCTCGCCGCGCAGCAGCGCCAGGATGCGGTGCGAGGGCAGCTTCTCAAACGGTTCAGAGAACTCGAAGTAATCTTTGAATTTCGCGCCCTCATTCTCTTTACCTTCCACCACGCCGGCTGCCATAGAGCCAGTGGTGTACATGCGCTCGCGCACCTCACCCACTAGGTCGGCGTCAAGCGCGAAACGGTCCACGAGGATTGCCCGCGCGCCGTCCAAAGCTTTCTTGGTCTCCTCAAACCCTTCGGTGAGATACTCCCCCGCCAACTCGGCTGGGTCTGCCGTGGGGTTCTCAATGAGCTTGTCCGTCAGCGGCTCAAGACCAGCCTCACGCGCGATATCCGCTTTGGTCTTTCGGCGCTTCTTATAGGGCAGGTACAGATCCTCCAGGCGAGCCTTCGTCTCACACCCCGCAATGAGGGCGCGCAGTTCCTCCGTCAGCTTGCCCTGCTCCTCAATCGCAGCAAGGACCGTCTCTTTGCGCTCCTCCAGCTCACGCAGGTACGTGGAGCGCTCCTCGATGACGCGCAACTGGGAATCATCCAGCCCGCCGGTAGCCTCCTTGCGGTAGCGGGCAATAAACGGAACGGTATTGCCTTCTGCCATGAGCTTGAGCACTGCGGCAACAAAAGATTCCTTGACGCCCAGCTCGGTGGCGATGGTGGCTGCGATGTTCACAAAACCTCTTCTTAGTGGGTCGGGGACTTAAAGACCTCCCTACCCTATACCCCGCCCTGCCACGCGCAGGAGGTGCCTAGCCCAAACTCGGTGTGGCCGATTTCAGAGGTGCCGTACCACAGCGTATGCGGCGGCAGGCAGTCCGCGACTGCCGCGGTGACCTTCGTCAGCGGCAGGTCCGATGAACCGTTGACGATAACGCGCCACACGTGCTCGCTTACCGGTGGGTGCCCGTTATTGTCCATGTACTCATTGACCAGAATATTGTCCGGCTCGCAGGTAAAGGACACAATCTCCGCGTTAATATCGCGCGGCTCAACGCCTCCTTCACGCAAACGTTCAGGCATATCTGCCAAGACCTTGTTCCATTCGGCCTCGGTCATGAGAATCGACAGGTCAGTGCTCACGTCCATCAGTGTTCTCCTTCAGGGTGTCGAGAAATTTGTGGTCCGCGGCGTCGAGCTCGGCGGCCTCCAACAGCTCGGGGCGGCGCTCAAGCGTACGCGCCAGAGACTGCTCGCGACGCCAGCGATCCACCTTGGCGTGGTCGCCTGAGGTCAGGACCTCAGGCACGGACAGTCCGCGCCACTCGCGAGGCTTGGTATAGCTGGGCCCCTCCAAGAGGCCGTCGGAGAAAGAATCTTCCTCGTGGGAGCGCCGGTTTCCCAGCACGCCCGGAATGAGGCGCACCACGGCCTCCGCGATAACCAACACAGCCACTTCCCCACCGATGAGTACATAATCACCGATGGACACCTCCCGCACACGGTAACGCTTGGCGGCATCATCAACCACGCGCTGGTCAATGCCCTCATAGCGCCCACACGCAAACACAATATGTTCCTCCGACGACCACGCCTGTGCGTCGGCCTGCGTAAAAGGCTTACCGGCCGGGGTCGGCACGATGAGCAAGGGCTTGTCCGTGTCCGCATCCTCGGCTGAGTTATACGCGCGCGCCTCGACGCCGTGGATATCGTCGTGACGCGGCTTGCTCAGGTGCGGGAGCGCACTGTCGAGATCGGTGGTGGAGGCGGTGCCGGAGGAGACGTCGTCAAGCGCAGGGCCCCACACCTCGGGCTTCATGACCATCCCGGGACCGCCGCCGTAGGGAGAATCGTCGACAGACTTGTGCACGTCCGTGGCCCACTGACGCAGGTCATGCACGCCGACGGCAAGGGCGCCCTGCTCAATAGCCTTGCCCAGCAGCGCGTGGCGCAGTGGGTCGAGATACTCAGGGAAGATGGTGACTACGTCAATCCTCATAGCTCGAGCAGCCCCTCCGGCGGCGTGATGGTGCAGGTACCAGCTTCAAGGTCAACCTCGGGAACAATCGCCTCCACGAAAGGCACAAGGGCGCTCTTGCCGCTGTGCAGAGACACCTCGAGCAGAGACTGAGTCGGACCGTGGGTCACGCCAGTAACCTCCCCACTATCCTGGCCATCCAGCATCACGCGCAGCCCCTCAAGCTCATGATCGTAGAAACCATCATCGTCCGAATCCTCGATGGGGGCGGCAAAGAACTGCGTGCCGCGCAGGGAATCCGCAGCCGTGCGATCTGGAATCTCGTCAAAGCTGATGAGCAGACGGCCCTTGTGAGGACGCACCGTAGCGATAGTGAGCTCGTGCTCCTTCTTGCCTTGCTTGCCATGCAGAACCTCACCGACGGTATAGCGCGCCTCGGGGGAATCAGTAGTCACCTCGACGGCGACCTCGCCTTTAATGCCGTGGGACTTCACCACGCGACCAATAAGTAGTTCCATGCCTGCTAGCTTAACGGGCTACCCTAGAAAGGTATGACTGAGCTTCCCATCAATGACCTCACCACCTTTGGAGATGCCGCCCACACCGGCTCTGCTCTCACCACACTCAACCTGCTCGATGAGGCCCCTGAGCCAGACCCTCAACGCCCACGGCCGGCGGTCAAGAGAGTCTTGAGTGCAGACGGCGCCAATCTCATCCTCTTTTCCTTTTTGCCCGGCCACCAGCTTCCCGACCATAAAGCAGCACACCCCATCACTGTCCAGGTTGTGCGAGGATCCGTGGCCTTTAGATGTGGAGATAATAAGGAAGAACTGGTCCCTGGACGGATCGTGCACCTGCCAGCCTACGTCCCCCACGCCGTCACGTGCGACAAGGAACCAGCGCTCATGCTGCTCACCATGTTAACACCGAACACTAGCGCGAATGTCTAGACTTTTAGTAATATCATTAGATTGTGAGCAACCCTAAGCCTTACCATCACGGAAACCTGCATGAGGCCATCCTCCGCGAGGCCATCACTCTAGCCCGCGAGGGCGGGCCTCAGGCGGTGACTATCCGGGCCGCGACCCGTGCAGTCGGAGTCTCCCCCACCGCAGCCTACCGCCACTTCAAAGACCAATCCTCGCTTCTCGACTCCGTCACGGACATCGCCACCGCCGAACTCATCGAGAACCTCAGCGCTGCTTTTCAAGACACCGAGGGCTCCATCGTGGACAAGCTGATGGCGGCTGCCTTTGCCTACTTCGACTACGCCCACGATGAGCAGAACTTTTTCGAATGCATGATGGCATCCCGTGGTTTCGATATCCCCGCGGGTCTCGCCGCCGCCACCGACGGCCCCGGCGAGGATCCGCGCGTGCGAGCAGCGTTCAACTTTTATGACTACATGGGGCAATACGCTCGGGCTATCGGCCAAGAACCCGACTGGGAGTTCATGGTGCAGAACTGCCTCGCTGGATGGTCTACGGTCCATGGCTTTACAGTCCTGTGCACAAGCGGCCACCTAGCATCGCTGTCAGATAAGCATAAGCGCGATATCGCGACGTCCGTTTTCGCCGCCGCAATCCGTGGCTTGGAGTTCGAAAACCCCTCGGATCCTTACCTCAACTATCCAAAGAATTAGAAAATCCCCGCCGACCAGATGGTCGACGGGGAATTTTTTTAAGTCGCGAGATTTTTACTCAGCGGACTCTGCAGACTCCTCAGCCTCAGCGGACTCAGACTCTGCTGCCTCTTCCTCAGCCTTAGCAGCCTCAGCGGCAGCGGCCTCCTCGGCAGCCTTCTCAGCGGCAGCCTTAGCCTCAGCCTCTTCCTTGGCCTTGCGCTTCTTCTCGGTGATGGCCTCGATGGTCGGGCCATTGTTAGCCTCAGCCAGAGCAGCGTTGAAGAGGTCCAGCTTGGACGGCTTCTCCTCAGCAACCTTCAGGGTGCCCTCTGCACCCGGCAGGCCCTTGTGCTTCTGCCAGTCACCGGTCACCTTGAGCAGAGCGAGAACCGGCTCGGTCGGCTGCGCGCCAACGCCCAGCCAGTACTGCGCGCGCTCGGAATCGATCTGGATCAGGGACGGCTCCTGCTTCGGCTGGTAGATACCAATGTTCTCGATAGCCTTGCCGGAGCGGCGGGTGCGTGCATCAGCAACGATGACGCGGTACTCAGCGTTGCGGATTTTACCGATACGCTGCAGCTTGATCTTTACAGCCATGTTTTGGCTCCTTTTCTAGTCACCGGGCAGTGCAGACGCGCGCCAGGTTCGGCGCGCCGGTTCAGCCCTTGGATTTATCCTGCGCGTGACATGCCGGCCGTCCGTAGGCGGTGACGGCGTTACGCAGAAATGAAGTTGTCAGTGTTGTCCACGGTCATCTACGCGTGATGCATGGGCAACCTCACTAACCTTAACGATCAGGAAGGAAAATAGGAAATCCGCTTCCCCATCGCTGTATTAGGCCCCACCCCGCGAAAGGGGTAGTCTGTAATGCGGTTATTTCACTGCCGCACATACCTTACTTTATGACTCAACAAGCCCCCTCCAGATTCCGCTACCGCTACGACCTTGACGGCCTGCGTGGCATCGCGATCGCTTTGGTCGTGATTTACCACGTTTTCGTCGGACGCGTTTCCGGTGGCGTGGACGTCTTCCTGCTGCTGTCCGGTTACTTCTTCCTCGGTTCCCAGCTGCGCTACGCCGCCCGCCCCAATGCCTCGCTCAATCCGTGGTGGCCCATCTGGCGTACCATTCGCCGCCTCGTGCCGGCGCTAGTGCTCGTTATCGGCGCAAGCTATATCCTGGTACGGCTTTTCGCTCCTGAGCTCATGAATACTGAGTTGACCAAGCAGATCACGGCAACGGTGTTCTACTACCAGAACTGGGAGCTCACCCGCCAGGACGCGGATTATGCTGCGGCATCAGCAACCACATCTCCGCTTCAGCACATGTGGTCCATGGCGGTGCAGGGCCAGTTTTACCTCATCGGTATCCTCTTTGCCCTCGTCCTTGCAGCGTTCATGCGTGTGCGCCCAAAGCCGTCCGGCCTCACTCCGCAACGCTTCCCCACCGTGAACTCCATCGCGGGCCCCATCCTCATCGTGGCAACGGTAGCGTCCTTCGCTTACGCCAGCCGCGACGGACTGTTCGGTACCCCGGCGAACTACTACTCCACGTGGTCCCGTGCATGGGAGCTGACACTTGGCGCCGTCCTCGTGATTTATGGCTCGCGGCTGCGGATGCCGCAACACCTGTCGAACCTTGCCACCGCCGTCGGCCTAGCCGCTCTTGCCGGTACGGGCCTCGTCATTTCTGACACGCTAGCATTCCCCGGACCACTATCTTTGCTGCCAATCGGCGGCGCGGTGCTCATCATCATCGGCTCCGGTGGTTCCTTCTCCCGCGTACTCACCTCGCGGCCATCACGCTGGCTCGGTGACATCGCTTACCCGCTGTACCTGTGGCACTGGCCTCTGCTCATCATCTCCACGGTAGCACTCGGTTTCGACACGCCACCGTGGTGGCTGGGTGTCATCATCATTGCGGTATCGCTGGGTTTGGCGGATTTGACGCACCGATTCGTCGAGAAGCCCCTGCGTCAGCACCGCAAACGCCCGCTTGCCGACGACCTCCCGGTCCGCCGCGGCCTTGCTGATCTGCGCACCACTACTGGTGCCACACGCGCCGTCGGTGGCGTTGTCGTAGCTGCCTGCACCATCGCGCTCATTGCTATTCAACCCTTGTGGGCCCGCACCTTGGACGAGGCCGACGCTGAGGTTTTGAACCCAGCACTCTACCCAGGAGCGACCACTTTCCCCCTCAACATCACGCCCCCAGACAACGTAGCGGTCAAACCCGATCCCATTCTGGCGCGTGGCATCACCCCACCAGTGGCGGATAACTGGTGCTTCATCCCAGAAGACCAGCCCACCGACTTCTTCTTCGAGACACGCAGGGACGGCACAACGCCGTGCGTCTTCGGCGATATGGACTCTGATGTCGAGGTGTACCTGGTCGGTGGCTCGCACGCCGAGCAGTATTCCTCCGCCCTTGACTACTTGGGCCGCGAAATGGGTTTTAAGCTCGTTCCCTTGACCCGTGTAGGTTGCCCAATCGTGTTGGGCGATGAGGTCGATGTGAAGCCTGAATGCGCCGAGTGGAGCAAGCACGTCGTCCAGCGCTTGATCGATGCCGACCCCGCGTTGGTGGTTTCCACCTCCACCCGCCCCGGACAGCCGTTCGGCCACGGCCCTGACGCCGTCCCTCCAGGATACAAAGCCTTCTGGGATGAGCTGGCCAAGCACGAGATTCCCTTCGTAGGTTTCCGCGACAATCCGTGGGGCTTTGACGATGAAGGCAATGGCCGCGAATTTGACGAATGCTACGTCGCGACGAAGGACTCCCTGGGCTGTGGCATGCGCTTCGAAGAGGTCTACGAGAGCTACGACCCCGGCGCTGCAGTTCTCTCCCAGTACAAAAACATGCTGGCTGTTGACACCTCCAAGTGGTTCTGCAATGACGCTGGCGACTGCCCCGTTGTCATCGGCAACGTGATGGTCTACCGCGATATGCACCACTTCACTAAGGCCTTCGCCGATTCCATGATTCCGCTCATCCGGGACATCATCACGCCCATTCTCAACGGTGAAACGGTTCAGCAGGAGGCCCCGGAGATGCCCACGCAGGCCGCTGCGGCCGACACCACCACCGCGGCGCCACCTGCCCCGACCCCGCCGCGGCCAGTCCCCTACCCGATGTATCCGGCGGGCCAGGCAATTTAAGTCAAGCCCGCATACGCACACGGCCCGTGGAGTTTCTCTCCACGGGCCGCTATCGTTCGGACGCTATTTCTTTTTTCCTTGACCGAAGTCAAGGTTGTTGAGGTCGATATTCTCCATGCCCTTCGGCATCTTCATATCGCCAAGACCCGGCATTCCGCCGCCGCCCATCTGCTTCTGCAGCTCCTCCATGGACGGCATGCCGCCACCCATGCCCGGCATTCCCGGCATACCGCCACCGCCGCCGCGACGCTTCGGCGGCTTGCGCTTGCCGTTCTTGCCCTTGCGCCCCTTGGGCTTCTTCTTTGTTGCCGAGCGGCCACCGCCCATGCCCGGCATGCCAAAGCGGCCCGCCATCTGGCCCATCATCTTCTTGGCTTCAGTAAAGCGCTCGATGAGCTGGTTGACGTCGGAGACGGAGACACCGGAACCGTTAGCGATACGCTTGCGACGCGAAGCGTTGAGAATCTTCGGGTCTTCGCGCTCCTGTGGGGTCATACCACGAATGATGGCTTGAATGCGGTCGAGCTGCTTCTCATCGACCATATCGGCAATCTGATTCATCTTGTTGCCGCCCGGCATCATCTTGAGCAGGTTGCCCATTGGGCCCAGGTTACGAACCATGAGCATCATGTCCAAGAAGTCATTGAGCGTCATGTCGCCCGAGCCCATCTTCTTGGCGGCTTCTTCCGCCTTGGACTGATCCAGCTTGGACTCCGCCTGCTCAATGAGTGTCAGGAGGTCACCCATGCCCAGGATGCGCGAGGACATGCGCTCCGGGTGGAAGACATCGAAATCCTCGAGCTTTTCACCCGTGGAGGCAAACATGATGGGCTTGCCCGTGACCTCACGGATGGACAGCGCTGCACCACCACGGGCATCACCGTCCAGCTTGGTGAGGACGACACCGGTGAAGTCCACGCCGTCACGGAAGGCCTCGGCGGTCTGGACGGCGTCCTGACCAATCATGGAGTCGATGACGAAGAGGACTTCGTCGGGGTTGACGGCGTCACGAATATTGCGCGCCTGCGTCATCAAGGTTTCGTCGATGCCGAGGCGGCCGGCGGTATCGATGATGACGATGTCGTGTTGCGTGCGCTTGGCCTCTTCGATGCCGCGCTTGGCGACGTCCACCGGATCACCATGCGAGGTACCCATCTCGTGTTCGAGGGAGTCCAGAGAGGTGCCCGGGTCCGGAGCGAAGACGTCGACGCCGGCGCGCTCACCGACGATCTGCAGCTGCTGCACGGCGCCTGGGCGTTGGAGGTCACAGGCGACGAGCATCGGGGCATGCCCCTTGGAAGCAAGGTGCTTCGAGAGCTTACCGGCGAGGGTGGTTTTACCAGCACCCTGGAGACCCGCAAGCATGATGACGGTCGGCGGGTTCTTCGCCAGGTTGAGGCGGCGGGTTTCACCACCGAGGATCTCAATGAGTTCCTCGTTGACAATCTTGACGACCTGCTGCGCCGGGTTGAGTGCCTCGGACACCTCTGCGCCGGCGGCACGTTCCTTGATGCGCTTGATGAAGCCGCGCACGACGGTGAGCGAGACATCGGCTTCGAGCAGCGCAAGGCGGATCTCGCGCGCGGTGGCATTGATGTCCGCTTCGGTCAGCTTGCCCTTGCCGCGCAGGCCTGACAGGGCTGATTGCAAGCGGTCAGACAAAGACTCAAACACGTCGGAGTGCTCCCTCAACTATCGTCGATAATTTTTAACTCCCCCAGCTTAGCCGTTGACCAGTGCTTGGGTCACATTCCGGACCAGCGCCGCGCGGGGAATCTCTCCGTGTGGGAGAGCATGGAGCACCATCGTCGCACCCGGGGTACTCGTTGAGAGCCACTCGCAGTCCGGCAGCAGTGCCAGCACATGCCCCAATGTTCCGGTGTAGTCGTCGATGCGGATCTCGAAGATTCCCCCGGTCCACATGGCCGTCGCAGGCCCCGGCACAAAGGGCGGCAGCACTGTGTAGGTTCCGGATTTATAGGACTGGATAAGGTGTTCCTCCGCCGTTTCCATGTCAATGGTGCCGTGCAAGGCGCGGACGTCGAATTCGCCAGCGTAGCCCTCGCCGGTGCGGACGAGACGCGAAGAAACAATGAACCAGCCCAAGGCAGCGATGAGCGCCAGGGGACGCACGGCTTCACGTTGGTAACTGCCGCGCCACACCACGGTGAACGTGTCCTTGTCGGGGTTGTGACGCAGCCCTATCTCACGGTCAACCGACACCAACGGCTTCGTGGGGCGCAGACCATTCAGCTGTGCAAAGGCACGGCCACTGACTGCATCAATGCCGCGGTCAAGACGCCGGTTCCACACGCCGGGTCCGGTCGATTCCGCATCAGCTTTAGCCAGAACAACGAGAAGGGCGAGGGTGAGGTAGTCGTATCGAACTGCTTCCAGGAGTTCGTCTCGGGCGGCGTCGGAAAGCGGGTCCGTGCGCGACACGATCCGAGCGAGCGTCGTGTGTTCGGCGACGACGGTCTGCACGCGAGATCGATCCGCTAGGTCAAGGCGCATCTTCGCTGCCGCCCGGGCAACCATCTCCGCTCCCACCAGCTCGTGCGGGCGCCCATAGCCCTTGCCGATGTCATGGTAGAGCCCCGCCAACAGCAATAAATCTGGCCGTGCCACGGACGTGCGGGCGTTAGCGCACCGCGCGACCGTGAGGATTGAGTGATAATCCACGGTGTGCGCATGAGTGCGCTCGCGCGGCAAGAGTCCACGGATGTGTGACCACTCCGGGACGATGCGCTCCCACAGGCCATGAGTCTCCATCTCCTGAATAAGGCGTGGTGTGTGGACCGGTGAGGACAGAAGGGCGAAGAAGGAGTCGGTAGCCGCAGCCGTCCAGCGATCCGGAAGATCGGGCACCTCGCGCAATTGTTCCCACACTTTGGGGGCAACCGTTCGGCCGGAACGCGCCGCGGCAGCGGCCACACGCAGTAGTAGCCAGGGCTCGGTCAGATCCGCCGTCCGCGCCAGATGAATCTCGCCGTCCACATCGACAACGCCGATATCCAATGGTTTCCGGGAACGCGTGGCGCTGCGTTTGGCCACAAGCCCGCGAGCCGTCGCCAACGCCCGCTCCATCGCCTTATCCACCGCCGCTGCGGCTGTGACCACCGCCGACGACAGCTCATAGCGGTCGGCAAAGCCAAGCTCGTGGGCTATCTCCGCAGCAAACTCTGGATCCAGGACATCGCGGTGGCGGCACGCGGTGACGTGGAGGAGCGTGCGGACGTCGAGAAGCAATGCTCGCTCCTTCTCAAGCCGTGGGGCGTCCGCAAGGTTTCCCAAGGCCAGCGCACGAATGAACTGGATATCGCGCAGGCCCCCGCGCCCATTTTTAATATCCGGATGGGTCATCGTGGCAAGGGTTCCAGAGCGGCGCCAGCGGGCAATCGCGATATCGACGAAGTCATCGAAATTGCCCTGGAGGAGACGGCGCCAGGTGGCATAGACCTGCGCACGGGTGGAATCAACCAGCTGCTTATCGCCCGCAACGTACGATAGATCGAGCTGGGCAAAGCCCGCGGCTGGGTCCGATCCGGCGATAGCGGCGAATTCACTCGGAGTGCGCACCGCATAATCCAGGCGATACTTGGCATCCCAGATGGGATACCAGACCTCCGACACCACATCCTCGGACAGCGTTGTTCCTTCGGGGTGCAGGAGGATGAGATCGAGATCAGAAAAAGGGGTCATGGCGCGGCGGGCAAAGGAGCCCGTAGCGGCGAGGGCACAGCCGGGCGGCACAACCAGAGACTGCGTGAGACGATCGGCCGCCGCGCAGGCCTCCTCGCGCAGCTCGGCGGCAGTAAGCAAGCGCTTAAAGGGCGGCGTCGCCGCGCTCGCCGGTGCGAACGCGGATCACGTCCTCGACCGGTGTGATCCAGATCTTGCCATCGCCGATTTTTCCGGTGTAAGCAGCGTCCACCACCGCGGCCAAGATCTCCTCCACCTGCTCGTCGGAGGTGACGATTTCCAGTTTGACCTTGGGCACGAAGTCGGTTGCGTACTCAGCGCCGCGGTAGACCTCGCTGTGGCCGCGCTGCTGGCCAAAGCCCTGAGTCTCAGTGACTGTGAGTCCGTGGACATTATGTTGTTCCAAGGCCTCGCGGATATCCGGCAGAGTAAACGGCTTGACGATGGCAGTGATGAGCTTCATGAGGTTAATCCTATCCTGTCTACACGTCCTCGTCGGTGCCCTCGACGGTATCTGCGCGCTGGTGCATGCGCTTGGCGTATTTCACGTCGGTGACGGTTACGCCGTAGATGGAGCGCCCCATGTAGAACGAGCCGACCGAACCGATGATCCACACGCCAAAGCAGGCAATAAGGACGCGGACGAGCGACCACAGGGAGAACCCGTTTTCTGCGAAATCCACGACGAGTTTGGCCACGAGCAGCAGAGGTACAGCCAGCCCCACGGTCGGCCCAAGCAAATTGACTCGGGTGAGGGCGTCAGGGGCGCGCCACAGTGCGACAACCGTTGCGATGACGAGAATCGTCGCAAGAATCAGCAAAATGCTGGCGATGATTTCGGCAATGGTCATGATCTACCTCCTGCCCTTCGAAATGATGCGAGCCATCGACAACGTTGGCAGCACGCCGGCGGCGATGCCCGCCAACATGGCGATGTCGTACACAATGGATGCGTGGTTCGTCATGGCCCAGGCAAAGTACATGCACATCATGCCGTAAAAGACCATATCGCTCATCACGGTGCGTGTGAGCTCATCGCGGGAACGCAACGCCAACCCGAGGGCTGCGCACACGCAGGCTCCCATGATGAAAACGCACACGAAGACGACCCAATTGAAGGCGCTCCACGAGGCAAAATCAATCATTTCTTGTCATCCTTTCGGGCCTTGGTTGGCACGGCGTGGCGCAGCGGCCACACGGAATATTTTTCAACCTCGTCGGCGGCCAGCGGGGTGTCATCCGTCTGTGCAATGTCCGGGGCACGCATGTGACGGCCCAAGGTATCGAGGGTGTACTCGTAGAAGGTCGGAGCCAGTTCCGTCGTGGGACCTTGTCCCGGCACGCCATAGTCAGTGCCTTTCACATGTGGGGCAAGGCGCTCTTCCATATCGGCAAGGTCCGCCACGATGCTAGCGGGATCATCACCCATCACGGCTTGGACAAGGACGATGCGCGGCAGGCCTTCCCTGACCGGCTCGCGGAGTCCCAGGGAGAGGGTCCCCGGCGTGGCGGTAATCGAGGAGGTAAACCAGAAGATCTCCCAGGCACTCGTCACGCGCAGCGGATAGCGCACGACGACGGGGTGATAGTTGTTCTTTGGTTTAAAGGACTCCATGGCGAGCGAGAAGCCAGCCACGAAGATTTCCTTGATCAACCAGAACGCGTAAATTACTGAGTTCACGGCGGTCTTCATTTAACGGCCCTCCTGGATGGAGTCGATATCGGGTAGGGCTACGGGTTCATCACCCAGCACTGCGTGGGAATAGGCCTCCGTGTCCAGCAGGTCCGCCGAAGCCCCCATGGTGACCTCGATGAGAGGACCCGACAGAAGGAACATGGTCAGCGAACCCAGGATAAGGGCCGCCGAGGGCGCCATGAGTTTCTTGCGGATAACCAGCTCCTTGGGCACTTTCTCCTTCGGCAGGTCCTTGCCCCAGAAGACACGGCGCCAGACGCGAAGCATGGCGAGGAATGCGGCGAAGGACGCAATGATGATGACCGCGATGACGGTCCATGCCCATCCCCCGCCAGTGCGGGCAATCTCGGCCACGATGAGAACCTTGCCCCACATGCCGGAGAACGGTGGGAATCCGACAACGGAGAAGGCACCGGCGGCAAAAATCCAGGCGATGATGGGATCTCGCCGCGCCAAGCCGGACAGCTTGTTGAGACGGCCCGTGCCGTAGGTCTCCTCGATGGCACCCGAGGCCAGGATGAGCGAACCCACCGTCAGCATGTGGTGAATCGTATAGAGAATACCGGCGGCGAGGGCACGCTGCGCGTCGTGCGTGGTGAAAGCCATCATCACGAGAATGAAGGGCATGCCGTTGAGCATCTGGTAGCCCAGGACACGGCGGATGGAGTTCTCTGCCAGACCGCCGAAGGAGCCGACAATCATCGAAATGATCATGACCACAATAATGAGGGTGCCCCAGCGCTCATCCATATCGAACAGCTGAACCCACAGGCGGTAGAGCATGTACACCGCCACCTTGGTGTGCAGACCGGAGAAGAGGCCCATGACGGCAGCCGACGTGCCTGGGTAGGTGCGTGGCAGCCAGGACTGGACGGGGAAGACACCAGCCTTGGCTGCAATAGCAATGACAATGATGCCGGCCGCCACGGTCACTGGGCCGTTGCCAGCCGCCGCGCCCTTGAGCGCGCCAAGGTTGACTACACCCGTCACCGAATAGATGTAGCCCACACCGACGACGAGCAGCGTCGACGCAAACAGGTTCACCAGCACGAAAGCGCGGCCTGCTGCCAAGCGCGACCACGTTCCGGACATGGTGATAAGGCCATAGGACGGCAGCAGCATGACCTCAATGAACACGAAGAAGTTAAAGAGATCAGCGGTCAACAGGGCGCCGCACACACCGGTAATCAAGATGAGCGTCAGCGACGGATAGTAGCGAGACTTGGTCTCACCACCCACGATGGCAAACCAGTTGGCCCCGAAGGCGACGATCATCGTCGTGATGAGCATCAGTGCCGAGAAGGTATCTGCCGCGAAGGCGATACCCGCGTTGCCCACGTAGTTACCCACGCTGTGCGCCACCACGCCGTTGTTCATGGTGTAGAGCAGCAGCGCAAAGGAAGCGAAAATTCCCACGCCCGGAACGATGAGCATGATGGCATCACGCACGCGGTGCCACGGAGCAAGGAGCGCCAGCGCCGCCGATACGAGGGGAACCGCCGGGAAGAGCGGGAGGAGGGCGCTTACAGTGTCATACATCTAGTTGTCCTCCCCGTGTTCGAGTTCCTTCAAACGATCCATCTTGTTAGCCGAGCGCTCCAGAATGTCACGATTCTGCGTGTCACGGCCCAACGTGGAGAAGGCATGGTCAATGGTGTTATCGTCCACTGGCTCGACCACGTCCGTGTCGTCATTGGCGCCCATGGCCGCCAAAGTCAACAGGATGGTCGAGGTCGCCATAGAAATAACAACCGCGGTCAGGACGAAAGCCTGTGGAAGCGGATCTGCCATCTGGTCCATCGGAACCTGCGATGGGAAAGATTCCCCGCGGTAGGAGTACACACCTGTCGCCAACAACATGAGGTTGGCGCCGTGGCCAAAGGCCATCATGCCCAACACAATGTGGACAAGGCTGCGCTGTTGAATGAGGTAGACGGCACTGCCAATAAGCAGCGCGATGGTCAGTGCGAGGATCATGAATTCTTCTCCTCTTCATCCGGAGTGAAGTGAGGCGAGGACACACGCTGGCGCGCCTGGGCGTCGTTCAGCAGTGCCTCCGGGTCGGAGGACGGGTTGATGGATTCGGGGTAGGGATCGTCGACGTCGTCAAGCACCACGCGCGGCGTGTTCGGCAGCGCCGAATCATCATCGTGGACCCACGGCAGGTAGTCGCGCTCGGTACCTGGGCGGAGGTAGCCACCCAAGGCGTTGATGGCCATGCTGAGCATGCCCAGAACAGCGAGGTAAATACCGAGGTCGAAAATGAGTGAGGTGGTCCAATGCTGTCCCAGGGCGTGGCCGTGGATAGCGGTAAGGAAGCCACCATCGTTGTGGGAGGTCGGGATGTAGCCGATGAAGCCCGCCGTCAGAGCAACGATAATGCCGATGCCGGTGAGATGAATCGGGGTCATGCGACCAAAGACAATCTCATCCGTACCGCGGGAGAGGTACGTCAGACCGATTGCCGCACCCATGATGAGAGCTGCCGGGAAGCCACCACCGGTGGCCTGGTGACCGCGGTAGAAAACAATCACCGACAGGACCACCAGAATCGGAATGGTCACCGCGATGCCCTTGCGCAGCGGCACGGAGTTCAGCTGTGACTGGCCAAACGGTGCTGGGCGGGTACCCGAGGTGAATGGGAAGCGCGGCAGCGTCGAGGTCACCGCAGCGATAACGACGGCAGCCATACCAAGCACGGACAGCTCACCCAACGTATCGAGTGCACGGAACTCAACGATGATGGTGGCCACCACGTTGTCGCCACCAGTAATGTCCGGAGCGTTGTTGAGGTACCACATGGCCAAGTCGGAGCGCTCGTGGCGGCCCATCAGTGCCCACACGCCTAGGAAAGCCGCGGCACCCGCCAGCACCGAGATAACGATGGCACCCGTCTGGCGGCCCTTGTGGGACACTTGGTGGAATTTCTCCGGCAGGTAGCGGAGCACCATCATCATGACGATGACGGACAGTGCTTCGACCGTGAACTGGGTCAAAGCGACGTCGGGAGCACCCAGCAGGAACATCTGCAGGGTCACACCGGTACCGGCAGTACCAATCATGACCGCACCCGTCAGGCGATTCTTCGTACGCACCAGCCCAAACATGGACAGGGCGACGATGCCCAGCGGGAGCAGATCCCACGGATTATCAAGCCCCTCAACGCGCGGGTTAAGGGCTACTCCGTCGATGCCGTCGGATACCAGCGTGGCGCCTGTCAGCAAGATGATGAGGAAGACGATCGGCAGGATGAAGAGCGTCGGGTTGTGTGTGTCAGACATGCGGCCAACAAAGCGACCGAACTTGGTGCACACATCCTGAATCCACTTGAGGACATCGTTACCGGTGCGTGGCAGGAACTCGCGCTCCTCCATCCCAGTCCACAGCGGCTTGCGGAAAAGAACGCCTACGATGCCGGCGATAAGCACGAGAACCGAAATCACGAAAGGAACGTTCAGACCGTGCCACAGTGCCAGATGCGTGTGTGCTTCCATGCTGACGGCCGCAACGACGTCATCGAGCGGGCCGTCCAGAACTCCCATGAAGAAAACGACAGGCACGGACATGACACCGGGCAAGGCCGCCGGCAACCATAGGCGAACCGGCGCCTCGTGGGTCGTGGACATGTCACGGGGACCGTCGAAGAAGGCACCAAAGACAATTTTGGCCGAGTAGGTGAACGTAAAGAAGGCACCGATACCGGCGACAATCAGCAAGACAATCTGGCCCACCGATCCAATGGGTGCGTCCTCGAAGGCGGTGAGCATACCTTCCTTGGACACGAAGCCGAAGAGCGGCGGCACCGCTGCCATGGAGGCAGCGCCAATGAGCATGGAGCCAAAGGTCCATGGCATCTTGTTCCACAGCACGCCAAGACGGCGGATGTCACGGGAGCCAGCCTCGTGATCAATCACGCCGATGAGCATGAAGATGGAGGACTTAAACAGGGCGTGCGCCAAGGTGTGAACCAGTGCCGCGGCAATGGCAAAGGGAGTGCCCACACCAATAGTGGCCACAATCCACCCCAGGTGAGACACCGTGGAATACGCCGTGAGCTTCTTGAGGTCGGTCTTCTGTACGGCGAACACAGCCGACATGACGGCGGTTCCCATACCGGCGACGATGAGCAGCCAGTTCCAGGCAGCCACGTCATGGAAGATGGTAGAGAAGCGAATGAGCAGGTAGACACCAGCCTTGACGACGGCCGCCGCATGCAGGAAGGCCGATACCGGCGTGGCCGCAGCCATGGCCTCGGGCAGCCAGAAATGGAACGGGAACTGTGCCGACTTGGTGAAGGCCGAAAGCGCGATGAGCACGGCCACACCAGTGGTCAGGCCAGGGCGCTCTGCCCACACATCCGAGGCGAGGATGTCCTCAAGGTTCGTGGTCCCCGCTGCCGTTGCAGCAATAGCCACACCGGACAGCAGCGTCAGGCCACCGACAAAGGTGAGAATCAGCGTGCGCTGCGAACCCGCCTCGCCCGATTTGCCGCTGCGCGCAATGAGCATGAAGGACGCCAGCGAGACAAGCTCCCAGGCAAGGAAGAGCACGACGACGTCGTTAGCCAGCACCAGCAGCAAGATAGACAGCGTGAACGCCGTCATCAGCACGTAGAAACTGACGTTTCCTTTGCCTTTGGGCAGATAGGCTGCGGAATAGCTAAACACCACCGCGCCAATGACGAGTGCCAGCATGGCGAAGAAAATACCCAGTGCATCGCCACGGAAGGCGAGGTTGACGTCAACACCAGGCGCGACGACATCGCGAACCCAGGTCACGGAGTAGGACAGTTCTTCGCCGCGGGCAAGGGCAGGAAATTCTCTCGCTAACAGTGCCGCTGCGATAATAAAAATGCCGGCTAACGGGTAGCCGGCTGCGCGATCAGCAACTTTGACAGCTACTGGTGCAAGCGCCACTGCGACAGCTGCGAGGATTAGGACATACAAGAGTGTCACGAAAGAGTAGCCTCACGAACCGTTGTTAGGGCTGTTAATTCAGCCTCACATAGACAGGACTGTCCCAGACTACCATTGTGACCTCCCCCTAAGCACATTCTTTATGATCAAAAAAGACCGTAGCACCTCCGCACGAAAGCACTACGGTTACTGAAGAGATAGAGGAATAGATTAGGCAGAAAATCCGCCTGAATCTTTTTCTATTTTTCGCCCAGCAGGGCGTCAACAAATCCCTCAATTTCGAACGGGGCGAGGTCGTCGGCGCCCTCGCCGAGGCCCACGAGCTTCACCGGCACACCAAGTTCTTCCTGAACCTGGAAGACAATGCCGCCCTTGGCGGTTCCGTCAAGCTTGGTGAGGACAACGCCGGTGATGTCCACGACGTCGCGGAAGATACGCGCCTGGGTCAGACCGTTCTGCCCCACGGTGGCGTCGAGCACGAGAAGAACCTCATCGACTTCGGTCTTCTTCTCCACGACGCGCTTGACCTTACCCAGCTGGTCCATGAGGTCAACGGAGGTGTGCAGACGGCCAGCAGTATCGACGAGGACTACGTCCACACCTTGGTCCACACCAGCTGCCACGGCATCGAACGCGACGGAGGCTGGGTCTGCGCCTTCCTTGCCGCGTACGGTAGTGGCACCTACGCGGCGGCCCCAGGTCTCCAGCTGGTCTGCGGCGGCAGCACGGAAAGTATCGGCAGCGCCGAGCAGCACGTTGTGGCCCATCGACACAAGTACACGAGCCAACTTGCCGGTCGTTGTTGTCTTACCGGTGCCGTTAACACCGACGACCATGATGACCGCCGGCTTGCCCTCGTTCGGCATGGCCTTGATGGAGCGATCCATCTCCGGGTGGCCGACCTCGATGAGAGCTTCACGCAGCATGGCGCGTGCTTCGTCCTCGGAGCTCACACCGCGCTCGGCAATCTTCTCGCGCAGGGAGTCAGTGACCTGCATCGTTGCCTTGGTTCCCAGATCCGCCATGATGAGGGTGTCTTCGATGTCCTCCCAGGCATCATCGTCCAAGTCACCAGCGGAGAGAATTCCCATAAGACCTTGGCCGATGGCGTTCTGCGAACGCGAGAGGCGGCCACGCAACTTGCCCAGACGGCCAGCTGCCGGCGCAATGTCGTCCTGCGGTTGTGCCGGGGCCTGAACTACCTCGGCGTCCTCGGAGACCTCGAGCTCGTCGGGCTCAGCCTCAAGCGCCGCGCTTGCCGACGCCGCCTGGGCCTCCGCCGCTGCGGCTGCCTCTTCAGCCTCTGCGTCTGCCTCAGCCGCCGGCTCTTCCTCTACTGCAGCTTCCTCAACTGCGGCTTCCTCGACTGCCGGAACAGCCGGTTCCTCCGCGGTCTCGGCAGCGGGAGTCTCTTCGCGGGGTTCCTCCACGACCGGTTCCGTAGCTGGGGACTCTGCGACAGGCTCGTCAAGTACTGGCTCATCTGCGGTCGTGTCTGCCTCGGCATCAGCCTCGGGCGCGTTAGCTTCGCGCTCCTCCATCTCGGCGGCAACGACACCCGGAGCCGTGGCACCTGCGGCCGCAGCGGTTGCAGCACCCGAAGCGACAGCACCCGCGGTGGAGTCCTCCTCCTCAGTGGGCTCAGCCACTGGCGCAGATTTCTTGGCAGGCTCCGACTTCGGAGCAGTCTCGGACTCCGCTGGCTTTACAGGTGTGGTTGGCTCAGCGGCGACCGGCGCAGCAGATTCAGCTGGCGTGGTAGGCGCGGTCTTCGGGGTCTTCTCGGTACCGGTGAGCTGATCGTTAGCCAGCTGCGTAGCATCACGCTGCTCCGGTTTCTGCGGCTTCTCCGGCTTCTGCGGCTGGCTAGCCTTGGGGGCAGTAGCAGGCTGCTTGGCAGCGCCGCCTCCGGCAGGGGCAAAGTTAAAGCCAGACTTGGCCTGGTAATTTCCAGACTTCTGCTGCTGAGTAAGCTCCTTCGGCTCCTCAACGGGCTTGTCAAAAGAAACCTTCTTCGACTCGCCTCGCTTCTTGCCCAGCACAACGAGCACGATGACTAGCAGGACTAGAACGATGACTGCTAACGCAATCCACAGGTAAGTATTCATGCCCTCTATAGTGCCAGGCTTACCCGTGACAGGCACCACGAGCCCGGAAACCGAGGTTAACGCGGGGCATCAACGCCCAGGCGCGTGGCGTCCTCAGCGGCCTGGGCCGTGCCGGGAGCCTCACCGGCGCGACTCATGCGCTGTGAAATGACGCGCGTGACGCCGTCGCCGCGCATGGTGACGCCATAAAGAACGTTCGCCACATCCATTGTCGGCTTCTGGTGGGTAATGACGATGAGCTGCGAGTCCTTGCGCAGTTCTTCGAAGAGGGCGATGAGGCGGCGGAGGTTGACATCGTCAAGCGCGGCCTCCACCTCATCCATGACATAGAACGGTGAGGGGCGCGCACGGAAGATGGCCACCAGCATGGCCAGTGCGGTCAAGGACTTCTCACCACCCGAGAGCAAGGTCAGACGCTTGACCTTCTTGCCTGGCGGGCGGGCCTCCACCTCGATGCCGGTGGCCAGCATGTCATCGGGCTCCGTAAGAATGAGGCGGCCCTCACCACCTGGGAAGAGAGTCTGGAAAACCTTGGGAAACTCCGCTTCCACGTCATGCCAGGCGTCAGTAAACAGCTGCAGAATCTGCGCGTCAACGTCCTCGATGACACCGGTGAGGTCCTTGCGGGCTTGGATAACATCATCAAGCTGTGTCGACAGGAAGGTATAGCGCTCCTCCAACGCCTTGTACTCCTCCAGTGCCAAGGGGTTGACTTTACCCAAGGAGTTGAGGTCCTTCTCTGCTTGTTTGAGACGAGCCGTTTCCTCCGAGCGGTCGAAATCCTCGCCCGGGGTGTAATCCTTCAAAAGATCCGGAATCGCGATGCCGAGCTGCTCCACGATCTTGGCTTCGGCCTCATCGACACGAACCTGCGCCTGGCTGCGGGCAATCTCCGAGTTGTGTGCGGAATCCGTCAGCCGATCCAGCTGCTGGCGGGTGGCAGAGACCGCCTGTTTCGCCGTCTGGGCACGGCCCTGCAGTACTCCACGCTGGGTCACAAGTTCATCACGTTCCTCCGCGGCACGCTCCAAGGCATGGGTGACACGTGCGCCGAGGTCTTGGGCGTGCTTGTCCACAGCCCCCGCCAGTCGGGCCTGCGCTTGGCGGCGTGCCATCGCCTGATCATGGCGGGCTTTGGCTTGACGCTCATGCTGCGCTTGGCGGCGCAGTGCTTCTCCCCTACCCGCCGCTTGGCCGACCTTTTCCTCGGCACTGCGGGCGGCCAGTTGGGCCTCGACCTCCATAGCCTTGACCTGCTCAAGGGCACGTGAGGCCTCATCGCGCTCGACGGAGGAGGGCTCGTCGGCCTGTTCATCGGCGTCGACGCGGGAGAGGCGGTCGCGGGCCTCGTCCAACTCTTCGCGTAGGCGCACCAGCTGGATCTCGATGTCGGTGGCGTGGGCTGCGGCTTTCTCGTGCTCAGCCTTGTTGGCTTCGTATTGTTTAAGCAGGCGCTGGTGGTCGCGCTTCCAGGCCTCCACCTCATGGTCGTGCTCGCGCAGAGCCGCTTTGGCGCTGGCGGCGGCCACGCGGGCATCGTCTGCGGCGAGCTTCGCGCCTTCCAGGGTTCCGGAGAGTTCCTCAAGCTCATGGGTCGCTGACTCAAGCTGGGCCTCGGCCTCAGCAATCTGGGCGCTGACCTCCACGGTTGAGGCGCTACCAGTGCCGGCTTCAACCCAGCCCTCACCCACGAGCAGGCCTTCCGGCGTCACCGCACGCAGACGCGGATCCTCCGCAACGACGGCCCGGGCAGCGGCGAAGTCCTTGACGAGGACGACGTCGGACAGCAAACGCGTCAGCGCCGTCGACACCTCCGGAACGAGGACCAGGTGATCCAGCAACCACTCGGCCCCCTGCGGCAAATCCGCGTCGAGGCGCCAGCTTGTGCTGGGGTCGGCCATGGAGACGTCGACAAGCGGCGTGCGGCTTGCCTCCGCCACGTTAGCCACGATGTCCTCGCTCACCGCACCCGCCTGCGCCTCAGCAAAAGATCCCAAGGCCGCAGCAACGGCAGTCTCGTACCGTGTGGAGATGAAATCCGCTAGCGGCGAGAAACCCTCGCCCAAGTCGAGCGCCTCAGGAGTAGTCTGTCCGAGGGTATCGATGCGGGCGCGTAGCGAGTACACGGCACGCTCGCGCTCACGCTGGGCATCACGCAGTTGCTCAAGGCGCTTATCCGCAGCATCGGACTCGCTGGCCGCACGCACATGCGCTTCCTCGAGGGGCTCGCGCTCCGACGCCAGGGTACTGAGTTTGTCAGCAACCTCATCGGCTTCTGCTTGAGCGCCCCGCGTGCGGGCCTTGGTGCTGGTCAGGGTCTCTTCCTGACGGCCTAGCTCCGCCTCCGCGGCCAACACTTGGCCTGCCACTTTTTCTTCGGCAGCAATGAGGCGAACAACCCCCTCGCGGCGGTCAGCGATGGCGCGCAACTGCGCCATGTGTTCCTTATCAGCCTCTTCGAAGGCCTCACGGCGCTCGGCCACCTCTTCACGAATCGATTCGAGGCGCTCCGCCGCCTCCTCCGCAGCGGCAAGGAGCTCAGCATGGGTATCGTCGGCGACCTGAGCCTTCGCCTCCAGCTCATCCGGGTCCTGGCCGGCATATGCCACCTGCGCACCCACGTTGCTGGCACGCTCCGCGGCAATGCGTTGCGTGGCGGAGATGCGCTCGGAGAGAGTCGACAAATCGAACCACAATTTCTGGGCGGCCTCCGCACGCGGAGAGACATCCCCCAGTTCGGCGTCGATCTCGAGCTGGTTCTCGGTCGCTTCTTCGAGCTGAGCCGTGACCTCCTCGACCTGCTCAGCCAGGACCGCGGCGCGGCGTTCGGCATCCTCGAAGGTAGCGCGCACGCGCACCACGCGGTCACCCGCTAGGCGCAGGCGGGCATCACGAAGGTCGGCCTGCACCGTAGCGGCTCGCTTCGCAGCCTCCGCCTGCCGCGCCAACGGTTTGAGCTGCTTACCTAGCTCATCGGTGAGATCCTGCAGGCGGTCAAGGTTTGCCTGCATACCGGTGAGCTTGCGCTGTGCCTTTTCTTTACGGCGGCGGTGCTTGAGCACACCCGCTGCTTCTTCGATGTAGGCGCGACGATCTTCCGGGCGGGATTCCAGGATTTCCGCAAGCTTTCCCTGGCCGACGATAATGTGCATCTCACGACCGATACCGGAATCGGAGAGCAGCTCCTGGATGTCCATGAGGCGCGCTTTGGCGCCGTTGATCTCATATTCGCTCGCACCATCGCGGAACATGCGGCGCGTGACGGATACTTCCGAGTATTCAATGGGCAAGGCTCCATCGGAGTTATCGATGGTGAGGGTAACCTCGGCGCGGCCTAAGGCCTTGCGGTCGCCGGCTCCGGCGAAGATGACGTCCTGCATCTTGCCGCCACGCAAGGTTTTCGCGCTGCCCTCACCCATGACCCAGGCCAGGGCATCAACGACATTGGACTTACCGGAGCCGTTCGGACCCACGACGGCGCAAATGCCGGGCTCGAACTTCAGGTTCGTCGCGGACGCAAAGGACTTAAAGCCTTTCAGCGTGAGCGATTTGAGGTGCATTCGGACTAGTTTAGCGCTCGATGAACCCGGTCTCGCCGCGTGGTTCAGCCCACTGCTCCACCACGGTGTCGACCACGCCCGGGCGGCGGGTGGTGGACGGTTCTTCACGCAGGAGCTCCAGCAGGCGTTCGCAGTCAGCGCGCGAGCCTTCAGCGACCACTTGGACGCGGCCGTCCTTCATATTCGTTGCATGACCGGCCAAGCCTAACTCAAGGGCGCGGGAGCGCGTCCACCAGCGAAAGCCCACGCCTTGGACCGAGCCGTGAACGAATGCAGTCAAGCGCTGCTCTGCCATTTAGTACTCCCTCAAGTTCGTGTGGTCACCAAGGTCGCGCTGGTGGCGAAGTTCGCGACGGTCTTCCAGGCTACGGCGGGTTACCGGGTCAGAACCATCCCAGCATTCGACGCCCTTCAATTCCGGCAGCATATCACGGTGAAATACCGGGTCAACGCCCGTGCGGCGCTGCTCGTTATAGTTCTTAAGCAGCTTGATTGCCACGCCCGAGAGCGGAACGATGGCGCAGATGTTGAGAAGAACCATGATGGCTGCGCCCGTATCGGCAAGGTCAAAGATGGTGCCCAGCGGAGCGACAGCGCCATAGAAAACAAACGCCAGCACGATGATGCGGAAGCCCCAGAGCACCCACTTCTTTTCCGAGAGGTACTCCACGTTGGATTCGGCAAGGTAATAGTTGCCCAAAATGGAGGAGAAAGCGAGGAAGAAGAGAATGAAGGTCACGAAGTGGATGCCCCACTCGCCTACTGTTCCTGCCAGAGCGTTCTGAGTCAGCGTCACGCCCTCGATGGCATCCGAGCCAAAGGTCTCGAAATCAGTGCCCAACAGGATGATGAAAGCCGTGATGGAGCAAACCACGAGGGTGTCGAAGTAGACACCGAGGGTCTGAACCAGACCCTGCTTGACGGGGTGGGATACGGTGGCCGTTGCGGCAGCATTCGGGGCCGAGCCCTCCCCGGCCTCGTTGGAGAACAAGCCTCGCTGAATACCCTTAAGCATGGCCAAGCCCAAGGTGGCGCCGGCGGCCTCACGGAAGCCAAAGGCCGAGCCGATGATGGAGGCGATCATGTCCGGAACCTTGTCATAGTTCAGAGCCACGACGATGAAACCAACAATGAGGTACGCACCCGCCATGAACGGGACAATAAACTGGGTCATGGTGGCGATGCGCTGCACACCACCAATGATGATGGCACCTGACACGAGGACGATGGCAACACCTACACCCGCTTTGAAGACGGTGGAGTCCTGGCCAAAGGAAGTTGCGAGGGAATCAGAGATGGCGTTGGTCTGGAAAGCGTTGTAGAACCAGCCGAAGGTAATGGCAATGGCCACGGAGAAGATGGTGGCCAGCGGTGTCCATCCCAGGCCACGGGACATGTAATAAGCGGGGCCGCCGCGGTAGGCATCACCTTCACGCACCTTCCACAGCTGCGCCAGGGTGGACTCCACGAACGCGGTGGCGCCACCGAGGATGGCGATGAGCCACATCCAGAACACCGAACCGGGGCCACCCACGGAAATGGCTACAGCCACACCAGCCACATTGCCGGTGCCCACACGAGATGCCGCAGAAATCGTAAAAGCTTTGAAGGCTGAGATACCGCCATAGTCAGCATCCGCATCCACACCGACGCCTTTGGGCTTCTCGACGACCGCCTTGAACATGTCCGGAAGCATTCGCACCTGCACCACGGCGGTACGGATGCCGAAGAACAGGCCAGCAGCGATGAGCAGCCACGGCAGGACATAAGACCAGAGGCTGTTATTAATGGCACCAATCACAGTGCTGAAAACTTCTTGCATGGGCCATAATCTTAATGGGTATGGCCACCATGAACCTACTTGCGCGCTCCCCTGCGCTGACAGGATGGGCAATAATGGGTGCCACGCCCGCCCAGCACTGTCTTGACCAGCTCGGTTCCGCAGCGATCACAAGGTTCGCCGCCCCGCCCATAGACATGCAGAGAACGGTCAAAGTATCCGGATTCTCCGTTGACATTGACATAAAGGGCATCAAAGCTCGTGCCGCCGACCTCAAGCGCCGCACGCATAACATTCGCGGCGGCCTCCACGAGGGCCACCGCATCCTGTTGCCGCAGGGTGTTTGCCTTCTTTAATGGGGAAATACCCGCCGCCCACAGGGCCTCGTCGGCGTAAATGTTGCCCACTCCGCTCACCACTGTTTGGTCGAGGAGCGCCACCTTCACCGCGGTCTTCTTGGCGCGGATGCGACGCGCGGCAGAGGTCACGTCAAAGCCAGGCTCGAGCGGATCGGACGCAATGTGCGCCATACTCAACCACGGAGCGAGACGCCAGTAACCGAAGGTGCGCTGGTCGACGAAGTTGATGGGGGTGGCGTCATCAAGCACAGCAGCGATACGTACGTGTGGGGAATCCACCGTGCCGATGCGTACTTGACCAGACATACCCAAGTGAATGAACAGCACATCGCGGGCCGGATCCGCTCGGTCCTCATCGGCGAACTCGAGCCACATGAACTTGCCGCGGCGCGCCACAGCGGCAATCCTCCGATCCTGTAGGAGCGCGGCGAGGGGCTCTTCCTGCCCACGATTCGCTCGTGGATGGAGAACCTCCACCGAGGCGAAACTGCGCCCAGCAAGATATGGCTCAAGTCCGCGGCGGACGGATTCGACTTCAGGAAGCTCGGGCATCTAGCTCTCTTTAGCTGCGGTTCCTTGAACCAACAGCGGAGTTTCACGCAGCGCCTGGCAGGCTTCCTCAGCCGCCTGCTGCTCCGCCAGCTTCTTGTTGTGCCCCGTGCCGCGTCCCACAGTCAGACCAGCGACGGTGGCCACGGCGTTAAAGGTCTGATCATGCTCGGGACCGGTTGAGGTCGCCGAATACACCGGCATCGCAGCCTTGAGCTCCGCACACAGTTCCTGCAACGTGGTCTTCCAGTCCATGTGACGGCCAGAGACCACGGCATTTTCGACCTTGGCCGCAAAGAGGTGCAGGATAACCCCGCGTGCCACCTCGAAGCCATGCTGGCGATAAATCGCTCCCAAGATGGCCTCGGTGGTATCAGCGAGGATGGAATCCTTGTCGCGACCACCGGTGGTCTGTTCGCCCTTGCCCAGCAGAATATGCTTGCCCAAATCAATCTCGCGGGCTACATCAGACAGGCCGTAGCGCGAGACGATGGAGGCGCGCATTTTAGAAATATCCGATTCAGGGCGCGACGGGTAGCGCTCGTACAGCTTCGCCGCGATGGACAGTCCCAGCACGGCATCCCCCAGAAACTCGAGGCGCTCGTTATTGGGCAGGTGACCATTCTCGTTGGCAAAGGAACGGTGCGTTAGCGCAAGGCACAGGTGCTCATCGTCGATGTCCACGCCCAATGCCTTGAGCAACGGGGTGTGGTCAACCTCTGCATAGGCAGCTGCACGTGCTTCCTCACCGGTGAGCTTCTTTTTCTTGCTCATAGGAACTTCTCCAGCCCAGACCAGCGCGGATCCACGCGCTCTTCCTCTCCGGAGACTCCGGTGGTCACGCCTTCCGGAGTCGCGGCTTCGCAACCCCCCTCACACGTCGGGGCAAAAGGCAGAGTGAGCCCAGCCTCATCGATGACGGTCTGCAGAAGGTCTAAGACTCCGTCCTTGATCTCTGGCACCTCATCACCGGAGCCTTGATCCTCATCCTCCTCCTCGTCCCCGCTGATGAAGGTCTCGTCGGCAGCGAAAACCTGCGAGACGTGTAGGTCCAGCTCTGGGTGAAGCTCCTCCAGGCAGCGCGCGCATTCGCCGCTCAGCGTTCCGGTAACGTCAGCATCCACCAGCACGCCCGAGCCCAGCGGCGTCAGAGTAGCGTCTACTGTTAGCTCGTTGCCTTGCGGGATAGCGATCATTTCCACGCCGATGCGTTCTGGGGCTGGGCCCGTCTGAACGCGGTGCTCGGGCAGAGCCTCGGAGCCTTGGCTGCGCAGCAATTCCGTCACGTCGAACTTCAATGGTGAATTCATAGCGCCACCCAGCTTACCCTGTGTGCTCGTATCCCCCACTCCTAAGCTGCCTGGCAATGCTGCCAGCAAGCGCCCGAGACTGGCAGGAGTCTGAATGTTGGGACACAGACATGTAAAGAGTTGTCTATAGGACTCGCTAACGCGCTGCTCTGCCCCTACCGTTGAGTGACATGAGCTACACCGCCACTGACACGACTGCCCTAGCGTCCACGGCACGTGACCTCGCAGCGATGTACCCGCTACAGTGTCTCGTCCCAGCCCTGGCCTTGGTCACCATCGGTGTCGTTTGCCGTCGCACCGTGACCCGGCGCCGACCGAGCGTCTTCGGCCGCGACGGGCTACTCCTCCACCACGTGGCACCCATTGGCGTTCTCGCCGGCATCATGGTGGGCGCAGTAGCGCTCTTGCCCTTGCACTTTAGCTCTATCGTCATCATCTCCTCGGCATTGTTTTCCTTGTTCGCGGCCTTTATCGTCTGGGGCGCACGAGAATCCTTTTCCGCCGCTTTCCTCGTGATCGGTGTGATGATGCTCAGCGTTGGTGGGGTTGATCTCATGCTCGCCCGTGCCGGCGCACCGTGGGTGCCTACCTCCGATCCCCTCGCGTCGGGACTGGGCTTCGGAAGTATGTGGGTGCTCTACGCCCTCCGGGGTGTGGTCGCTGCGGGGACCGCCGCATCCTTGAGCACAATACCTGCTGCTGAGGCCGATCGGATCCACCGCGCTGAGGCCGCCCGTGAAGCCGCCAAAGCCTTCGAAACCTCGCGCCGCATCTCCCCTTCCGCTGCTTAAGCGGCACTGCTGCGGGGCCGAACGGCGTCGTGAGAGAACCCGATAATAGTGACAAGGGCTCGGCCCAACAGGGCCGGGCCGCGGTTTTCACACCGAAAGTTTAGTAGTCACGGGGCGCGCGCGGTGCGCGGCGTGGACGCGACTCGCGTTCCCAATTTTCGCCTCGGGACTCGGAACGAGCATCAGCACGTGCTTCGCCTCGCAGCTCACGTCCCTCAGCACGAGATTCACCGCGGGAACGCACTCCGGCGCCGCGGCGCAGGGCGGAACGATCATTGTTAACCGTGCGCAAGAGGTCAGAGAGCGTGGTCTCGAACTCTCCCAGTTTGTCATCAACAAACCCATCGCACTCAGTGCGCAGACGGTTGGACTCAGAGTGCGCAGACTCCACGATGCGGTGTGCCTCGTCATCAGCGCGGCGCACAACCTCAGACTCGGAGACAAGGCGCTCCTGCTCTGCCTGACCGGCAGCAACCGCGCGCTGATATTCCTCATCCGCCTGGGCACGCGTGCGTTCTGCATCGGCGCGGGCGTTGTCGACCAACGTGGTCGCTTCATCTTCAGCCTGGGCAACCATGGTGGTGGCGCGATGTTGAGCGTCAGCAAGCATGGCGTCTGAGTCCTCACGCGCACGCGTGACGGTGTCATCGGCCTCAGCGTTAGCCTCGGAAATGATCTGGTCTGCGCGCTCCTCTGCGCCGTGAAGGATTTCGTCCTGCTTATCCAAGACGTCCTGGGCGTCATCCATTTCAACGGGAAGGGCGTTACGAAGGTCGTCGAGAAGCGCAAGCATCTCGTGACGCGGAACCATGCAATTAGAAGTCATGGGAACGGCATAGGCCTGTTCCAAGTTGCGAACAAGTTCATCGAGGGACTCAAAAACGCGGTACATGGCACCAGCCTAACCAAGCCGTTACGCAGCGCGTTGTATCCCACGCGGGTGTTGACAGCGAAAACCTCCCCAGCGCAACGTCGCACCCTGGGGAGGCAGCCAAACAAGAAGGGCTACAAGAAGGGCTAGATAACACCCTGTGCCAGCATGGCGTCCGCTACCTTCTTGAATCCAGCAATGTTGGCACCCGCCACGTAGTCACCTTCAAGACCGTACTCCTTCGCGGTCTTGTCAATGTTGCGGAAGATGCTCGACATGATCTCGTGGAGACGCTTATCGGTGTACTCGAAGGTCCACGAGTCACGGGATGCGTTCTGCTGCATCTCCAACGCGGAGGTGGCCACACCACCGGCGTTGGCAGCCTTGCCCGGCGCGAAGGCGATCTTCTCCTCCAGGAAGTAGTGAACCGCCTCCGGAGTGCACGGCATATTCGCACCCTCGGCAACGTAACGCACCTTGTTGTCCACCAGCAATTTAGCGTCATCACCATCGAGTTCGTTTTGGGTAGCACACGGCAGCGCAACATCGGCCTGAACCTCCCAGACATTGCCGCCCTCGTGGAACTCCACGCCCTGGCCGGCTTCCCCCGCATAGGTGGAGATACGCTCACGACGCACTTCCTTAATGTCCTTGAGCAGCTCCAGGTCCACACCATTCGGGGTGGTGATGTAGCCGGAGGAATCCGACATAGCCACAACCGTTCCGCCAAGTTGCTGAACCTTCTCCGCAGCGTAAATGGCCACGTTGCCCGAACCGGACACGATAACCTTGGCGCCGTCGAAGGATTCGCCATGAGCCTTCATCATCTCTGCGGTGAGGTAGACCAGACCGTAGCCGGTAGCCTCAGTGCGCACGAGCGAGCCACCCCAGGTCAAGCCTTTACCCGTCAAGACGCCGGACTCGTGCTTATTCTCCAAGCGGCGATACTGGCCAAAGAGGTAGCCAATTTCGCGGCCACCAACGCCAATGTCACCTGCCGGAACATCGCGGTACTCGCCGATGTGATTGTGCAATTCCGTCATGAAGGACTGGCAGAAGCGCATGACCTCAGCGTCTGATTTGCCTTTCGGGTCAAAGTCCGAGCCGCCCTTACCGCCGCCGATGGGCAGGCCGGTCAGAGAGTTCTTAAAGATCTGCTCGAAACCGAGGAACTTAATGATGCCCAGGTTGACACTGGGGTGGAAGCGCAGGCCGCCCTTGTAGGGGCCAAGAGCAGAGTTGAACTGGACGCGGAAGCCGCGGTTGACCTGGATTTCGCCATTGTCATCGACCCACGGGACACGGAAGATAAGCTGGCGCTCCGGTTCGCACAGGCGCTCAACCAGACCGTAGTCAGCGTAGTGTGGGTCCTTATTGAGGACGATCTTGAGGGAATCAAGGACTTCAGCAAGCGCCTGGTGAAACTCGGGTTCGCCCGCGTTGCGCTTGAGGAGCTTGCTGTAATAGTCAGAGATTTGCTGATCAATGGACATGGCAATCCTTCCATAGGGTGCCGACCTGAACGGTTAGCACTTCATCTAATGAACAGCCGTTAGTTTTCTATCATTCGACCTAAATTGCAACACGAAAATGCCGAGACATCCTTCACGCGCAGGTCAGCGACCTGAAAAAAGTTCGTCACACTAGGGCTCATATACTCGTGGGTATGCACATTCTCGTTGCCCCCGACTCTTTCAAAGGCACCGCCTCCGCCTCAGAAGCTGCTGCGGCGATGGCCCTTGGCGCCCGCCGCGCGTTGACAGCCTGCGACATCGCCGCCGAGGCCACTGTGACGACGCTTCCCATGGCGGATGGCGGTGAAGGTACTGCAGAAGTCCTTGCTAGCGCCGCCGTCGCGCGCCACGGCACCCCAGGCCAGACCATCACGCTGCCCACCACCGATGCAGTGGGGCGCTTGACGGAGGCAAGCTATCAACTGGTGGGTGAGGAAGCTTTTATCGATGTTGCTGCGGCTACCGGCCTTCCAGCCGTGGCCGACGCTCTCGACCCACTCCACGCAGATTCCTACGGCACCGGAGTGCTCATCGCCGATGCGGAGGCACGCGGTGCCACGCACATCGTGCTGGGCCTCGGCGGAAGCGCCAGCATTGACGGGGGCCTGGGAATCCTCGCAGCACTGGGAGCCGCCGCACACGACTCTCGCGGCTATGCGCTCCCCAAGGGCGGCGCCCCGCTGGTGAACCTGGACACCATCGACACGGCACAACTCAATATGAAAGCCGCCCTACTGGATTACACCTTGGTGGCGGATACCCGCGCAGTCCCCATTCAGGCAGCCACCATGTATGGCCCACAAAAGGGCGCCGAGGGCGAGCAGGTAGCCCTCCTTGCCGGCGCAATGCTGCAACTGTGCGAGGTAACTGGGACGGATGCGCACGCAGAATTCATGGGCGCTGCCGGCGGCATCCCCATCGCGCTGAGCTGGCTCTCACGGACATTGTGGGGCACGGATGAGCACTGCTCGATCGTGCCGGGCGGGCACTACGTGGCCGATAAACTTGGACTCCCCGCGCGTCTGACCGAGACCGATCTGCTCATCACCGGTGAAGGCTGCTTCGATGAGCAATCCCTTACCGGCAAAGTGGTGGGCACTCTGGCGGAGTTAACGGCGGAGGGAACTGCGGGCTCCCCCACCCTCGGCGTCATTACGGGCTCCGCCACGGTTGCGCCCCCAGAGGGAGCCCTACTTCAAGAATTGGACAGTGACAGCCACAGTGAAGTCGCTGCGCAGATCAGTGCCGCCACTGAGAGACTCGTGACGGAATTTATTCAGAGCACTAAGGGTTAACCTGCACCGACCATGGGAAGATAGCTGGGCGCTCGTGCGCAGCCTCATCTTCAAGCAAGACGTGATCCTTGGGCAGCACCGAATGCGGAGTCAGCAGACGCGCAAGGACCATTGTCAGCTGGTTCACTGACCCCGTGACCCCCTCCACCGCAATCTCGTAGCGGTGCACATTCGCACCCTCAAGATCGCGGTCCTCGTGCTCGTCACGGTAGGTCTGGCGCAGCTGCTCCTCCAGGCCCTCCACACACGGTGGGGAAGGCACACGGGTAACCTCGGCTGCGGTCAGCGAGTTGTTATCCACCAGTTTCTGGGTGGCAGTGGTGAAGATCTCGGCAACGCGCTCGGCTTGGTCATCCGGCACCAGAACATCAAACTGAATCATTGGCATGAAGGCAACCCTACCCTAACTTAAAGGACAGTAATTATGGCAGATCCCACACTCGCGACACTTTTCAGCTCCAGCGCCGTTGACCTTTCATGGCAGCGCGCCTTCTACGAGGATCTCCATGCCCACCCGGAGCTGTCCCACGAAGAAGAGCGCACCGCGGGACGCATTCTGGAGAAGTTGGACGATTGTGATTGTGAGGTTGTGACCGGCATTGGTGGCCACGGTATTGTCGCCATTTTCCGCAATGGTGTGGGGCCGACTGCACTTATGCGCGCCGACTTTGATGCACTGCCCGTGACGGAGGAAACCGGCGTGGACTTCGCTGCCACCAATGGCACGATGCATGCGTGCGGCCACGACGTCCACACCACGGCACTGTTGGGAGCCTGTGCGCTTCTCGACGTCCACCGCGACGCCTGGCAGGGCACCTTCCTAGCCCTGTTCCAACCGGCCGAGGAATCTTCCATGGGCGCGAAGTACATGATTGCGGATGGACTCACCGAGCGTGTGCCCACGCCGGATGTGTGCCTAGGCCAGCACGTCATGCCTGGCCCGGCCGGCCAGGTGCAGTCCACCGCCGGCCCTATCCTCGCCGGCTGTGATTCCCTGCGGATCCACATCACCGGTCGCTCTGCCCATGCTTCAATGCCCCACGAGTCCGTCGATCCGTCCTATGTCGCCGCCATGGTGGTCACGCGCCTCCAAGCCATCGTCGGACGCGAAGTGCCGCCCCACGACTTCTTCGTCATTTCCGTCGGCGAGCTGCATGCCGGCGATAAAAACAACATCATCCCCGGCAGCGCCGAGCTAGTTCTCAACACCCGCTACTACAAGCCGGAGTTGGCCGAACGTGTCTACGCCTCCCTCGAGCGCATGGTGCGTGCCGAATGCGAAGCCTCCGGCTGCCCGGCTGAGCCAACCTTCGAGTACTACGCCCATGGCGAAGTCACCGATAATGATCCTGGCGCCCACGAGACGGTGCGCAAGTCCTTTGATGAGGTCTTTGGCGAGCTCTCCGTCACCGCCCAACCAGCCACGGTCTCAGAGGATTTCTGCTACCTCCCCCAGGCCTGGGGCGTGCCCTACTACTTCTGGTTTGTCGGCTCTACCCCGGACGAGCTCCTAGACAACCCTCCAGTCAACCACCAGTCCACCTTTCTGCCGGACTACGCCCCGACCATGGAGTCCGCAACCCGCGCCGCTGCGGCCGCAGTGCTCTCTTTCCTTGCTCGATAAAGCCACCTGAAAGATGGACCGCAGCAACACGCGCTGGAGGTCTGCGCGCCCAATCGGAACTAGTTAAGCTTGAAAGTGATCTTTTTCCGCATTTTTGAGCGAAACTTTAAGGAAACCCATGAGCCAGCACTCCGAATTTCAGACAACGGTTCCCGGGCACGTCCGCGCCGCCGCCGGCGTGACGCCGCCGACCGCTACCAACCGTAAATTCTGGTCCGGCCTATCGTCCGCAGTGATGGAGCAGATTGCCGATAACTGGGAAGCTACCCGAAGCGCCTACGCCGCCGCCCGCCAGCAGCACTATTTCTCCGCTGAGTTTCTGCAGGGCCGTGCGCTGCTCAACAACCTGACAAACGTGGGCCTCGTTGATGAGGCCCGCGCCGCCTCGAAGGCAGCCGGCCACGAGCTGGCTGATGTCCTCGAAGCTGAACACGACGCAGCCCTTGGCAACGGTGGTCTCGGCCGCTTGGCAGCCTGCTTCCTCGACTCCGCCGTCACCCAGGACTACCCGGTGACCGGCTACGGTCTGCTGTATCGCTACGGCCTGTTCCGTCAGTCTTTCGAGAATGGCTACCAGCGCGAAGAGCCGGACGCATGGATGGAGAATGGCTACGACTTCATCATCCGCCGCGCGTCCGAGCAGCGCCGCATCCACTTCGATGACATGGACGTGCGTGCAATTCCCTATGACATGCCGATTACCGGCTACGGCACCGATAACGTCGGCACCCTGCGCCTGTGGAAGTCCGAGCCGATCAACGAGTTCGACTATGATGCCTTCAACTCCCAGCGTTTCACCGAGGCCATCGTTGAACGCGAGCGCGTGATGGACATTTGCCGCGTGCTCTACCCCAATGACACCACCTACGAGGGCAAGGTTCTGCGCGTTCGTCAGCAGTACTTCTTCGTCTCCGCTTCGCTGCAGCAGATGATCGACAATTACATCGAGCACCACGGCGAGGACCTCACTGGATTTGCCAAATTCAACTGCATTCAGCTCAATGACACCCACCCGGTTCTCGCTATCCCGGAGCTGCTGCGCCTGCTTCTTGATGAACACGGCATGGGCTGGGATGAGGCCTGGAAGGTCGTTACTGAGACCTTCGCCTACACCAACCACACCGTTCTGGCAGAGGCTCTGGAGAGCTGGGAAGTATCCATCTTCCAGAAGCTCTTCTGGCGCATTTGGGAGCTCGTGGAGGAGATCGACCGCCGTTTCCGCCTTGACATGGCCGAGCGCGGCCTGGACCAGGGCCGCATTGATTACATGGCGCCCGTGTCGAACGGCCACGTTCACATGGCATGGATTGCCTGCTACGCGGCCTACTCCATCAACGGTGTTGCAGCCCTGCACACCGAAATCATTAAGGCTGACACGCTTTCCGAGTGGCACGAACTGTGGCCCGAAAAGTTCAACAACAAGACCAACGGTGTTACCCCTCGCCGCTGGCTGCGCATGTGCAACCCGCGTCTGGCGAACCTGCTCACTGAACAGGCAGGCTCCGATGCCTGGGTCACTGACCTCACAGAACTGGCTAAGCTCGCCCCGCTAGCAGAGGATGAAAAGGTTCTGCGCCAGCTCATCAACGTCAAGCGCGCGAACAAGCAGGACTTCGCCGCCTGGATTGAAGACCACCAAGGTTCCACCGTGGATCCGGATTCCATTTTCGATGTTCAGATTAAGCGCCTCCACGAGTACAAGCGCCAGCTCATGAACGCCCTGTACATCCTGGACCTCTACTTCCGCATCAAGATCGATGGCGAGACCGTGCCGAAGCGCACCTTCATTTTTGGCGCCAAGGCAGCTCCGGGTTATGTACGCGCAAAAGCCATCATTAAGCTCATCAACACCATCGGTGACCTAGTCAACAATGACCCGGCGACTAAGGACATCCTCAATGTTGTCTTCGTGGAGAACTACAATGTCTCCCCTGCCGAGCACATTATCCCGGCTGCCGATGTCTCCGAGCAGATTTCCGTGGCCGGTAAGGAAGCATCCGGCACCTCCAACATGAAGTTCATGATGAACGGTGCACTGACGCTGGGCACCATGGACGGCGCCAACGTGGAGATCGTCGAAGCCGTGGGAGAAGAAAACGCCTACATTTTCGGTGCCCGCAACGAGGACATCCCGCAGCTGCGCGCCGAGTACAACCCTGGCGAGCTCTACAACTCAGTACCGGGCCTGTCGCGCGTGTTGGATGCGCTTATCGACGGCACCCTGGGCCCCGAGAACAACGGCATGTTCGGTGACCTTCGCTCCTCGCTCCTCGATGGCTTCGGTGAGCATGCCCAGGACACGTACTACGTCCTCGGTGACTTCGCCGACTACCGCGAGACCCGTGACCGTATGGCCGCAGACTACGACGCGGACGAGATGGCGTGGGCCAAGAAGGCCTGGCTGAACATCTGTTACTCCGGTCGTTTCTCCTCTGACCGCACCATCGCGGACTACGCCAACGAGGTATGGAAGCTGGCACCGACCCCTATCGCCAGCCTCTAGTTCTGCACCACCACCCGGAACATCAAGGATGCTACAAACACAGCAATCCCACTGATGGCTCCCGGGTGGACATATAAAAGCACCACCGTCGTCCCAGTTCTAGGGCGCGACGGTGGTGCTTTTCTCTGCTGCGTAAGAAAGTGTGCTTACTGCTCGCGGAGAGTCTGACCCAGCTGGTGAACCTGGATCATGTTGGTATTGCCGGAGATTCCCGGAGGAGTACCAGCGATGACGACGATCATGTCGCCTTCCTTGTACTTGTCCATCCCCAGCAGAGACTGATCGATGGCTTCCATCATGTCATCGGTGGACTTCACCTCGGAGCTCAAGAAGGTCTCTGCGCCCCAAGTCAGGGCCAGCTGCGAACGTACCGCCGGGTGCGGGGTAAACGCCAGCAGCGGCAGCGAGGAGTGCAGACGAGCCACGCGCTTCGCGGTGTCACCGGAGGTGGTGAAGGCCACGATTGCTTTAGCGTTAAGACGCTCAGCAATGTCGCGTGCGGAGTAAGACACCACACCGCGCTTGGTTCGTGGCACGTGGGTCAGCGGCGGAACCTTGCCGCCTTCCTCAGCGTTCGTGACGATCTTGGACATGGTGCGCACGACGTTCTGTGGGTCGATACCCACGGAGGTCTCACCGGAGAGCATGACGGCGTCAGCGCCATCGAGCACGGCGTTAGCAACGTCGGACGCCTCCGCACGAGTCGGACGCAGGTTGGAGATCATGGAATCCAACATCTGGGTGGCCACGATGACCGGCTTGGCGTTCTCACGCGCAATCTGGATAGCGCGCTTCTGGAAGAGCGGAACCTGCTCCAGCGGCACCTCAACACCAAGGTCACCGCGAGCAATCATAATGGCGTCGAATGCCAGCACGATGGATTCAAGGGCGTCGACAGCCTCGGGCTTTTCCAACTTGGCAATGACCGGAACGCGGCGGCCTTCCTCATCCATAATCTCGTGGACCTTGTCCACGTCTGCTGGGGAGCGGACGAAGGACAGAGCAATCATGTCCACACCAAGGTTCAGCGCGAAACGAAGGTCCGCGATGTCCTTTTCCGACAGAGCCGGCACGGAAATATCCATGCCTGGCAGGGAAACGCCCTTGTTGTTAGACACGGGACCACCTTCGGTGACCTCGCAGACAACGTCGTTGCCGTCTACTTCCCGACATACGACGGCAACCTTGCCGTCATCAATCAGCAGGCGGTCTCCCGGCTTCGCATCCTGTGCCAGGTTCTTATAAGTCGTGGATACGCGGTCGTGGGTTCCCTCAACATCCTCCACGGTGATGCGGACAGTTTCACCTTCCGCCCACATTTCCTCGCCATTAATAAATCGACCCAAACGGATCTTGGGGCCCTGGAGGTCAGCGAGGACGCCAACAGCTTTGCCACTTTCATCAGTGGCCTCGCGGACCCAGCGGTAATTTGCTTCGTGGTCTGCATGCTCGCCGTGGGACATGTTAAGGCGCGCGACGTTCATGCCCGCATTCACCAAGCCAAGGATTCCCTCCTTGCTTGCCACGGCGGGACCCAACGTACAAACGATTTTGGTTCTTCTATCCAACATGGAGTGCCTTATTCGCATCGGGGATTCTCTAACGATTCCCAAACTACCCCCGTTGGTGTGTCTCGGCCACTGTGAACGCTGCTCACATCCCACGCCACCCAGAGTCCCTTCTTCACGGCGAAACCCATATTTCGCCAGTACCCGCAGTCTCATACGGACGTGACCGGGCACAATCGGACTTATGGAGCACTGTGTGGAGCCGCCCCACCTCCCGTGCCGTCGCCACCAGAAAAGTTCTGTGATCCCTACTACTGCACCACCGCTTCCGCGGACCTAGATGGCCGGGTACGCGGCGGAACCATGACTCCCGCCGGGCGTATCATCGCCCTGAGCGTGAGTTGGATCAACCTCATCAGGAGTCTCCTGTCCTCGGGGCAATCGGAAAAACACGATGAGAGCGATAATGAAACAGACAACGGACACAATGATGTTGATGCGCAGGCCAAAGACGTGCGTGGCCTCATCCGCACGCATATTCTCCACAATAAAGCGGCCCGCCGTGTAACCGGCAACGTAGAGCGCGAACACGCGACCATGCCCCAACTTCCAAGCTTTGTGAGCCCAGAGCAGGAAGATACAGATAATGACGTTCCACACAAGCTCGTAGAGGAAAGTCGGGTGCACTGAAGTCATAACCTCGCCGGTGGACCGGCCGCTGATCGGCGCGTACTCGCCGTTTTCATTGACGCGATAGTAGATATCGAGCGCCCACGGCACGCTTGTCTCGCGGCCGTAGAGCTCTTGGTTGAACCAGTTGCCCAAGCGCCCAATGGCTTGGGCCAAGATGAGGCCGGGAGCGACGGCATCCGCGAAGGGGCCCAGCGGAATGCGCTTGATCTTGAACATGCCCCACAACGCCACTGCGCCCAGCGCCACGGCTCCCCAAATACCCAGGCCACCGTTGGTGATCTTCAGAGCGTCGATGGGGTCACACGTAGAGCAGAAGTACTTATCATAATCCGTCATTACGTGGTAGAGGCGTCCGCCGATAATACCAGCAGGAATGACCACTATGGCAGCGTCCCAGACCACGTCCGGGTTGCCACCACGCGCGGTATAGCGGCGCAGCGTCATCCACATGGCCACGAGAATGCCGAGGATGATGCACATGGCGTAAGCGCGAATAGGGATCGGGCCCAGGTGCCACACGCCCTGCGGCGGGGACGGAATGTTGGCGAGGTTGTAAATTTGCACGGGAGATAGTGTGCCTGAAAAGTGCTGTCTCTACAACGCTTCAGCGGCACGGGGGTTTCCTACCGCGCTCGATACTGCGTCTGTGACTAGCTTTTTCGGGAGGGACAAGCCGGGTGTTGCCCGGCCGCCACCAGCGAGCGCGCCAAGGCCATGGGATCCTGAGCCGCCATGATGGACTCGCCGACCAAGATAGCGTCTGCGCCGTGGGAGGCATAAGACAAAACATTGCGGGGTCCGTTGACGCCGCCGACGGCAATGCGGGTAATGGACTCCGGAAGACCGGGCGAGATAGTAGAAAAGGCCTCCCGATTAATAGCATCGGAGGCCAAAGACCACGCATTGATCGCCACGACAGAGCCACCAGCTTTGATGACACGATCCACTTCAGCGCTCGTGCGTACCTCAAGAATGGCGGTCATCCCTAAGGACTCAACGCGGTCCAGAAGAGACTCAAGACGGGCTTGCTCGAGAAGCTCCACCTGCAACGGGATCGCATCGGCGCCGTAGCAGCGTGCCTCGTGAATTTGATACGGATCCACAATGATGTCGCGGCACACAATGGGTATGTCCACGGCATCGCGGGCCACGCGCATATCTTCAAGCGAACCGTGAAAGCGGCGCCGATCCGTCTGGCAGGCCATGACGTGGACCCCCGCCGCTTCAAGGTCATGAGCTAGCGTCGCAACCGACTGTGGGCTTTCGAGGTTCGCGATCTCACCGGCATAAGGCACGGCACGTTTGATTTCGGTGATGATTGAGCACCCTGGGCGCAGCAGGGCCCGGGCTGCATCGCGCGGGGCATCCATATCACGGGAGCGCGCTTTGACTTCCTTGAAGGGGACGCGGGCCTCGCGCGCGGAGACGTCGGCAAGCACGCCGGCGACGAGGTGATCGACAGCGATCGGGGTAGGCATCAGCACCTCCCTCCGTGAGGAGACTCAAAGACGAACCGGGGCGATTGAGATCACACTTAGGCTAGCGCGCCCACGCCCCTAACCGGAAATCCGGTACACCCGACCTGTCATTCACGCGGCGTGGAATCTGTGGGATCAATATCTGCGTCGAGAGCATCCCACATCACACGGCCCGAATCCTGGGATGTCTCCAAATCGTCCTGGAGACGCTCCTGGCGCACAGCTGGAGTCTCATACTTCGACGTGCGCGGCTTGTCTGCGCCGGGATTGCTGGCCACCATAACCGCGCCAAACAGCGCCAAAGCTGCGCCGATGAGCGCAAGAACTGGGCCTGCCGACGCCGCGTCCGCGGCAAGGACCACAGCCCAGTCAGAAATGCTCGTGGCTCCCACCGAGGTATCGTTCGTGCCGCCCTGCAACAGTTCCTGGGCGCGTTCAACTTCAGGCCCCGCAGTCAGCAACGCGATAGGGCGCCACGCCGCGCCAGCTGCCGCCACTGCACTCAGAATGGCGACGATGCGTCGAGCGGTACGACGCAGCGCCAGGGCAGCCACACTGCCAGCAAGAATGACCACAGTCAACGCTATGAGCTCGAGTGACCACAGCGAACCGGACAGCTCCATGACGCTCGAGCCAGCCTTATCGTCTTCCACAGCGGCTTTAACCCAGGTCATGCGCGAGGACAACCACAGCGCAATGGTTCCCACGAACATAAGAACCAGTCCGATGCGTCTAGCCATGAGTTATCTCCCCAGCCTTGGTTACAGTCTTTGCCTCTTCGGTTGTTTCCCCCGCCTTAGCCAAGAGATTATGCGCATCGAAGCACGTGCGATCCCCCGTGTGGCAGGCACCGCCCTCTTGGCGCACGGTGAGCAAGATAGTGTCTCCGTCACAATCCAGGCGGGCGCCGAGCACCTCTTGGGTATGCCCGGACGTCAAGCCTTTGATCCAATACTCCTGGCGGGAACGCGAATAGTAGGTACCACGACGCGTAGCCAGCGTGTACGCCAACGCGTGGTCATCCATCCACGCCATCATGAGTACCTCGCCGCGCTCCGACTGCACAATGGCGGGAACAAGTCCGGCCTCGTTGCGCTTGAGCTGCTGGGCGATGTCTCCTGCCAGTTCATAGTCTTCAACAGTGCGACCTGTTGTGTTTCCCGCTGTGCTCACAGGCGCACCTCATACCCCGAAGCCGCCAGCGCCTGCTTAACCTCAGCGATGTCGATCTCACCGAAGTGGAAGATACTCGCTGCTAGAACGGCATCCGCCCCAGCCTCAACGGCCGGCGGGAAGTGCTCGGCCTCACCGGCACCACCCGAGGCGATGATGGGGACGGATACCGCTGCACGAACCGCCTGGAGGAGCTCGATGTCGAAGCCCTCCTTGGTGCCATCACCATCCATAGAATTGAGCAAGATTTCACCCACGCCCAGCTCCTCGCCGCGGCGAGCCCACTCCACCGCATCAAGACCAGCAGGCTTGGTGCCGCCATGCGTGGTGACTTCAAAACCGCTGGGATATTCAGGCGAACGGCGCGCATCGACAGAAAGCACAATGCACTGCGAGCCAAAAACATCAGCAAGTTCACGCAGCAGTTCAGGGCGAGCAAGTGCAGACGAGTTCACAGAAACCTTGTCCGCGCCAGCGCGGAGGAGCTCGCGTACATCCTCAACCGACCGCACTCCTCCTCCCACCGTGAGCGGGATGAATACCTGATCCGCAGTACGCCGCACGACATCAAGCATGGTGCCGCGACCATCCTTAGATGCGGATACGTCCAAAAAGGTCAACTCGTCTGCTCCCAGCTGGTCATAGCGGGCGGCAAGCTCCACTGGGTCACCGGCATCACGCAGGTTTTCAAAATTGACGCCCTTGACCACACGGCCATTGTCAACGTCTAGGCACGGGATCACGCGCACGGCAAGCGCCATGGTGATTGTCCTCCTCAAGGGATGGGGGTTTGAAGGTAAACGGGATAATAGAAAGCGCTCTAGCGCTGGCCTCGCGGGTTGCGAGCAATGGCATCCAACATGGTGGCATGGACCTGTGGGGTGCCGCCCACAAAACCTTTCGAGGTCGCCGTCCACTCGTTGCCTTCGGGATCACTGACGCGTCCTCCAGCTGCCTTGATCATGAGCGCACCTGCAGCGTTATCCCACGGGTGCGGTGAGAAATTCACCGCGCCATCAAAGACTCCTTGCGCCACGAAAGCATTATCTAGGCCCACCGAGCCGGTCATGCGCGGGCGCAAGCCAGTCTCACGAAGATCGTTGAACAGTGCCGTGGGCAGGTGCGACGAGCAGCCAATATGGCCACGGGCTTCATCAAAGCCGAGAGCGCCTTCTCCGCCACCAAACCCGGTGGAGGGACCACCGCTGGTGCGCAGCGGCATTCCTTCTGCGGCCACGACGCGGCGGCCCAAGAGCGGGAAGTCCGCCACCGCAACAACCGGCTTCGCCTCATGAAGGAGAGTGACCAAGATTCCGCAGCATGGATTACCCGCGGAGTAGTTAGCGGTGCCATCGACTGGGTCAACGACCCACACGGTGTCCTCGAGGCTGCCACCGGACTCCTCGCCAAAGACAGGTATGCCGGTAAGTTGGCTCAGCGTCACCCGCAGCTGCTGCTCAATCTGCAGGTCGACTTCGGTGGCAAAGTCACCCTCCCCCTTAAAACGGGCAGGGGCCGCTCCCAAACCAGCGCGGAAGAGGTCATCGACCTGGTCCACGGCAGCTTCCGCAAAAGCAACAAGTTCGCGAGGATCTGAGGCAGAAAGTCCTGACATGGCTGCCATACGCTTAGGCCTCCTCAATAGGATCGATGTACTCCTCAGCCGGCAGCGGAGTGACCTCTGCAACGGCGGCAAGTGCTTCTTCCAACGTGAAGCGCTCTTCATACAGCGCCTTGCCGATGATGGCAGAATCGATGCCTTCATTCTCGTAGAGTGCCAGCTCGCGCAGATCATCCAGACTCGAAATACCGCCCGAGGCAGTCACTGCAGCATCGGTGGCTGCAGCCACGTCGCGCAGGAGCTCGATGTTCGGGCCCTGCAGCGTACCGTCCTTGGACACGTCGGTGACTACGAAACGAGTGCATCCAGCGGAATCGAGGCGCTCGAGAACCTCCCAGAGGTCCCCACCATCGGAGACCCAGCCATGGCCACGGGTGCGCCATTCACCGTCAACGAGCCGTACGGCCAAGTCCACCGCGATACGATCTCCGTGTTCAGCCAGCACCTTAGCTATCCACTCAGGCTGCTCCAGGGCTGCAGTGCCAATGTTGACTCGACGTGCCCCTGTGGCCAGTGCTCGGGCGAGGGACTCATCATCCCTGATTCCACCGGTGAGCTCCACCTCAAGGTCCACACTCGTGGTGATCTCTGCCAGTAATTCGTGGTTGGAACCGCGGCCAAAGGCAGCGTCCAAGTCCACTGCATGCAGCCACTGCGCGCCTTGGGCTTGCCACTTGAGGGCGGCCTCGCACGGGGATCCGTAGGACTTTTCGGTTCCGGCTTCGCCTTGATCTAGGCGCACGGCCTGGCCATCAACAACGTCAACCGCGGGCAACAGTGTAAAGCTCATGGTGGGTAGTCTACCTTCCGGACGAGCTCTTTAAAGCGTTCCGATCCAGTTCTTTAACAGCTGCGAGCCCGCATCCCCGGACTTCTCCGGATGGAACTGCGTAGCCCACAGCGCACCATTGTCCACCGCGGCCACAAAGCGGTCCCCGCCGTACTCTGACCACGCAACTTTTGGTGGCTCGGTGATTTCGGTCTGCAGCTCCCAGCTACGGGCAGCGTAGGAATGGACGAAGTAGAAGCGATCCTCCGGGCCGATACCGTCGAACATATCGCTGCCCTGAGGGATTTCCACGGTGTTCCATCCCATGTGAGGCAAGACGTCAGCGTACAGCTTGCTCACATCGCCCGGCCATTCCCCGCAGCCCTCTGTGTGAATGCCATGTTCGGTGCCGGATTCAAAGAGCACCTGCATACCCACACAGATGCCAAGAACCGGACGTCCACCGGCAAGTCGCTGACCGATGATGCGCGGGCCCTGGGCGTCACGCAGCCCCTTCATGCAGGCGGCGAAGGCGCCCACACCGGGCACGAGCAAACCATCCGCCTCAACCGCACGCTTGGAGTCTGCTGTGACGGTGACCTCTGCACCGACGCGCTCAAGCGCGCGGACGGCAGAGCGCAGATTACCCGCCCCATAATCGAGGACGGCGACGTTCCGGGAACTCATCGTTGTTCCTTTCCAGGCCTCCTCGGCCACCTAATCATCCGGAGTCGGGTTTTGATGTCATTGATTTCACTCACGCGCGTCTTGCCCAGTGCGCTATCCGCCAAGGTCATGAGAAGACCCACCGCGATAATGGCGGAACCCGTGGCAAAGGCCCCGTCATAACCGGACATCGCCACCACCGCACCGAGGGCCGTGGAACCAAGACCGGTGCCACCGTCGTAGAAGATATTCCACACGGCAGAGCCTTCTGAAAGGCGCTCACGAGGCAGTCGGTCGAACATCGACAGCAACGCCTCATTCTGAACAACGCCGAAGCCTGCGCCATAAATCGTGGTTCCGAATACGAGCAGCCAGACCGACCACTCCTGCCACAGCACCACCGCGATAAGTCCCACACCAAAGACAGAGAAAATCTGCGCCGGAATCATGAGCGTTCCCGGCCTTCCGGCTCGGTCCGCCACGACACCCGCCACATAGCGGAAGATCATGGCCGCACCGCCGATAACGGACAGCATGAGGCCACCAAGGACGGCGCCGCGCTCTGGATCTAGCTCACGCACTGCTGGGGAGATGAAGTTTGAGGCCACACCGTAGCTCACGGAGAAGCTGGTCAGCGCCAGCGCCGGAACCAACACGAGTTTCCACATCGGCGCACGCGGGGTGGTATCCGACGGATCCGGGGTTCCGACGGGGGCTGCCTTGATCTTGGGGACGAGGATGCAGGTGAAGAATCCCAGCAGACCAAGTCCCGCCGCCAGCAGGTAGACGATGTTGTAGTTGAAGGCCGCTGCAACTGCGAGACCAACCGGCAAGAAGGCCATTTGTGCTGCACCGATAAACAATCCGAAAATGCCTGTGGCCTTACCCAGAAGGCGTCGCGGTGTAATTTCCGCGATCAAGGCGTTTTCGCCCACAGTCAGAGCACCAAAGCCAATACCGCGTAGGGCAGAAAAGCCAAGGGCAATGGGAGCGGCGTCACCAAGCATGTGCCCCAACGCTGGCACTCCCAGGAGCAAAGCTGAGGCCGCCATCACAGGACGGTAGCCAAAGATACGCAACAGCATCGGGGTCATCATCTGGGTGAGGACGGTAGCCAACATAAAGACACCCGTGGTAGCGCCAGCCAATGTCGCCGAACCGCCGGCATCAAGCACCGCCAAGGGCACAACGGGCAGCAGCACTGACCAGGCACCGAACGCGGAGACCACCGCGATCATGGTCTCTTTAAAGCCGGCAACCTTCCATACGCTCGTAGGAGTCGATCCAGTCATTTCGCCGACACCCCTTCCGAGAAAATATCCAGCAGCCATGCCACTGCGGCCGCGATCGTTATCGCTGCCAAGACGCCCGCAACCACAGTCATGAGTTTGGAGTCATTCTGGTAGGCCGACCATGCACCGCCGATAAGCAACCCAGCGACGAGAAACAAGAAAAGAACAAAGATGTTCATAATAGGTTAGAGCGCTCCCTTCGTCGATGGAACGCCGCTGACCCGCGGATCACGTTCGGTAGCCTGGCGCAGAGCACGGGCCACCGCCTTGTACTCCGCCTCCGTGATGTGGTGCGGATCGCGCCCGTAGCGAACATTGACATGCAGGGTCGTCGCAGAATGGATAGCGAAGGTCTCGAAGAAGTGCCGGTTAATCACCGTGGCATAATGCCCGCCGATGATCTGCCATTCCAAGCTCTCGGGCTCGCCGTTCATGACGAAGTAGGGGCGGCCAGAAATGTCCACGACAGCCTCAACGAGGGTCTCATCCATAGGCAGAAGCTGGGAACCAAAGCGGCGGATGCCGGACTTGTCCCCCAGGGCTTCAAGAAATGCGCGGCCGAGGACAATGGCCGTGTCTTCGACAGTGTGGTGCGCGTCGATCTCAATGTCGCCTTCAGCGTGAACAGTGAGGTCGAAGGCGCCGTGAGTAGACACGGCGGTGAGCATGTGATCGAAGAACGGCAGACCTGTGGAAATATCCGCCTTCCCAGTACCGTCGAGATTGATTTCGACGGAGATTCTTGTCTCCCCTGTGGCGCGCTCAGCGCGACCAATACGGTGACCGCGCTCTTGGCTCTCAACTACGTCGGTACTCATAGTCTCACGCTCCTCCTTCACATCGTGTTCATGGTGTTATTTCTCAACCATCTCTACTGTATCTGCCAGGTCCGCTGCGGCCGAAAGGAAGGCGTCATTTTCCTGCGGCAGGCCAATGGTGGCGCGCAATAGTCCCGGGACGCCGTTGTCACGGATGAGAACATCGCGGTCAAGGAATCCTTGCCACACTGCGTGTTGGTCGGAAAAGCGCCCAAAGGATACGAAGTTGGATTCGCTCGGTACTACGTAGTAGCCGAGCTCCTTGAGGCGGGCCACGACGCGATCGCGTTCCGCCGATAGTGTGGCCACGGTGCTCAATGTTTCTTCTTTGTGTTTGATCGCCACGATGGCCGCAATCTGGGAGAGCACTGAGAGGTGGTACGGCAAACGCACGAGCATCACGGCCTCGACGAAAGCGGGGTCAGCAACGAAATACCCTAGGCGTCCACCGGCGAAGTCGAAGGCCTTCGACATGGTGCGGGAGACCACGAGCTTCGTGGGGTAGTTCTCCAGGAGAGTGGTGGCCGAAGGCGAGGGAGAAAACTCCATGTAGGCTTCGTCCACGATGACGATTCCGGGCGCTGCCTGGATAATCTTCTCCACCACCTCGATGGGCGTAACATCACCGGTGGGGTTATTCGGGGTGGTGATAAAGATAACATCAGGGCGGTGCTTCTCAACGGCCTCCAAGGCCGCCTCTTCATCAATCCGGAAATCCTCGGTACGCGGGCAAGAGATGAATTCCGTCTGCGTGCCGGCGCAAAGAATCGGGTGCATGGAGTAACTGGGAGTGAAACCGAGGGCGCTGCGACCAGGACCGCCGAAGGCCTGCAGCAACTGCTGCAGCACCTCATTCGAACCGTTAGCGGCCCACACATTGTCCACGCTAACGGTCACGCCGGTCTGCCCGCTCACGTAGCCCGCCAGCGCGGTGCGCAGCTCCACGGCGTCACGTTCGGGGTAGCGGTTGAGCTGGGCTGCGTGCTTTTCGACGGCCATGACCATGTCTCGGACCAAAGCCTCCGACGGCGGATAGGGGTTTTCGTTGGTGTTGAGCTGATTCGTCACTGTCAGCTGCGGCGCGCCGTAGGCGCTAGATCCACGCAGTTCTTCGCGCAGGGGAAGATCCTTCAACTCAGCCATGGTGTTGGCCTCCTCAGGTGTCGCTAGCTCTCGCTAGTTCTCGGGTGTGTTCGGGGCATCGAAGCGGGCGGCAATTGCCTCGCCGTGTGCTGGAAGTTCCTCGGCTGTGGCGAAGGCAATGACCTTCTCGGCCACCTCCCCCAGTGCTGCACGGTCATATTCCACAAGATTGACTGGGCGCAGGAAAGTGTGGGTGGACAACCCCGCGCTGAATCGCGCTGTGCCGGAGGTTGGCAAGACGTGGTTGGAGCCTGCCGTGTAATCACCCAGCGGTACCGGCGAGTAGTCACCCACAAAGATGGCGCCTGCATGCCGGATGCGCTCCGCCACCTCACGGGCGCTCGCGGTATGAATCTCCACGTGCTCGGCGGCATACGCATCAGCCACGGCGATGCCCGCCTCAAGGTCACTGACAAGCACGATGCCGGACTGCTCGCCGCGCAACGCCGCGGCAGCCCGCTCGGCATTCGCCGTCGCAGTGTAACGCCGAGCTACTTCTGCGCCCACGGCCTCCGCTAGCTCTTCGGAGTCAGTAATGAGGACGGATGCTGCCATTGGGTCGTGCTCCGCTTGGGAAATGAGGTCATAGGCAACGTAGACGGGGTTCGCCGTTTCATCAGCCAAAATGGCGATTTCGGTCGGTCCTGCCTCAGCGTCGATCCCTACTACTCCCCGTACCGCCCGCTTAGCTGCAGCCACGAATACGTTGCCTGGGCCGGTAATAATATCGACTGGTTCAAGCGCTGCCTCTCCCGTAGCTGGCTCATCGTCACCATAGGCCAACAGCGCGATAGCTTGGCCACCACCAACCGCCCAGACCTCGTCCACGCCCAGCATGTGGCAGGTCGCCAGAACCGTCGGGTGTGGCAGGCCACCGAAGTCCTTCTGTGGTGGGGAGGCCACAACCATGGCTTCAGCGCCTGCTTCCTGAGCCGGGATGACGTTCATGATGACCGAGGAAGGATAAACCGCCTTACCGCCGGGCACGTAGAGCCCCACACGCTCAATCGGCTGGAACACCTCTGTGACCGTAGCGCCAGGAGCCAGGGTTGTGGTGTGCGGGGAAGGCTTCTGATCCGCATGCACGGCGCGCACACGGTTAATGGATTCCTCGATTGCGGCTCGCACGTGAGGATCGAGTTCGGCTGCGGCCTTCTCGAGCTCTTCGGTGCGCACACGCACAGCTTCTGGGCGCACACCATCAAAACGCTCACCAAAATCGAGGGCTGCGGCCGCGCCACCATCGCGTACTGACTCCACCATGGGGATCACTGTGTCCATCACGGAGGACACATCCGTGCCTCCACGCGGCAGGACTCGGCGCAGGCGGGAGGTAGTGAGTTTCTCTCCACGCAGGTCAATGGTTCTTAGCATGGCGCAGCCCCTTTTTATAATATGCAGTGGTTTCTATACCTTCCCTTTACTATACCCGTGCCAAAAGCCAGCGGGCCCCAAGGTGCAGGTTATAGAATGTGTCACTACTAATACATTGACGCACCACCACTGGTGAAGAGAGGCGGCGACATGAGTAACGACGCCGACGAGCACGACGGCCAGGACCACTCCGAGCTACTCACTCGAATGGAGAAGCTCGCACACTGCGAAGAGCTGGATTGCATCCGCGTCAACGCCGACGAGCTCCTCTTTCCCCACTCCCCTTTAGGGGAAACTCGCGTGTACATGGACACCGACGGTGAGCCCATCTTGCGCCTCTACACCACTCATAATGGGGCCCTTGGGTTTGGTGAAATCCCTGAGCTCAGCGAGTTCGTCAACGACTGGAATCACGACTGCCTGTCACCCCATTTGGTGCTCAATTACACCACCCCCACCGAGGTCGAAGTGTGGGGTCATTCTTTCCTCGTCGTCCACCAAGCACCCACCACAGCACAGCTCGCTGCATCCGTCCTGCCGGCGCTGTTCAATGCAGGGGCGTGTCTCGAGGAGCTCGCAACGCGTTTTCCTGCACTGATGCTTCCCCGTCCCGCGGCGCCGGATGAGCCTTCCGAGCTCGATGGCCCAGTGTCCACCGTCGATATTTCCCGTCTAGAGGAAATGCTGCCCTCGCTCGGAATCACACGCTTTCAATCGGATTCCGGGGACGCCATCTACGCGTGGATCAACGATGTTCTCTTCGCCTTTGCCATAGATTCTGGACCTAGCCTCATCATTAAGGGCCACTGGGATCCAAACCTTCCCGGCGGCGAGTTTTCCAAGATGTTCCTCATCTGCAATGACTGGAACCGGGCCAACCATTCGGCGTCCGCATTTTGCCACTCCAACATGGATGGCCTGCAGATCCGGGTGGATTACGCCGTCATGACAGGAGCTGGGCTTTCCGACGCCCAACTGGTCACCGCCCTCGGCCGCGGCATCAAACATGTACTCCACGGCATCGATGACATTTCCCACGATGCCATGGGCTCCTCCCCCGTCGTCTGGCCTTAGGTTGCTAGACGCCTCTTGCCCCCTTCGGCGTTAAGCGATGATGCGGTACTCGCCCGCTTTCGCCAACGCCTTATTCATCACGTCGATGGACGGTTCCACGTTCTCTTTGTGCTTCACCACAAGCTGCGCGTGATCCGAATCGGTAATCTCGAAGGTCGCCTGACCAAGCCCATTTTCCGCAAAGATGTCATATAAAGCCTGCAGCGCCTTACGAACATCATTATCGTCTTTGACGCCGCTGACCTGAAAATAACTGGAAACAATCGACATGGAGGAGAGTGTACGCCCCTACTTAAATACGGCCATTGAAGGCCTGCAATGCCGAGTCCTCACGAGTACCGCCACGGCCGTCTCCATAGTCAGCGTAGTCACGAATCCACGCGACTTTGCTTACCCATTTCACGGCCTTATAGCCATGATTGGATTCCACACGGGCACGGACGGGAGCACCAAGATGAACCTCGAGCGGCTTGTCATTTCGTGTAATCGCCAGAATTGACTGCTCTTCCGAAGCCGTCTCGATGTCAAAACAAGCGTAGAAGGGCTCACGCGGACGGTTGTCATACATCTTTTGGGCCAGGCCATAAGATTCCACCATCACATAGTTCGCACCGTCGGGCTTCGGCCCCAGCAAGGCCAGAACATCCCTGATGGCAGGACCTTCCCACCGGGAGGTCGCCGACCAGCCCTGCATGCAGGTGTGGGTTGCAATGTACGAGCGCTGTGGCAGTGCGCGGAGTTCCTCTAGTGTCACCACGCGAGAGGCACCAGTCACGTCATCCGCAACAGTAATTTCGTAGCCAGCCCAATCGTTGTCGTGGAAGGCAGTCCATTCCTGCGACTCTTCCGGGGTCGGCGGCAAGCCGTTGGTCCAGTGAAACTCAGAGATGTCCTTGTCCGTGTACGCGCTCTTGCTGGCACCCTGGGGACGCATCCAGTTGAGGAAGAGCTTGCGACCAATCTCCGAAATTCCTGTAGTAAGGCGGTGCGCACGTGCGCGGTCCGCCAAGGACCAGTAGGACAGGCCAATCCAGAAGGCGATGACAAGACCGATGGTGATGACGATTGTGGTGAAGGCTTGGGCATAGCGCTCCGGAGTGACATCACCGAAGACCATATGCACCATGTTGTATTCGCGGTGGACGAAGAACACTAGGAAGACGTGGATGATGATGAACACACACATGAAGACCATGCCGATGAAGTGCAGGGAACGTGCACCTTGGTGGCCGCCCCACAACTTGACGTACCACGGGAAGCGGACGCGCACCGCTGGAGCCATGGCCACACCCGTCAGCATCATGAATGGTGCAAGGATGAAAATGACTCCAAAGTAGGCCAATTGCTGCAAGGCATCGTAGGGATCGAAATGCTCAAGAGCCGGTGTTTGCAGACTCATGTAGGTAAGCAAGCTATCCCACGCCTCGGGGATGATGTCCCAGGAAGTCGGAACGATGCGCCGCCACAAGCCGGTGGCGAAGAGCAACGTGACATAAACGAGTCCGTTGAGCACCCAGAGCATGACCGACACACCATGCCAGTGGCGTCCCAGACCGATGTTTTCACGTCCCGGTAATGTCAGCAATGGTGAGGCTGAGAGCTCATCCATGAGGGAGGTGTACACGCCCTCCTCCTTCGGGAGCTCACGCTTAGTGAACTTCAACCACTCGGTACCAGGCGCACAGTCATTGCGCCACCACAGACGTGGCATGGAAGATAGCATCTCCCAGCCGGAACGAAGCAACATACCCATCAAGATGAAGTTGATGAGGTGGCTCGCACGCAGCCAGAGAGGATAGTCAGGGTTTTCGCCTAAAGCGAGAACGAAGTCCATAGAGGTGACTCCTAGAGATAGAGAAGCTGGCCTTCGGCAGATTTAACACCCATCTTTCCTCATTTAATCTGCGGATTCTAGACTTTTCTGTGTTTTATTGCTCGGATCATTGCCAGTCGTCATCCCATAACCACTATCAGGATTAATAAAAACAGCAGACCAGTAGGCAAACATGGACATAAACGGGGCCACGAGCCATCCAATGGCAGGAGAAAATTTCGGCACAAACTCGACAAACTCTCCGGGGTTCTCCGGCACGGCCGTGGCAGTAGCCCCGCCGAAGACATAAAAGGCCGCCGCACCCGCCAAGCACACCACGCCTGACCACACAAGCACCCCAACACCCCGAAAGCGCTCCCCTCGAAGATAAGCCACCGTGCCGATCACCACCCCAAGAAGGCCGGTAATCATGACGAATGTGACAAAGGATAGAAACTGCACGTTCGCGGAGTTAGTCAGCGCATACCCACCGCCCTCCACTCGATGCCCCTCCAGCGTGGGCCGCCACAGACCCCACACAGCCCCAACCCCAGAGAAAAGAAGGAGCGCCAACGCGAGCAACCCCGCGCCAAAGCCGATGGCGCGGGGTATACGAAGGTGCGGAGTACGCAGTACAGACACGAGCTGCGCTTAGTTGCAGAAGGTCCAGTTACCGTTCTCACGCTTGAAACGCATGGTGGAGCTATCCAAGCCCTTGCTGGTGTTGACGTTCACGGTTGCGGACGCAGAGTCACCATCGACCACGACGTCGTTGATGGACTCAACGCCAGTCTGGTTCCAATCGAAGCCTTCCATCTGGGAGGTGTCAGCACCGGCTGTTGCCATCATGTCCTTGAGCTGGTTCATCGGAACATCCGGAATCTGGTTGTAGTCCAACTCGCTCAGGCCGGAGTTCGGGTCATTACGCACTGCTTCACAGGTGTGATCCGGCAGGTACTTCACGAAGCTACGCATGGTCTGCTGGTCGTACATACCGCGAACGAGGCCGTTGATTCCGTCGATGTCTTCCTGGCTTGCGGCCTGGCCCTGGATCGGATCGACCTTCGGCATGCTCTGGAAGGGGTCCACACCGTTCTCGAACGGGTTAGCAAGAGTCTGTTCAGCGCCTTCACCCTCAGCCGGCGCCTCTTCGCCTTCCGGCTTCGGGGCCTGCTCTTCGCCGTCCTTCTTCTCCGCGCCCTCGTCCTTCTTCTCGGACTCCTTGTCCTTATCCTTTTCCTCGGAGGTCTCCTCCTTGGACTTGGTGGTCGTGGTGGTCTTGACCGCGGAGGAGGCGGTCTCCGCAACGTCCTCGCCGTCACCACCGCAGGCAGCCAGGGTCAGCGGCGCAACGAGTGCAACTGCAACGAGGGACTTCTTGGCAGGGGTCAAAAAAGACAAGGGTTAACTCCTAAATTTCTATAAAGAGAGCGACAGATTTCGCCACGTCCACTGCGCTCGATGCGTAGCGGACATAACGCATGCTCTTGTGCATTTCACACAACCCTAACAAGGCGTCGTTGAAGAAATCATGACCCACACCTTGAAGCTTCCTGTGAGTCTCACTACTCTTTATTGCCCCACCATCTCCGCCCGACCCGTAAAGTAGACCTTTGTGCACCTTTCTCGCGACGCTATCGTATCCACGGCCCTAGAGCTCTTAACTAGCTATGGGCTTGCCGACGTCACCATGCGCCGCGTCGCCACGACCCTCGGCGTTGCTCCCGGCGCCTTGTATTGGCATGTGGCCAACAAGCAGGCCCTTATCGCTGCCATGGCCGCGGAAATCCTCTCACCGGTTACCGGCGATACCCCGGTCGATTTAGCAAGCTCCCTCCACCGCGAACTCTCGCGATGGCGGGACGGCGCCGAAGTAGCGATCGCCGGAGCCGCCTTTCCGGAGTCAACCACACGCGCCGACCTTGAGGAGCTTTTTTGCGAAGCCCTGCAGAAGGAGGTGCCGGAGGGGGCGTCGGAAAGCATCGGCGTCGCCGCACGCACGTTGATTCATTATGTCCTCGGCGCCTCGTTCATGGAACAGTCCCACGCCCAGCTCGGTGGCGCTTCCACAGAGTCACTCACCGATGATGCTGCCGTGCGCGCCACGGAACTCGTCATCGCTGGTTTACGCGCCCTGTGAGTTCGCTGTGTTCCCCGCGCGTGACGATCCCTTTCGTCAAATATGACTAAGCTGAACGCCATGACTGACACCCGTGCTGAAGCGCTACATTCTCGCCAGGTGTGGCCTGGCTCCCCATCACCCCTCGGTTCCACCTTCGATGGAGCCGGAACCAACTTTGCAATCTTTTCCGAAGCAGCAGAAAAGGTCGAGCTGTGCCTCATCGATCAAGATGGCACCGAGGAGCGCGTTGAACTCACCGAGATCACCGCGCACGTCTGGCACGCTTACCTCCCCAATGTCACCCCCGGCCAGCGCTATGGGTACCGCGTCCACGGACCCTACGAGCCTGAGCGCGGTCTGCGCTGTGACCCCTCCAAGCTCCTCGTGGACCCCTACGCCCGCGCATTCGACGGAGACTTCGACGGGGATGCCTCCCTGTACTCCTACGATATCTACGCCTCTGAGCCCGGCACCGGCCGCAACGAGGAGGACTCGCTCGGCCACACCATGCTCTCGGTGGTCATCAATCCCTTCTTCGAGTGGCACGGCGACAACCGCCCGCACACCCCGGATAATGAGACCATCATCTACGAAGCCCACGTCAAGGGCATGACGATGTCCCACCCAGACGTCCCCGAAGAACTGCGTGGAACCTACGCCGGCATGGCACACCCAGCCATCATCAACTACTTCAAAGACCTCGGTGTCACCGCGGTAGAGCTTCTGCCGGTTCACCAATTCCTCCAGGATGACCGTCTGCGCCAACTAGACCTGCGCAACTACTGGGGGTACAACACATTCGGCTTCTTTGCCCCGCACGCAGACTATGCCTACGCCAAGAAGCCCGGTGAGGTCGTCGCAGAATTCAAGGCCATGGTCCGCGCCTTCCACGAGGCCGGCATCGAAGTCATCCTTGACGTGGTGTACAACCACACTGCTGAGGGTAACCACATGGGCCCCACCATTGCCTTCCGCGGCATCGACAACCATGCCTATTACCGCTTGGTGGATGACAACCCCGAGCACTACATGGATTACACCGGCACCGGTAACTCTCTCAACGTGCGTCACCCGCACTCGTTGCAGCTCATCATGGATTCCCTGCGCTACTGGGTGGAGGAGATGCGCGTAGACGGTTTCCGCTTCGACTTGGCCTCCACCCTGGCGCGTGAGCTTGATGACGTTGACAAGCTGGCCACCTTCTTCGACTTGGTTCAGCAAGATCCCGTGGTCTCCAAGGTCAAGCTCATCGCTGAGCCGTGGGATGTCGGCCACAATGGTTACCAGGTTGGTAACTTCCCGCCGATCTGGAGCGAGTGGAACGGAAAGTACCGCGACACCGTCCGCGATTTCTGGCGCGGTGAGCCATCCACCATGGGTGAATTCGCCTCCCGCCTGACTGGTTCCTCGGATCTTTACGCCAACAATGGTCGCCGTCCCACCGCGTCTATCAACTTCATCACCGCGCACGATGGCTTCACTCTGCGTGACTTGGTGACCTATAACGAGAAGCACAATGACGCGAACGGGGAAGACAACCGTGATGGTGAGTCCCACAACAGGTCATGGAACCACGGTGTGGAGGGCCCCACGGATGACGAGGAGATCAAGCAGCTTCGTCGCCGTCAGATTCGTAACTTCCTTACGACCCTGCTCCTATCCCAAGGCACCCCCATGCTGTGCCACGGTGATGAGCTGGGCCGCACGCAAGGTGGCAACAATAACGTGTACTGCCAGGACAACGAGATTTCCTGGATTGACTGGTCGATGCTGGACCAGGAAAAGAATGCCGCCATGCACGGCTTCACCAAGCGTCTGATCAATATCCGCAAGAACCACCCAGTCTTCCGCCGCCAGCGCTTCCTGGCCGGTGGCCCCTTCGGTTCCGATGTGAAGGATCGTGATATTGCGTGGCTCGTGCCGTCCGGCAAGCTTATGACCCCGGGCGACTGGGACTTCGAGTTTGGCAAGGCCCTCATGGTCTACCTCAACGGCAATGCTATTACGGAAACCACTGCTCGCGGCGAGCGCATCACGGATGATTCTTTCATCATGATCTTCAATGCTCACCACGAAGACATCGAGTTCACCCTTCCCACCAAGGATTTGGGCGCCAGCTGGCGTCTCATCGTGGACACGTCCGACTCCGGTGGTTACCCAGACGAGGAGAAGCTTATCGACGCCGAAGGAACCATCATGGTCCAGCCGCGCTCGACGCTCATCCTGCGCCAAACCGAGCCACCCGTCTTTGATGAAACCGATGAGGCTGCGGAGACTGTTGGCTCTGACGATTCTGCTGAGAGCTAAACTGGCGCTGCATGCCGTCAAACCCACATCCTGAAAGGAATTCGTGTCCTACACCGCCCACGGTGCCGTCATCGACGTCACCGCCGATGCCCTTACTTTCCACCGCTCGCAGCTTGCGGCGTCACTTGGTGCTGCATCCCGCGAGGAAATGTCGCTGGCGGATGCCACGAGCGTGGAGTGCACGGCACCAACGGCGACGGGCTTTGGGCAGGTCGTGATACGTGATGCAGGAGACACTGACCTCGCTATCATTCGTTTCGCCCCTGGTCAGGATGCGCAGGCTTTCACACGTGCAGTCGAGGCTGCACTGCGTGGTGAGGCGCCCGCCAGCAGTGCAAGAATTCCTGGATTGGATTTCACTGCCGTCGACGTGGAGACGGCCAACGACAACTGGGGATCGGTATGCCAGATTGGAGCCGTTCGCTTCCGTGACGGTGAAGAAACTGAATCTCGCACGTGGCTGTGCACGCCCCCTCCGGGCTTAGAACACTTCGATGAGGTCAACGTGGGTATCCACGGCATCACTGCCGAGGACGTGGCCGATGCCTCGTCCTTCGCGGATGCTGCCGCCGAGCTTTTCGAATTCCTCGGCTCGGACACGTTGGTGGCCCACAACGCACAGTTCGATTCCACTGCCCTGCGCAGTGGACTGAAAAAGGCCGAGGCCACCATTCCAAAAATCCGCTTAGCCTGCTCCCTGGCTCTGGCACGCGATGCGTCCCGAACCGGCATCATCGACGTGGCAAATCACAAGCTACCGACCGTTGCCTCATGCATCGGTTCGACCGAGTTCCACCACCATGAGGCCACCGCGGACGCCCGCGCAGCTGGCGAAATTGTCAGTGCGCTTGCTCGCCTATTCGGCCACTCCGGCTCTATTGAGGATCTGTTCTCTACCCGCGAGTTCGCTCTAGGCACCATGAGCGAAGAATCCATCATCCCCGTCCTGCGCGCTAACACCGCACCACTGTCCGCTGCCGATGTGGGCGCAGGCACTGATTTCCGTGATAACACCCGCATGGCTGGAGCCGCTTCTGCCAAAAAGAAGAAGAGCTCCGAGCCTAAGGACCGCCGTGGCCCAGCACCCTGGCAATCCGTGTCCACCCCAGACACGATTCCAGAACCAAACCCCGACGCCGATCCCGATGGCGCTCTGTTCGGCCAGCACGTGACTCTCACCGGTGACTTCGAACCCTTCGACAAAGGGGTGCTGTGGTCAAAGATTGCCGAACGCGGTGGCCAGGTGGGCAAGAACGTAACGAAAAAGACCACCATTCTTGTGGCCGGACAATGGGCCACCAAGACCTCCAAGGAAAAACGTGCGGAGGAACTGCAAGCCAAAGGCCAAGACATTGCGATCTGGCCCGCTGACACGCTGCTCGAAGAGCTCCAGCTGGACGAAGCTCCTCCTTTCTAAACCGTTAGCACGAGGACAACTCGCCCAGAAAAAATTTTTCAAGGCTGTTGGGAACCTAGGGCGGTGAACGCCAGTCCAATAAGGGTAAGAAATTCTTAGTTCTACCTTTATCGGAGCCCACCATGACCGTTGCACTGCCCACGTCCCTGCATGTCGACCACCTCCTTCCCGCCTTGTGCCCCAGTGCGGACCTCAACGGCGTGAAGTTGTGTGATGACGGTTTCAGTGACTCCCCTGCCAGCATCCAGCTCTCTCGAACACTGTCTATGGCCATACAGCATGGCGCGGGCACAACAGTTAAGCGAGTGAGCCAGCGCGCACTTGATGACATGGGACTTACAGTGCGCCAAGCATGGGATGCCGCCGCACTGAACTTGCAGCGCCGAGCACTCACCGACCGGGGCCTGCGCTTCTTTACCCGCCCGGCCGAGCACAGCCTACCCGGCGCGCACGGCGGCCTGGAAGTGCGCACCCAACACTGCACAATGTCTGCCTGGCTCGCTCATCCACAAACGTTCGTTATTGTGGACAATCACCTTCGGCGGCTGACCCAAGCTCAGCGCATCACCTACCTGGTTCCTGATTCCCAGACGGTCTACGCCTTGGTTGATGTTTCTCATCACGCGGCCACTGAACTCGCTGACCGCGCGTGTGAACTGCGCCCGCGCCATAGACCCACTCTCAGCCCACAACCACTAGTATTGGCTAACGGCTTTCCACTGGAGGTATAAAGCACCTCCACTGAATTCCCCGCCGTTGCCGAAAGGAGTCGTGTTCATATCAATGGCTGAATCACCCATGTCTCGCCTAAGCAACCAATACCACTCCTGGATTCATGCCCACCCCACCGCGGCACAAGACTTCCGATACACCATTGAAGAACTGCTCAACGACGCCGGCATTATCTTCGACCGCGTAGCCACCCGCGTGAAACAGTGGCCCTCACTCAAGGCCAAGGCTAAGAAAAAGCGTGAGAACGGTGAACTCATGTACCCCTCGCCGTGGGAAGACATCCATGATGTCCTCGGTGTACGCATCAATGTTTTTCATTCCACGGTAATTCCCGAAGCTCTCGCTGTCCTTGGGGAAACGTTTGACGTCAGGCGTTCCGTCGATAAGGCTGCGGAAACCCGTATTTCCGGTGGTTTTGGTTATGGTTCCCACCACCTAGTCCTCACAGTCACTGAAGATAGCACCGCTGCCCTCGAAGAGCTTGTGCCCTATGTCGGCTGGACCTTCGAGGTTCAGATCCGCACCGTCCTGCAGCATGCGTGGGCCGAGTTTGAGCACGATATCCGGTATAAACAAGGCCCGAACCCGCCGTCTCCACAGGTCGATCGCCTCTTTACCCTCGCCGCTGGTCTCATCGAGCTCGCCGACCAACAGTTTGATGAAATCGCAGCGCTCAAGGCTCCGCGAACCGAAACTGACAAGGACATTGTTCTCACTGCGGAAACGTTGCCTGGCGTGCTCGCCATCATCTTGGGCAATCGTTTCCCACGCTCCCGCTCAGAGCACTACCGCTTCCTCGCTGAACTCCTAGAGAGCAATGGCATCACCCGCTTGAGCCAACTCAGGGAGTTACTGGATGAGGACGCCATCGCCCACGTGCACGACGCTATGCGCTACCGTTTCCGCCCGGGGCAGGTCAGGCTTATCGACGATTTATTGCTCGACAAGTTCGGACCCCAGCACATTGAGGCTACGTCGGAAGCGGGCGACCGTTCCGACCGCAAGCGCCGCTTGAACGCCCGGCTTAAGGCTTTGCGTAGCACCCGCTAGGTAGTCACCTGAAACCACCGCGGAACTTATCCATCTGCCGGCGTTCCTTCTTGGTGGGGCGTCCGGCGCCACGTGGGCGAACCGGAACTGACGGAAGGAATTCCTTCGGTGGAGGTGGCGGGGCGTGGTCGATGTAGCAGGTGCGCGCGACGGGAGCCCCCACGCGCTTGGACACGGTGGCAAGAACTTCCAGGTCATGCTCGTGATGGTTGCGCCACACGCGGACGCGGTCACCAGGGACGACCTGCTGCGCTGGCTTGGTGGCGTTGCCGTTGAGTTTGACGTGCCCGGCGCGCACTGCGGTGGCAGCCTCGGAACGGGTCTTGAACATGCGAACAGACCAGACCCAGGCATCGATACGAACTGGGCGGCCGTCTGGCTGAATAGCCATAGGGCGGCCTAAAGGTTGTGGTTTTCGTTGACGATCTTCTGGATCTTTAGCCAGTTATAGGCGCCACCCACCACGGCGATGACGAGACCTAGCACCATCCACGTGGAAAAACTCCCCACAGTCAATCCCAGGAGGATACCTCCGCCGACGCCACCCACAACGGCAATAGCGCCGTTCCGTGCGTGGGTACGCACGGCTTGCTTGCGCTTCTCAATAGGGTTATTGGGGCGTCGCTGCATAGTCATGGCGCTTATTCTACAATCCCTCTGCCCTCTATGCGGCGTGGACTCGGGCTCGTAGCACTACGAGTTAACCGCTGAGTTCCACCCAGGCTGTGCCCGCTTCGTTCGGGGCCACCTCCCCCTGGGTCAGGGCAGCCAGGGTGGCGGTGAGTTCTTCTTCCCCACCGGGTGCGACGGACACGGTAAACATCACCGCCTGGCCGTAGGCAGTGTCGACGATGTCCACCCCGCGGTTGCGTAGGTCCGCCTCGAGGCGCCCAGCATCGGCGTGAGAAACCTCAAGAGTGTACAGCTCGCGAAGGGCCCGAGTGACGGCCGTTACTTGTTCCATGGTCTCGCTTACTGCACCGCCATACGCATGGACAAGCCCTCCTGCACCCAGCTTGATGCCGCCGAAATAGCGCACCACCACCGCACAAATATCGAGCAGACCGGAGCCTTTCAGCACATCAAGCATGGGTTTTCCTGCGGTGCCGGAGGGCTCGCCATCATCGGAGGAGCGCTCAACCGGATTCGCCGCATCAACGTGATAGATGTACGCCGAACAGTGGTGGCGGGCATCGGGGAACCGGTCCCGGGCGGAATCGATGAACGCCCGCGCTTCGTCCTCATCCGTCACCCGCCCGATAAGGGTGATGAATCGAGAACGCTTAATCTCAATCTCGTGCTCGACAGTCTTCCCTGCGACTGGACGTTGGTATTTCTCCAGCATTAGGCGACGAGGAAGTCGTACTCGGGGGTGCCTGGCTTCAGCTGCTGGCAGTTCAGCTTCGATTCTTCCATGCGCTCCAACAAACCATCAATACCTGCCGCGGTTCCCAACTCGACGCCCACGAGCGCAGCACCAGTCTCGCGGTTATTGCGCTTGAGATACTCGAACAACGTGATGTCATCCTCCGGACCAAGGACATCCTGCAGGAAGTGGCGCAGCTGCCCCGGCTCCTGTGGGAAGTTCACGAGGAAGTAGTGCTTGAGCCCGCGGTGCACCAGGGAGCGCTCCATGATTTCGGCGTAGCGCAGCACGTCATTGTTGCCGCCGGAAATCACGCAGACCACCGTTGATCCTGGTTGCAGGTTGAGCGTGCGCAAGCCGGTGACGCTCAGTGCGCCGGCGGGCTCGGCAATGATGCCCTCGTTTTGGTACAGCGCGAGCTGCTCCGTGCACACGGCACCTTCGGAGACGGTATCCCAATGCAGGCGGCCCTGGTTGGCTTCCAGAACCTTAAAAGGTAACTCCCCTATGCGTTTGACAGCGGCACCATCCACAAATGGGTCCACGGTTTCCAGCGTCACCGGTTCGCCCGCTGCAAAGGCTGCGCTGAGTGACGCCGCCCCGGCCGGCTCAATCCCCACCACTGCCGTGCGAGGGGCCATGTCCGCTAGATACGACGTGATGCCGGAGATCAGACCGCCACCGCCGACGGGTACCACGACGGTGTCGAGGGACTTGCCCAAAGATGATAGCTGCGCCACGATCTCAGCTGCTACCGTGCCCTGGCCGGTGACGGTATCGCGGGAGTCAAAAGGCTCGATGAAAAAGGCACCACGCTCCGCGGCATCTGCGTGTGCTGCAGCTGCTGCCTCATCAAAGTTAGCGCCAGTGACGACGAGCTCCACGAAGTCCCCACCATGAACGAGGATGCGGTCGCGCTTCTGCTTCGGAGTGGGTTCCGGGACGTAAATCTTGCCTTGGATCCCCATGGTCCGGCAGGCGTAAGCCACGCCTTGGGCATGGTTGCCTGCCGACGCCGTGACGATGCCCTGCGCGCGCTGCTTCTCACCAAGGTTGGACATTCCGTAGATGGCTCCGCGAATCTTGTAGGAGCGAACGTCCTGCAGGTCCTCACGTTTGAGGTAGACCTCATACCCGGTTTCTTGGGACAGACGCGGGCAGTATTGCAGAGGGGTCGGGGCGATCTCCGAGCTAATGCGTGATTGGGCCAGCTGGATATCCGAGGCGTGGACTGGCTCGAAGTCTTCCGGGGTGCGTGTCATGGTGGCTCATTCTACGCGCTGCTCTGCGCGCGGCGTGCATTACCTAACGTTCGACCGGTTCACCGAAGGTTCACCCAGATCTTGCCCGGACGTCATGTTCTGTTCCTCAAAGCGGTACACAGCGGCACGTACCGTAGTTCGGAATCTTTCCGTCTCATCACAAGGAGCCTCCCACTATGTCTCGCTCTGTCTCCCGCCGCGCCCTTGCCCTGTGCGTTGCAACCGCTACCACCGTCAGCCTGGCTGTCCCAGCAGCTTCCGCCAAGATTGTGGATAGCGTGATCGAGCACTCTGTTGCCAACGCCAGCCTCAAGGTGTCCCCGATTGGCACTTACGAGTCGGGGGTATACAAGGAGTCCGCTGCCGAAATCGTGGCCTTCCACCCAGCAACCAAGCGCATCCTCACCGTCAATGCTCATGCCGGTGAGATTGATGTTCTTGATGCTTCCGACCCGACAACCCTCACCCGCATCGGCTCGATTTCCGCAGGCGAAGGCAAAGAGATCAACTCTGTTGCTGTTCGCCCTGATGGTCTGGCTGTCGCCGCCGTTCAGCAGGCCGATAAGACCGAGGAAGGCGAAGCGCTGTTCTTCAACGTCGCGGCTGAGAACCTGGAGTCCGCAGAGTTGGGCCGCGTGACCGTCGGCGCTCTTCCGGATAACGTTCATATCACTGCCGATGGCGGCTACGCCCTCGTGGCCAACGAGGGTGAGCCCTCCAACGAGCTCAACGCTGAGGGCACTGACTACGTCAAGGATCCAGAGGGCTCCGTGTCCGTTATCAAGCTGCCAGAGGGCGTCGAAGCCCCGACCGAGGCTGATGCCCGCGTTGCTGACTTTAAGGCCTTTGACGGCCAGGATCTCCCGGAGGGCGTACGCGTCTTTGGCCCGTCCGCGCACGAGTCCAAGCCTTCCATCGACTTCGAGCCTGAGTACATCTCCTCCCAGGACGGCAAGGCATTCGTGACCTTGCAGGAGGCCAATGCTATTGCCATCGTCGATATCGAGTCCGCCACCGTCGAAAAAATTGTCCCGGCCCACGTTGCTGACCACAGCAAGACTCCGCTCGACACCTCCAACAAGGACGACAAAGCTGAGCTGCGCACAGTCCCAGTCAAGGGCCTGTCCATGCCGGACTCCATCGGCGCGTTCACTGCGGGTGGCAAAACCTACTTCGCCACCGCTAACGAAGGCGATGCGCGCGAGTGGGGCGTGAAGGAAAAGGACAACGGCTCCGGCGTCTACACCGATGAGGTGGAGCTTGGAGATCTCGTTGAGGATGGCAAGGTGTGCGAGGGCGCGCTTGGCGACGTCTCCCTGGAAGACCTCGCCGACAAGAAGCAGGCCGGCAACCTAAAGCTCACCAACGCCTCCGGCTGGAATGAGGAGAAGGGCTGCTTCGACGAACTGTACGCCTACGGCTCCCGCTCCTTCAGCATCTACGATGCAAACGGCACCGTTGTCTTCGACTCCGGTTCTGAGTTCGAGGAGATCACCGCAGAGCTCAACGAGCCGGGCGTGTTCCACCACAACGCCAACAATGACGAAGCTGAATTCGATGACCGCTCCGACAACAAGGGTCCCGAGCCAGAGGCCCTCGTTATTGGCAAGGTGGGCGAGCGCACCTACGCCTTCATTGGTGCTGAGCGTGTCGGCGGCATCTTCGTCTACGACGTCACCGACCCCGCCAACGCTTCCTTTGTCACCTACGTCAACAACCGCGACTTCTCCACCGATGAGTTTGCTGATGCCGGCGACCTCGGCCCAGAGGGCTTCGCTTTCGTAGATAAGGCGGACTCCCCAAACGGTGATTACCTGCTCATCGTCGGCAACGAGGTTTCTGGTACCACCACTGTCTACTCCGTCGAGGACCTCCTTGGCTCCACCGATGGAGAACCGGACGACTCCAACTCCGATGACGCCGGCAACAACAGCGGCGATCAGGATGGCAAGGACGAGCAGGATGCCGGCACCGACCAGGGCAATTCTGACCAAAACGACGACAACAAGGACACCCAGGGCGGCAAGGATTCCAAGGGCTCTGCGGAGAACAGCTCCCGCTCGATTTCTGGTGGTGTCATCGCCGGTTCCGTCATTGGTGTGATTGCCGCGCTGGCCGCAACCATTGGCATTCTGCGTGTTCCGGGCGTCCGAGAGACCGTACTCAGCCTCGCTCCGGCTCCGCTGCGTGCACAGCTGGAGAAGTTCCTCTAAGCCCTATCCCCCACGGGAAGGGGCTGCTACATTGAAATGAGCTTTCTGAGAAGCCTTTTCATATTTGCCTTTTCCCTTCACAAGGAGAACCCTCGCTATGCGTCTTTCCACATCCCTTGTCACCGTCTGCGCCACCACGCTGGCGCTGGTCACCCCGCTGGCTGCGGCGGACAACGACACCTCCGCATCCGCATCGGCCACCGCATCTGCGACCGCCGCGGCTGCCGACGCCTCCTCCGAGCCCATCTCCCAGGACGCTTCCGCCGATGCTTCCCAGGCCGCCTCCGCACAGGAAGCTGCGCAGGAGCCGGCTGAAAAGCCGACGAAGGAGACCACCGGCTTCGACGGCGGTTCCTCAGATGTTGGCCACCCCAACACGTCAGAGCTGTCCCAGGAGTGCAAGGATGAGGTCAACCAGGCGCGTAAGGACCACGAGGCTGCCGTCGCCGACGGCACTGCAGGGTCGTCCTTCATGGGCCCGCAGGAGCTGGCCTACGGCGTGCTGAATGGTTACGGTTCCTCAGGCATGCCGGAGAAACCGGAGTGCATTGAGACGGAGAAGGAAGCGAAGCTGGAGAAAGAGTGGGACGAGATGCCCGAGTTCGTCCAGTCTGCTCGCCCGACGGAGAAAACGAAGGAAATCTCCGCGTGGGTTGTCGGCGCCTTGGCTCTGCTCTCCGCGGGAATCCGCGTTGCGGTCGTCGCGGCTGAGTTCGACCCGTCCATCCTGAACGGCCTGCGCGCCTTCCTCAAGAGCATGGGCTTCTACTGGGACAACAGTAAGAAGAACGACAAGGCCGACGTAAAGGCTGCGAACTAAGCCACAGAGTCCACACTGGGAGGCGCTGCGAGACTTTCTCCGCAGCGCCTCCCCTTGTGTTAGCCGTGGATGACTCTGCTCCTCCCCCAGGCTAGGCCCTAGAACAATTCCTTCGTTGCAATCTCAGCGCCCTCAACGAGGGACTCCAACTTAGCCCACGCGATCTGGTGGTGCAGGCGACCACCGAGGCCGCAGTCGGTCGACGCGATGACGTTTTCTGGACCGACCAGCTCGGCGAACTGGATGATGCGGTCAGCAACTAGGCGCGGGTGTTCAACGGCATTGGTGGAGTGAGACACCACTCCTGGGTAGATAACGGTTCCTTCCGGCAGCGTGTGGTCCTGCCACACGCGCCACTCATGCGCGTGGCGCGGCGACGCTCCCTCGAAAGAGAACCCGCCGACCTTAGCCTGCAGGATCTCATCGATGATGTCCTCAAACGGGATGTCCGTCACGTGCGGTCCGTGCCACGATCCCCAGCAGATGTGCAGACGAGTTTGCTCGCGCGGGATGTCCTTGATGGACTCGTTGAGGATTTCAATGCGCTCGTGCAAGAAGGCCTGGAAATCCTTCACGGTTGGCTCCGGCACGACGGAATCCCAGGCCTCCGCCAGGTCCGGGGCATCGAATTGCACGGTCAATCCTGCATCGGTGATGGCCTTGTATTCCACCGACAAAGCCTCACCACAGGCGCGGACCAGCTCGGACTCATCCTCGTAGTACTTATTGGGAAGACGTGCGGCAGCACCCGGGGATAGGGCGGCGACGAAGCCCTCGGTGTCTGCGGGGAGGGCGTCGGCAAGCAGCTTCACATCAGCCTCGACCTGCTCCTGGCCGATGTAGGTCACGGGGCCGGTGAACTCCGGATTAGCTACCTTCTTGCGCCCAGTGAAAATGCCTGAATCCGGGTCGTTGTAAGCCTCAGAGAACAGGGCACGGTCGCGGCGATCCTTCATCGAGGACAGACGAATCTTCCCCGGCTCGGAACGAATCTTATCGCCGATTTCCCAGCGGTCCTTGTCCGTCATGGTCAGACCACCCAGGCGGGTAAAGGAGTAGTTCCACCAGGCACCATAGTCCACCGCGCCGGAGGTGATGTGGCCGTACTCGCCCTCGTTGATGATGTCGACGCCGAGATCCACCTGGCGCTTCACCACATCCGCGACGGAGCGCTCCAAGATTTCGTGGAACTTCTCATCTGAGATGGTTCCTGCAGAACGCTCGAGGTTGGCCTCCAGCAGTTCCTTCGTGCGCGGCAGCGAGCCGACGTGAGTCGTGCGAATCTTGTTGACCATGGGGGAAGGAATGTCCTTTCTTCTAGACTATGCTGTCTAGAATAACGTAGACATCACGCTCCCACTGGATCTCGCATCACCTTAAATTCATCCGAGGATGCCGGCCCCCATCGTGGCCTTCAGGTCACCCATGAGGTTGCTGGAGCGCTCCACACGCAGGTGCTCGCCGAGGACCATCATGGTGGACTCTTCGCCGTCGACAAGCGTGAGGTACACATCGGATTCGCCTCGGTTATTGACCAGCACCTGCTTGAGCTTGGCAATGTTATCCATCGTGCACTGGTCGGTGCGCATGGTCAGACGCAGTGGCAAGCCCGCTCCATTGCCGGGGCCCAGGTCAGGAACGCGAATATCGGAGCAGAAGAGCGACATGCGCTCATCGCGAATCTTCACTTGGACCTTGGCCAAGATGATATTGTCCTCTGCAATCTGGGTCGCTACCAGCGAATACACCTGGTTAAACACGAGGATGTCCACCTGGGCTCCGTTGTGGTCTTCCATGCTCACGATGGCCCACGGCGAGCCATCACGCTTGGAGAAGCGCCTGTCGACGCCCGAGATGATGCCACCAATCACCAACTCTTGGCCATTGCCAACCTCACCGTTCAGAATCTTCGTAATCGGGGTATCGGTCTGCGCCTCAAGCGCTTCCTCAAAACCATCAAGTGGGTGGCCAGAGACATACAGCCCCAGCATCTCGCGTTCGAGGGCGAGCTCGTGCTTGCGGTCCCAGTTCTCATCGGGGACGTCGATGGCAAAGGCAGATACCGACTCACCGTTTTCCTCGGCCCCGCCGAAGCCGGCGAAGAGGTCAAACTGCCCCTTATCCGCTGCTTTCTTCGTGGTCTGGACGGAATCCACGGCATCCTCATGGATGAGCATCAGACCCTTGCGGGGGTGTTCCAGGGAGTCGAACGCGCCGGCCTTGATGAGTGACTCCGTCACGCGCTTGGAACACGCAGCCAGCTCAATCTTGTCCAAGTAGTCAGAGAAGGACGTAAACGCTCCCTTCTCACGCCGAGTCTTGACGATGGAATCCACCACTTCTCCACCAACGTTGCGGATGGCACCCATGCCGAAGCGAATGTCCTCACCCACGGCCTGGAAAGTTTCAACGGACTCGTTAACATCCGGCGAGAGCACACGGATGCCCAGGTGGCGGCAGTCAGCAAGATAGATGGCGGACTTATCCTTCTTATCGCCCACGGAGGTCAACAGTGCAGCCATGTATTCCGGCGCGTAGTAGGCCTTGAGGTACGCCGTCCAAAAAGACACCAAACCATAGCCTGCGGCGTGGGACTTGTTAAACGCGTAGGACGCGAAGGGCTCAATCGTGCCCCACAGCGCATCCATCGCTTCCTTGGAATAGCCATTATCCTGCATGCCGCCCCAGAACTTGTCGTACTGCTGCGCCAGAACTTCCGGCTTCTTCTTACCCATGGCCTTGCGGAAGCCGTCTGCCTCACCAGCGGTGTAGTTGGCCACCTTCTGCGAGATACGCATGATCTGCTCCTGGTACACGATGAGGCCGTAGGTCTCATCGAGGATCTCTCGCAGCGGTTCCTCGAGCTCCGGGTGAATCGGAGTGATTTCCTTGCGCCCGTTCTTGCGGTCGGCGTAATCCCAGTGAGCGTTCACGCCCATCGGGCCGGGGCGATAGAGCGCCAGCGACGCAACGATATCCTTGAAGCCCGTCGGCTTCATGCGCTTGAGCAGCTCCTGCATACCGCCGGAGTCCAGCTGGAACACGCCGAGGGTATCGCCACGCGAGAGCAGGTCATACACCTTGGAGACCTTCGGGTCATCGGCGTGTAGATCCTCGAGGCCGATTTCCTCACCGCGGTTCTTCTTGATGTTTTCCAGGCAGTCACCAATCACGGTGAGGTTGCGCAAGCCCAGGAAGTCCATCTTCAGCAGGCCAATGGCCTCACAGGCGGGGTAATCCCAGCCGGTGATGTAGGCGCCGTCGGCTGGGCGCTTCCACATAGGAATGTGGTCCATCAGACGGACCGAGGCCATAATCACCGCACAGGCATGGACACCTGCCTGACGAACAACGCCCTCAAGACCGCGCGCGGTCTCATAAATCTTCTTGACGTCTGGGTCGGTCTCAATCATCTGACGGACCTCGGTAGCCTCAGAGTAGCGCGCGTGATCCGGGTCCATGATGCCGGCGAGCGGGATATCCTTCGCCATGATAGCGGGCGGCAGTGCACCGTTAATACGGTCCGCCATCTGGAATCCAGGCTGGCCAAAGTGCACCTTCGCGGAGTCTTTAATAGCCTGCTTGGTCTTCACCGTGCCGAAGGTAATCACCTGCGCGACCTTGTCCTCGCCCCAGCGGTCAGCAGCATAGGTGATCATCTCGCCGCGACGGCGATCGTCGAAGTCGATATCGATATCGGGTGCGGACGGGCGTTCTGGGTTCAAGAATCGCTCGAAGAGAAGGCCATGCTCGATGGGGTCAATGTTGGTGATCGTCAACGCGTAGGCCACGAGCGCACCTGCCGCCGAACCACGGCCCGGGCCGACGCGAATACCAATGGAGCGGGCGTGTTTGATGAGCTCAGCCACGATAAGGAAGTAGGACGGGTAGCCCTTCATGTCGATGACGCTAATCTCATACTCGGCGCGGTCGATGTATTCCTGTGGAACGTCGCCCCCGTTAAAGCGGTCCTTCAAGCCCTCCATGACCTCGTGGGTCAGCCACGAAGTTGGGGTGTGGCCTTCGGGGACGTCCGCAATCGGCATGCGGTCATGGGTATGCTCCTCCCAAATCGCGCCGTAGTCTTGAACGCGCTCCGCAATCCACAAGGTGTTATCGCAGGCTTCCGGAACCATGTGGTCCCACAGCTCGCGCATTTGTGCTGCGGACTTGATGTAGTAGCCGGTGCCGTCGAATTTGAAACGGTCCGGGTCCATGAAGGTCTTGCCGGTCTGCACACACAGCATGGCCTCGTGGGACGGCGCCTGGGATTCCAGCACGTAGTGGCAGTCATTGGTCACCAGCGGCGGCAGATCGAGCCTGCGGCCGATTTCGAGCAGGCCGTCACGCGTGCGCTTCTCGATGTCCAGCCCATGATCCATAAGCTCCAAGAAGAAGTTGTCCTTGCCGTAGATGTCCTGCCACATCGCCGCGGCTTCGAGGGCCTCGTTGAACTGACCCAGGCGCAAGCGAGTCTGAACATCACCAGATGGACAGCCGGTGGTGGCGATGATGCCTTCCGCGTGCTCAGCGATGAGCTCCGCATCCATACGCGGCCACTTGCCCAGCTGACCTTCGTAGGAGGCTAGGGAGGAGAGCTTGAATAGGTTGCGCAGACCTGTTTCATTTTCCGCCACCATGGTCTGGTGCAGGTAGGCACCGGACGCCGAGACGTCATCGCGCTTCTGGTCTGGGGTTCCCCACAGCACGCGCTTCTTGTTAAAGCGGGACTCGGGTGCCAGGTAGGCCTCGATGCCGATGATGGGCTTCACGCCAGCACTCGTCATCCTCTGATAGAAAGCGTTGGAGCCGTACATGTTGCCGTGGTCGGTCATGCCCACCGCGGGCATGCCTTGGCGAACCACTTCATCGGCCAACATATCCACCTTGGCCATGCCGTCGAGCATGGAAAATTCGGTGTGGTTGTGCAGGTGGACGAAGGAGGAGTTTTTGGCCATGCGGTCATCTTAGCGGGGCCGTCAAACTTCCCGGATTACTCAACGTCCTGTACATTTTTCTGTGATGTTCTACACTATCGCCGCCTATCTCATGTGGGGTTTCTTTCCGGCTTTCTTCCCCCTGCTGCGCCCCGCCAGCCCATTCGAAATCCTTGCTCACCGCATCGTGTGGACTGCGGTGCTCGTGACCCTCATGTTGGTGGTGACGGGCGGCTGGCGTGAGCTCAAGGCGATGAGCCTGCGCACGTGGGGCTGGATGCTGGCCTGCGGAATCACCATCACCATCAACTGGGGTACCTATGTCATCGCGGTGAACAGTGACCACGTGGCGGACGCCGCTTTGGGCTATTTCATCAACCCGCTCGTCTCGGTGGCCTTGGGCATCATGTTCCTCAAGGAGACGCTCACTAAGGCACAGGTGGCGTCGGTCAGCATTGCGTTTGCGGCGGTGCTATGGCTGACGTTCATGACCGGCCAGGCACCGTATTATTCACTGGCTCTGGCTTTTAGTTTCGCGCTGTATGGTCTGCTTAAGAAGCAGATTACGGTGTCCTCGATGGGGTCTGTAGCCGCAGAAACGATTGTTATGCTGCCTTTTGCCCTCATGTACTTGGGCTACCTGCAGGCCCAAGGCGAGTCCACATTCACCAGCGAGGGTCCTGGACACATCGCGCTTCTGGTGACCTCCGGCCTAGTCACTGCGTTGCCGCTGCTCTGTTTTGCCCAGGGCGCGAAACACCTGCGCCTATCCACCATTGGCATGCTGCAGTACATGACTCCGGTAATGCAGATGCTGTGGGCGGTCTTCGTCACACAGGAGCATATGCCGACAGAACGCTGGATTGGCTTCATCATTATCTGGGTGGCGGTCATCATTTACCTCGCGGATTTGGTGCGCATGGGCCGCGCTTCTCGACGTCACACCCGCCTCCACCCCGCCCCAGATCAAACCCCGAGCTAGGAGCGGTTGCGCAGCTCTTCGCGGGCTTGCTTGGCACGCGTGCGCTTGGCAGCCTCCTCATCGGCGTTGAGCGCCCAGCGCGGCATGAGCGCGGCCATGGCGATGCAGTACAGTGCCACAATGCCGAGAATGCCCAAGGTCATTCCATCGCTGCCGAGGACTGCGAGGGCGATGAAAGACAGAACCGTGATGATAGCTCCTGCCCACACGAGGATGTACGCGAAGCGGTAATTAGCAGGCCACGTAGAGGTCTTAGGAAATAGGCGCACGGTTACTCCTTAAGGTTTCTCGGACTGGTGGACGTTGGACGGCGGGCGAACTCCGAAAGAGCCCCAGGCGGCGTCGACAGGAGCGGCCTCCACTGTCTTTACGCGGGGGTCGGCGGCGAGCGCACGCAGCTCGGCACCGCTGGAATATACCACCGCAGCATCGACGGTGGTGGGGGCCTCCTCACCGATGTCGCGGGCGCGGTCTGCCACGCGGTGAAGCACAGTATCGATGACATCGGAGCGGTCCTTGCCCGCAGTAGGCTCCGGGACGACCACGGGGGCTGCCAAGCCGATAACGATGGCGTTCATGCGCTGAACAGGGCTCAGGAGGTCAGCGGTTTCCTCGGGGGTAAGTGCGTCATTAAACCCCACCAGCGCATACGTCGGCTCGTCGACCTGCGCCAGTGATTCCTCGGCACGCTCGCGGTACTCGGCGGCGCTTTCTGCGCCATCTGGTCCCAGCTGATCGCCCTGCAGCGCGGTACTCGGTTGGGTACCGAACACACCAAACGCAAGCACCACGGCACAGGCCGCCACGGCCAGCAGCACGAGGGCAGCGATGCGCCGCCGCCGATAGATGTGAGCGCTAGGGACTCGCCGGTTCATCATCCGCGCAGAACCTCAACCGCATGTTCCAGATCTTCTGGATACGGGGCCGTGCACTCGAACCACTGACCGGTGCCCGGGTGAGTAAAGCCCAAGGTGACCGCATGCAGCCACTGGCGGATAAGCCCCACCCGTTTGGCTAGGTTCGGATCACAGCCATACATCGGATCACCGACGCACGGGTGCCCAGTGGCAGACATGTGGACGCGAATCTGGTGCGTACGGCCGGTCTCCAAGTGGACTTCGAGGAGGCTGGCCTCGCGGAAAGCCTCGAGCAGCGTGTAGTGCGTCACCGCCGGCTTGCCGTCATCGACCACCGCGAACTTCCAGCCCGCCGACGGATGGCGCCCAATCGGGGCATCAATAGTGCCAACGATGGGATCCGGCAGACCTTGGACCACCGCGTGGTAGGTCTTTTCCACGGTGCGTTCGCGAAAGGCCGTCTTGAGCTGGGAATAGGCACGTTCGCTGGCTGCCACAACCATGACGCCAGACGTTCCCACGTCGAGGCGGTGGACAATGCCTTTGCGTTCGGTAGGGCCGGCGTCGGCAAGCGCATAGCCCGCCGCCCGCAACCCACCAATCACGGTGGGGCCGTCCCAGCCCAACGTGGGGTGTGCGGCCACGCCCACCGGTTTGTACACACAGATGATGTCCTCATCCGAGTAGAGGACATCCATCCCCTCGACCAGCTCTTCCTTCGGAACGAGGGGCTCGTCCGGAGCGGGCATCATGACATCCACCCACCCCCCGGCAGTGAGCCTCTCGGACTTGCCTACAGCGACGCCGTCGATCTCTACGTCCCCCGCCGCGCACAGCTCCGCCACCTTTGCCCGAGACAGCCCAAGAAGCTTGGCCAGGGCCGCATCAGCGCGCATGCCCTCCAAACCTTCGGGTACTGGCAACCTACGACTCTCACGCATCAGATTCCTGCGCCTCCTTCCGCTCGGCCCGGAGCATCCCGATAATAAAGACAACGACCCCACACGTAATCGACGCATCCGCGATGTTAAAGACGGCGAAGTTACCCACGGAGATGTAATCCACCACGTGCCCAAACCAGAAGCCGGGCTCGCGGAAGAGCCGGTCCATGAGGTTGCCCAGGGCGCCGCCGCCAATCATGGCCAAACCCACGGCCTGCCAAGAATCATGGAGCCGAGGAGCAGCAATGGCGACGCCGATGACGAAAACCAACTGGATGGTGGTAAACAGCCACGTGGAGCCCTCGCCGCCCATAGAGAAGGCCGCGCCGGGATTGAAGAGGAGGTACAACCGGAACCAGTTGCCAATCACCGGCATCGCTTCACCCTTGGTGAGGATCGACAGCATGAGCTGCTTGACTGCTTGGTCGACGGCGGCCACGCCGAGAACCACCGCGGCCATTGTTCCGATATAACTCCTTGCTTTCACCCGTTCCATTCTAAACAGCCTGATCCGGTAATTTGGAATGCGTGTTTCGTGTGAGAGTCCTAGCAGTCCTGTCCGCCGCCACCTTGGGAGTAACCGGCGCGCTCGCTGGCTGTACCTATTCCCAGCCGGCCAAGCCTGTGGAGGAGCCCGTGGGCTTGCCCCTCGATGCCCCGCGCGTTACCATCCTCTCCCCCGGTGATGGTGCCGGTCGTGTGCTGGCGTACCAGGATCTCGACTCCGAGCAGTCCCTGACCTACACGGTGGCCACTGGCTTCAACCAGGACTTGCGCAAGGACGGCAGCGAAGGCTCCTCACCTGAGGCCACCGACGAGGTCACTCTCCCGCTGCAAGCCTCCGTGGAGGCTGCGACCGAGAACGTCGAGGGACAGGTGCCGGCGAGCCGCAATGCTTTTGTCACCGTGGGCAAGCCGGAAGCCGCACACGCTGATGTGGCGTCGGCCGAAGGTTTCCAGTTTGGCTGGCGCGGCACCGATACCGGTCAGATGAATTCGCTGCGCCTCGCCGCCCCGCAGGCAGCCACCGATGAGGCTCGCAGTACGGTGGAGCGCGCGATTACCAGCCTGACCTCACTGCCCATCGTCTTCCCTGAGGAGGAGATTGGCCCCGGCGCTAAGTGGACCGTGGAGTCTCGTGTCACCGGTGAATCGACCTTGCTGCAGACCACGACGTACACCTTGAACAAACTCGAGGGTGATGTCGCTACCCTCGATGTATCCGTGGAGCAGCGCCCGTCCCTGGGCGCCCTGTCCTTCGACAGCGCCGATGCCCCCGCCGAGCTTCACGGCAAGGAGCTCAAGGTCCTCGACTCATCAACCACATCCGAGGGCACCGTCACTGTTGATCTCTCCAAGCCCTTGCCCACGGCTGGCGCCGTCTCCATCACCACCCTCATCTCCTACGGCTCCGAGGGCTCGGACCTCCGCGTCATGCAGTCCAACGCAACTGAAATGGAGTTCCACACCGACTAAGAGCACGCAGAAACACCCGCACTCCCCCGGTTCGAAGCCAGGGGGGATGCGGGCGTACGTAAATGTGTGGGTAGCGAACTAGATTACTGCGCGGGGGCTTCTGCGCCGCCCTCTGCGGGCATCTCGCCTTCGGCGCCGCCACCGGCAGGCGCATCAACAACAGAGTCAGCACACATCTCCGGAACTTCCTCTGGCGGCACGATGTTGGTCACGAGGACACACGCCCAAGTCTTGGACAGCTTCCAGGAGCCGCCCTCGTTGATGAACTCGACCTGGTCGGCAGTCTGCTGCTGGCCGTCCGGGGTGTTGATATGGACGGTAGCCAGAGCGGAATCCGGCACAAGGCCCGGAATGACTGGGGCAACAACCTCGAAGGTGGCACCGGATTCAGCCTGGGACTGGGACATGACGTCGAAAAGCTCCGGCGCGGTCTCACTGCCTTGCACCAGCTGAATCTTCTCCTCCTGCGGCACGTTCGGGTCAGAGGCCTTGGTCAGGATCTCGTTGAGTTCCTCCACGGACGGCATCTCGGTGGAGACGACCTGGGATGCAGAGGTCTCGCCGGAAGGCTTGGCGGCGCTGCTGGTGTTGACCGCGTCATCGTCAGAAGACGAGCAGGCAGCCAGGGTGGTGGCGGCGCCTAGGGCCAGGGCTGCGACGCTCAGCTTGATGGATTTCACAGATACTCCTCACTAGGGGGTCGTGGTTAATCCCTTTCACTCTAGCGCTCACGAACATCACCCTGTGTTTCCCGCGCAGCGTTGCGCTTGAAGTACCCTGGTGGAATGACTTTTGCGCTCATCGCCACCGGCGGCACCATCGCCTGCACCACCGTCGAAGATGGCTCCCTCGTTCCCACCGTCAGCGGGCAACAGCTTGTAGAGTCCCTCGACGACTCACCTGCTGATGCACAGAGCTTCGACGTCATCGAGTTTCGTCAGCTCGATTCAAGCTCTATCACCCTGGCGGATCTGGATGAACTCCTCGCCTGCGTGCAGTCCCAGCTTGCTCGTGACGAGATTGAGGGCGTTCTCATCACCCACGGCACCGATTCCATGGAAGAGACCGCGCTGGCGCTATCGCTTTTTGATCTTGGTTCTGGGCCCATCGTTGTAACAGGCGCACAGCGCTCCTTCGATCATCCGCAGGGCGATGGTCCGCGTAACCTGCGCGATGCCCTCGAGCTCCTGCGTACCAAGAACTCAGGCGTGTGGGTTCAGTTTGGCGGGCGCACCATTGCCGGGCGCGGCGCACGCAAGTGGCACACATCCCACCTCAACGGTTTTGAAGAGCTTCCGGTGGGCGAACCACTCCACGCACCCCTGCCCCTGGTGCCGCTCGCTCCCCACACCGTCTCCATCATCGCAGCGTATCCGGGTTCGGACGCTGCGCTTGTCGACGCCTCCCTTACCCACTCCTCCGGCCTCATCATTGAAGCCTTGGGCTCGGGCAACATGGGCGAAGAGATGGGCGCCGGCGTGGCCCGCGCCTTGGAGTCGGGGATTCCTGTTGTCATCAGCACCCGCACGCCCTATGGAAAGACCAAGCTGGCCTACGGAGGTGCCGGTGGCGGCGCCACTGTGGGCGAACTGGGCGCGGTGGCCTCAGGCGCCTTCCGCGCTGGCCAGGCCCGCATCCTACTCGCCGCGGCGCTGGCCACCGGCACGCCCGTGGCCGACATTTTCGCCCAAGCCCCGGCCACCCGGACCTACACCGCTGACTAGTCTTCCTCCGAGTCGACGCTGTCCAGGTAGTCCTCCCAGGCCAGGGAATCCACGGGGTCAGCCGGCTGCAGGTCCTTATCATCCGTAGCAAAAGACCGGGCAATCCCCGGACCTGTCGCGCTGGTTTCAAAACGTACGCTGACCACCCCATGCCCTGTGCCTTGAATCCAGCCATGCCCGAAATCGGGATGGTACACATCCTGAGTAGCGTGCCAGCGGCGCGCCGGGTCCGTCCCCGCTGTTCCCAGCTCTCCCGACTCCGGCCCCAATCCTGTCCCAGACTCGGGCTCACCGGGAGCATGATCGCTCACGCCGGTTTCATAATCCGTATCTGGGGCTGACCGAACGACCTCGCGGTCCAACTCGGGGAAGAGCACATCTTGACGGGCGGTTTCCAGTCCCGAATAGCTCACGCCCACGAGTCGAATGGGCCCTAGCTCGTCAGGATAGCGCGCCAGGCTCAACGCCTTGGCTTTGAGAATGTCAAGATCATCGGTGGCATACGGCAAAGTAGCTGAGCGCGACTCGATGTGAAAATCCGCCATCCGTAACTTCACCGTCACTGTGCGTGCGCCGCGGCCATCCTTGAGCAGCCTGCGGTGCGCGCCCTCCGCCGCGCGGGTCAGCGCCGCATCCACCTCTGCCACTGTGCGCAAATCCGTGGGATAGGTGAACTCAGTGGAAATCTGCTTCGCAATCGCTCGCGGCGCCACCGGCCTATCATCAATGCCCTGCGCCAGCTGCCACAACTGCACGCCCACCACGCCACCGAGGGAAATCTCCACCTCCTTGCGGCTCATCGCCGCCAGCTGCCCAATCGTGTCCACCCCGATTGCCGCGAGCTTCTGCTGCGTCACCGGTCCCGCTCCCCACAGTTTCCCTACTGGCAGCGGGTGAAGAAGCTCATCAAAACGGTCGTGCGGCACAACGAAGGTGCCATCGGGCTTGGCCTCCCCGGACGCAATCTTCGCTGCCTGCTTGCCCGCCCCAGCACCGATTGAACTGGGCAGACCAGTCTCCTCACGGATGACGCGGCGAAGGTTCTCGGACCATTCAAGGACGTCGGTGGGGGTGGCGTCGACAAGCGCAGCCGGTTCCAGGAAGGCCTCATCAATGGACAACTGCTCAATGAGCCCCGCGTGCTCAGCAATGATGCCGAAGACTCGGCGCGAGGCCACCGAATACACCGCCCGGCGCGGCTGCACCACCACGGCCTGATAGCCAACAAGCTGCTGCGCGCGGAACATCGGCATAGCCGAGTGCGCACCGTATGTGCGGGCTTCGTACGAAGCCCCCGCCACCACGCCGCGCCCACCGGCCCCGCCCACCAGCACGGGTCGACCCTTCAGCGTGGGCCGGGTCAGTTGCTCCACGGAGGCGAAGAATGCATCCATGTCAATGTGAAGGACCCAGCGTTGCATGCGCCCCAGTCTAAACCCCGCCTCGGTGTTACCTGTCATTTCGTTTTCCTTAAGGCAACCACCACACGACGTTTCCCTTTCGTTTACTTTCGTACTCTAACTTTCCCTGATGTGACTTCTCAGCTTTCGCCGCACACCCCTGCCTCTCAGGCCCACGTGGTCGTCAACGGCATCAAGCGTGAGTTCGCGGACAACACCGGCCTCCATGCCACCGACCTCGTCATCAACTCCGGCGAGTTCATTTCCATCCTCGGCCCCTCCGGGTGCGGAAAGTCCACGCTCCTACGCTGCATCGCGGGCCTTGAAACCCCCGATACCGGTACCATCACCTTTTCCGGCACCGAGGTCTTCGGCCCTCACACCAATGTTCCGGTCAACAAACGCAACCTCTCCATGGTCTTCCAAGACCTCGCGCTGTGGCCACACATGACGGTGGAGAAAAACATCGAATTCCCCCTCACCACCGCTGGCAACAAGGTATCCGCTGCCGAGCGTGCCGAACGCGTGCGCACCTGCATGGACATGGTTGGCATCACCCCGAAGGCTCAAGCCCGCCCCAACCAGCTCTCCGGCGGTCAGCAACAGCGCGTGGCCATTGCCCGTGCCCTCGTGTCCAACCCACAGCTGCTGCTCATGGATGAGCCTCTGTCAGCACTCGACGCCGCCCTGCGCGTCCAAATTCGAGCTGAACTCACCGCGCTCGCCCAAGACCTCGGCCTCACGGTTATCTACGTCACCCACGACCAGTCGGAGGCACTCGCGATGTCGGACCGGGTTGTGGTGATGAAAGACGGCGTCATCGAGCAGTTCGCTGACCCTGTCACTCTCTACGACTCCCCCGCCACGTCCTTCGTTGGTGGTTTCGTGGGCACCATGAATCGCCGTGACGGGCTTCCCGACGTCCGCCCCGAAAACCTCTCCGTCCTCGGCGCGGAGGAAGACATTGGGTCTTTCCCGCACCATGTGGACGGCACTGTCCGCACCGCCCAGTACATCGGCGGACGCTACGAACTGCACTGTGACGTCGAAGGCTCCGACGAGCCGTGGGTGGCCTACAGCCGCTCCCGAATCGAGCGCGGTTCGACGGTGCGCCTCGCGTACTAACCCCATCAGATTTTCTACCTCTAAGGATTCTCCATGGTCTACAAGAAACTCTCTCTCGCCCTAGCCGCCACTGCGGCGTCCGCTCTGGCCTTGACTGGCTGCGGTTCCGTTGACTCCGCCGAGTCGACTGATGCCTCCACTGACACCACCGGTTCCGAGGCATCCTCCGCTGAAGCTTGGGAGGCTCCAGAAGGCCTGTCCGGCGACTTGGACTACTACTCTGCAAACCCGCAGGGGCTTACCGACGCCCTCGTCGAAGCCTTCGAAGAGAAGACCGACGTCACCGTCAACGTCTTCGCTGACACCACCGGCAAGATCACCGCGAAGCTCAAGGCCGAGGAAGCTAACCCGCAGGCAGACGTCGTGTACCTGGCTTCCTGGTCCGCTGCATCCAAGCAGGACAAGGCTGGCGCTCTAGAGGAGTACACCCCGGAGGGCGCAGACAAGATCACTCCAAGTTGGGTTTCCAAGAACGGCACGTTCACCGGCCGCGACGGCTCGGCATTGGCCCTGGTAACCAACACCAACGTTGTTGACTCGGTCCCGCAAGACTGGGAGGACCTCGCTGACGAAAAGTACAAGGACCAGGTCATCATGCCGGATCCGCGTGAGTCCGGTACCGCTGCTGACCTCATCGCCGCCATGGTGTCCCAGTGGGGTGAGGACAAGACTTGGGAGCTCTTTGACAAGCTCTTCGACAACGGCATGATTGTCCAGGGCGCAAATGGCCCTGCTCTCGACCAGGTCACCTCCGGCTCTCGCGGCATCGTCATGGGAGGCGTGGACTACTCCGCCTACTCCGCCAAGTCCAAGGGCGAGCCGCTGGAGGTCGTCATCCCCTCCTCCGGCACCACCGTAACCCCGCGTCCGGTCATGATTCTCAAAACCACCGACAACAAGGAGGCCGCCGAAGCCTTCGTCGACTTCCTTTTCTCTGACGAGGCCCAGGAGATTTCCGCCTCCAAGAACATGATCCCGGCCAACACCGAAATCACCCCGAAGAACGGCCCGAAGCTGGATGAGATCACGACCCTGAACGAGGATCTCGACACCGTTGTGTCCACCTCTAAGGACGTCAAGGAAAAGTTTGCCCAGCGCTACCTGAAGTAGCCCCTGCTTTCTTACCACGGAGTAACCCCATCTCATGAGCACCACGACACGCACCCCGCAGCGCATTCTCGGCATTTATGCAGTACTCATCGTCCTGCTTGTGCTCGTCGCCGCACCGCTGGTCTCGGTGCTCATCAGTGCCGTGGTGGGCTACCGCGATGAGCCGTCCTCGCTCCACAAGATTGTGGAGCCAGGCATGGGAGAGGTGTTGCTCAACACGGTCATCCTCTCCTTGCTCGTGGTGGTCTTTTCTACCTTGTTTGCCGCACCCCTCGCGTTTCTGCGTGCATGGACACCTTTTTCTAAGGCGAACTGGATAGAAATCGCCATCATGATCCCGTTTATGACCCCGCCTTTTGCCGCAGCGATGGCCTGGATGGACTTCACCCGCCGCGGTGGAGTCGCCGAAATGCTCCTCGGGCATACCCTGGGCAAGCTCGCTCACGACGCCATTTACTCCGTGCCCGGCATGGCCTTCATTATGGCCTGCGAACTTTTCCCGTTCCTCTACCTCATTCTCCGCAACTGCCTGACCTCCATTCCTGCTTCGTCTCTGGAAATGGCGCAGGTGGCAGGCGCCAGCCGCTGGCAACAGTTAAGCCGTATCATCATGCCGGCGGTGGTAGGCCCCTATTCGCTTGGCGCGCTGATTGTCTTCATCAAGGCCGCCGGCGAGTTCGGCACCCCAGTTACCTTGGGCTACGCTATCGGCTTCAAGGTGCTGGTCTCCTCCATCTACCAGGATGTCACCATTGACCCGCTCAGCTTTTCCGACGCTGCGGCTTCATCGTCAGTACTTTTCGCTCTAGGAGTGGCCGCATGGGCATTTCAGCAGTGGGTCTCGCGCCGCGACCTGACCGGTGGCGGCCGAGTGTCCCGCCAGGTGTCACTGCGTGTTGGCGCAGTGGGTAAGTCCATTGGTGGTCTGGTGACCTTCCTTATCTTCGCTTGCTCGGTACTTATCCCGTACATCTCCATCACCCTGGCTGCGATGACTATCCTGCGCTCTGCACCGCCCACACCGCAGAACCTCACCTTTGACTACTTCGCCATCGTTCTCCAGATGCCGTCTGCCCAGGAGGCGCTCCTGCGCTCTATTGCCCTCGGTGCGGTCGGGGCTACGACGGCCGTCGTCCTCGGCATTGCAGTCACGCTGCTCACTCAGCACACCAAGCGCCTCAGCGCCCGTGTCGCCGACTTCCTCGCCGTGGCTCCCGATACCGTTCCCGGCATAGTTCTCGCCATTGGCTTCATTCTCCTGTGGAACGCCCCGTGGCTGCCGTGGTCTCCGTATGGCACCATGGGCATCCTCGTCTTGGCCTTCACCGTGCTCTTCTTGCCGATGGCCGTGCAGAACATCAAGACCTCCGCCAGCGCAGTCTCTCCCACTGTGTACGAAGCCGCCGCAGTTTCAGGGGCAACAGCTTCCCACACGCTGCGCAGCATCACGCTCCCACTGCTCGCTCCCGGTATCTTCGCCGGATGGTTATTGGCGTTCTTCGTTGGTTTCCGGGAGCTTGTGATGTCGTCGCTTATCCGCCCGAGTCAGCTGAACCTCCTGGCACCGTGGATTATGAATCAGTTCGATCAAGGCCACCGCGCCGAGGCCATGGCAATGACCCTCATCGGTGTGGGCACCTCCACCGTGGTGCTCGTCCTCATCACGTGGTGGCAGGGGCGCAAAACTAGTGTCTAGCATTCTCATTTTTGCGGATCTCCACCTAGGCAAGCCCGGCGCGCCCGGCTTGCACTGGGCGCTGGACATGCTGGAGAACGCTACCGCGGACGCCTGCGTGTGCCTCGGTGACATCATCGACCGCGATGCCGACCCCGCAACCTACGTGCCCCAATCCTATGAGGTGTTGAGCCGCGCCGGCGAGCGCTTCAACGAGGTCCATTTCATTTCTGGCAACCACGATGTCCACCACGAGCTCACCTTCCCAGCGGACGTCATGGTCCACCCGACTGAGGTGCATTCCTTCACCTGTGCTGGCGCTACCGTTGTTACGGCTGCAGTTGCTTCCGATCCGGATCCGCGCATGCTCACTTTCCCGGCGCGCCAGCATCACGGCCCGCACCTCGGTCTACTGCACTCGTCCGTGTCCGGTGAGTTTTCCAAGGGCTTGTGTCTGCCTGTTACTCCTCAAGAACTCGAGGCATGTGGATACGATGCTTGGGTTCTGGGGCACGTCCACGCCCCTCAAGTGCTCAACGAGGAACCGTTCATCGGCTGGGTCGGCATGGGTAGCGCTGTGCTTTACGACGTCCCCACCGCCACCCTCACCCGCCTGTAGCTTCTCCACCTGCACTAACACGCTCAGGAGAGAACTAGCTCTCACTTGTCCTTCGCGTGATCGATCTCTCACCATTCGGCATTTCCACTAGACCCCAGCCCCCACATGCATGCATCATGTATGCATGCAGAAAGACAGGGTGCCCGCCGCGGAACGGGCTTATGACCACCTCAAGCGCCGCATCATTGATGACGAGGTCGACGACTCGGAGATGCTTTCTGAAGCCGCCCTCGCCGCCGAACTAGGAATGAGCCGCACTCCGGTGCGTGAAGCCTTCCTCCGCCTAGAGGTCGAAGGTTTTCTGAAGCTCTACCCCAAGCGCGGTGCGCTCGTGGTGCCGATTAGTCCCCGTGAAATTCGCGAGGTCTACGAGGCCCGCCTGCTTGTCGACGAGCACTCTGCCCGCCATATCTGCACCCTCTCTGCCGAGGAACGCGGTCTTATCGCCGATGTCCTCGACGCCATAATCGAGGAGCAGCATGCCGCGCTCGATCAGGACGACTTGCGCGCATACGCCCAGCTCGACGCCAAATTCCACCAGACCATCATGGACAACGGCGGCAATCGCCTGCTGGCCAACTTGGGCCATACCCTGCGCGAGCGCCAGCAGCGTTTCACCGCGACGGCCGTGGGGCGCAGCGTGGAACGCGCCCGAGCGTTCGTAGCCCAACACACCGTGCTTGCCGACGCCCTCCGCGCCGGCCACCTCGACACCTACCTCACCGAACTAGAATCCCACCTCAACTCTTCAAGGAAGCAACTGTGACTGTCTCCGCACATTCGCACCCAGATGTCGACGCACCGGACGCCGACTCGGACCAACCTACTGCCCCTGTCCAGTCCCCCGTAACCCTACATTCGCATGCCTGGTTTCCCGTCGCTGGCTCCATGGTGGCCGTGGCATGGGGCGGCAACGAGTTCACGCCCCTGCTGGTGATGTACCGCGAGGCCTCGCACTTCTCCCAGGTCACGGTCAATGGTCTGCTCGCGGCATACGTCATCGGTATTATTCCAGCATTGCTCATCGGCGGTCCGCTCTCTGACCTCATCGGCCGCCGTCCGATGTTGCTTCCGGCCGCCCCGCTCTCCCTCGCCGGTTCTTTCCTACTCTCCATCGCTCCCGAGGAGCCCCTCATCATCGCTCTGGGCCGAGTCCTGTGCGGCATGGCCTTGGGCTTAGTCATGGCGGTCGGTTCCACATGGATTACCGAACTCATTACCCGCGCCGGCGGTGATCCTGCCTCCGGTGCGCGCAAGGCGTCGTTGTGCCTGACCGCAGGATTCCTTGTTGGTGCTGGCATTGCCTCGGTTCTGGCGCAGTGGGGTCCTTGGCCAACGCACACCGCCTACATCCTGCACATGCTCCTCACCGTGGTCACAGCCATCTGGATCCTCCATACCCCGGAGACCCGTCAGCCCAGCCACGGCACGGTCACAACCACCATTCTGGATCTCACTGTTCGCGAGATGCTCGGGATGCTTCATGTCCCCACTGCCGCCCACAAGCGCTTCGTTCGCGTTGTCATCCCGGTAGCTCCGTGGGTCTTCGGCTGCGCTGGCGCAGCCTATGCCCTGCTTCCACAGCTGCTATCTAATTCGGCGGGCGGTGCTCCCATTGCCTTCTCCGGTCTCATGACCGTCATCACCTTGGGCTGCGGCGTAGGCGTGCAAATGCTAGGCAGTCTCGTGGATACCCATAAATCCGCTCGAGCCTCAGCCATCGCCATGGGCGTGATCACTATTGGTGCTATTCTCGGCGCCCTTGCTGCCCACTCGCTCTCCCTGCCGCTCGGCATCGCGGCGGCCGCGACCATGGGCGCTGGTTATGGCTTGGCTCTCGTCGCCGGCCTCTCCGAGGTACAGCGCATTGCAGGTGAGCGCGAGCTCGCCGGCCTGACCGCCGTGTACTATTCCATCTCCTACACCGGCTTTTTCATCCCCATGGCCTTCAGCGCCCTAGCTCCCTACATCGGGTTCACCAACCTATTCATCATCGGCAGCACTCTCGCCCTAGTGTGCTTGGTCAATGTCATCCTGGCCTGGCGCGCGCACCTGCCCGGTGCTCGACGCTAACTCCGCACAGCACAAAGCTCCACTCTCCCCTTCCGGGAGGTGGAGCTTTTGTCTGCTTGTGATGGCTTTAGGCCTTGGCCGCCGTTGCGGTAACGCCCTTGAGAACGTCATGAACGGCCTGGCCAGCATCGGCAGTCAGTTCCTCCACAGTCACGGTGAAGTCCGTAGCGAGAACCTCCGCCGCGATGTGCTCGCGGTGACGCTGTGCCCACTCTTCCTTGTCTGCCGGAACCGAAAGAACTACCGAGATGCGGTCGGTGACCACGAAGTCCTCGGCCTTACGGGCATCCTGCAAGCCACGGATGACGTCGGCGGCCCAGCCTTCAGCCTCAAGCTCCTCGGTCACCTCGGTATCGAGAACGACCAGACCGTCCACGCCGTCCACGCGCGCCGTAGACTCCGGGTTGGCGGCTTGGAGGCGCTCGGTGTACTCCTCCGGCGACAGACGAATATCGCCATCGACGACGACCTCGTCGCCCTCACGCTCATAATTGCCCGCCTTGAGGTTCTTGATGGCGCGCTGCACATCCTTGCCTAGGCGCGGGCCCGCAACCTTGGCGTTACAAACAACCTCGAAGGTGCCGACCTCATCAACATCATCAGTGAGCACGACGTCCTTAACGTTGACCTCATCGCGGATGATGTCCTTGAAGTCAGCCAAGCGTGCCGACTCCGGCATCGCCACCGTCAGCTTGGGCAACGGAAGACGGTTGCGCAGCTTGTTGGACTTGCGCACCGACGACGCTGCCGATGCCACCGCGCGGGTAGCGTCCATGGCAGCTACGAGAGCGTCGTCAGCCGGGTAGTCCTCCGCCTTCGGGTAGGACGCCAAGTGCACGGAACGCTCACCGGTCAGACCGCGGTAGATCACCTCAGCCACGTGCGGCAGCAGTGGCGCCACCACGCGGGTGACGGTCTCCAGCACCGTATAGAGAGTGTTGAAAGCCTCTTCATGGGTCTCCTCACCCTCCCAGAAACGATCACGGGAACGGCGCACGTACCAGTTAGTCAGCGCGTCAGCGAAGAGACGGACTTCCTCCGTGGCCGAGGCAATGTCGGTATTGGCCAGTGCGTCATTGGTGTTCTTCACCAAGTCATGCGTCTTGGCCAAGATGTAGCGATCGAGCACATTGGTTGAACTGACATCGAACGTCGCCTCCTGGGAGGCATAGAGCTGCAGGAAGGTGTAGGCGTTCCAGATCGGCAGGATAGCCTGGCGCACGCCTTCGCGAATGCCTTGCTCGGTCACGATGAGGTTACCGCCGCGCAGAATCGGCGAGGACATGAGGAACCAGCGCATCGCGTCCGAACCATCGCGGTCAAAGACCTCGTTGACGTTCGGATAGTTGCCCTTCGACTTCGACATCTTCAGGCCGTCATTGCCCAGAACGATGCCGTGGGCCACAACCTTCTTGTACGCGGGGCGGTCAAACAACGCCGTCGACAGCGCATGCATCACATAGAACCAACCACGGGTTTGACCGGAATACTCCACGATGAAATCCGACGGCGAGTGGGTCTCAAACCACTCCTTGTTCTCAAACGGGTAATGCTTCTGCGCAAACGGCATGGACCCAGACTCAAACCAGCAGTCCAACACGTCTGGCACGCGGCGCATCATGGACTTACCCGTCGGATCATCTGGGTTCGGGCGAGTCAGCTCATCAATGTGCGGGCGGTGCAAACTCGTCGGGCGCACACCGAAATCACGCTCCAGCTCATCCAGCGAGCCGTAGACATCCACGCGCGGGTACTCCGGGTTATCGGAGATCCACGCCGGAATCGGCGCACCCCAGTAGCGAGTACGGGAGATGTTCCAGTCCCTAGCGCCCTCTAGCCACTTGCCGAACTGACCATCGCGGATGTGCTCCGGCAGCCACTCAATCTCGTTGTGGTTGAGCTCGACCATGCGGTCGCGGAACTCCGTCACCTTCACGAACCAGGCCGGCAGCGCCATGTAGATCAGCGGCTCGCCCGAACGCCACGAGTGCGGGTAGGAGTGCTCGATGGTCACATGGCGCACCACGCGGCCAGCAGCCTTGAGGTCCTTGATGATGGCCTTGTTCGCATCGAAGACGAGCTGGCCCTCGTACGGCGGCACTTGAGAGGTGAACTTGCCATCCTCATCGACTGGGATGACCAGACCCACGCCGTACTTCTGGCAGGTGAGCATATCGTCCTCACCAAAGGCCGGAGCCTGGTGGACCACACCAGTACCGTCCTCGGTAGTGACGTAATCAGCAAGCAGCAGCTGGTAGGCGTTTTCGACATCCGGGAAGAAATCGAAGATGGGCTGGTACTTGAAACCCTCCAGATCAGACCCCTGGAAGGTCTTCAACACCTCTGCCTGACCAAGCTCTTTCTCCAAGGTGCCTACAAGGGCTTCGGCCATGATGAATGTGCGGCCAGCGAAATCACCCTCAGTAGCCTTAAACAAGACGTAGGTGACCTCCGGATGTACGGCCAAAGCCAGGTTCGAAGGAAGGGTCCAAGGAGTGGTGGTCCAGGCGAGGAAGGAGGCGTCGACAAGCTCGGCGTTATCCGCCAGCGTCTTCTCCGCCGCGCTGCCCTCGCGTGCGCCCGCCACCGGGAAGGTCACCGTCAGGGTCGGGTCCTGGCGCATCTTGTAGGAATCATCCAGGCGCGTCTCCTGGTTCGACAACGACGTGTGTTCAGCCCAGGAATACGGCAGAACCCTAAAGCCCTGGTAAATCAGGCCCTTGTCGTAGAGCTCCTTGAAAGCCCACATGACGGACTCCATGTAGTCCAGGTCCATGGTTTTATAGCCGTTTTCGAAATCCACCCAGCGGGCCTGGCGGTTGACGTACTCTTCCCACTCATCGGTGTATTCAAGGACGGATTTGGCGCAGTACTCATTGAACTTCTCCAGACCCATCTCCTCAATCTGGGCCTTGTCAGTGATGCCGAGCTGCTTTTCTGCCTCGAGCTCCGCCGGCAGACCGTGCGTATCCCATCCGAAAACACGCGGCACATGGTTACCGGCCATGGTGCGGTAACGCGGGACGATGTCCTTGACGTAGCCAGTGAGCAGGTGGCCGTAGTGCGGCAGGCCGTTAGCAAACGGCGGGCCGTCGTAGAAGACGTACTCCGGGCAGCCTTCCGTCTGCTTAAGGCTGGCCTTAAATGTGTCATCGGCCTTCCAGAATTTCTGGACTTCCAGCTCCATATCGGGGAAGCGGGAAGACCCAGCGGTCATGTCGACCTTGGGGTAGACATTGCCGACGTTCGCGGGGGTGTCACTCATCAAAAAATCCTTCACTCGTTCGCTGGTGCGGGGACGCGCCTTTCGGCTCGCGGTACCACCCCGCTTGGGCGCTGATGGTGCGCCCCGCTTCGTTGATGTGAAGGAGATGACGGTCCCTACCCGCCCGGTTCTACTAATGCGGCACGCATGCCTCACGTTCTTCCGGAATGCTCCCACGGTGATGGCCGGATCATTGCATACAGCTCAAAAGTATACCGAGGTGGTCAAGTTTTCACAGGCGCGGGTTCCCTCGATCCCAAAATAGGTACGCCAGTATCCGTAAGAGATAGGTGGGATCGGGTTATTCACAGGAACAGTTTTTCTAGTGCAATCAGAGTGAAACGCAGTTTAGGCTCGGGAACCGTGAACGCACTTCAGAAATTTCTTAACGCTCTCGGGGCCGGCATCGATGTTGTCGCCGGGTGCGATGGGATGTCTGAAGCTGACCTCGTTGCTGCCGGGGCGCCTGATAAAACTGCCCGGCAATTACTCCGTTTGCATGACAGCTTCTTTGGCACGACTGGCATGACGCGCATGCAGCGTGACGCAGTAAAGGCTGCTCGCGAGCGCGGGCATTCCCTGCCTACCTTGGAAGTCATCGACCGCTATGCACGCAAGGCCAAAACCAAGGCCCTAGGCTGGCGAATGCGCTTGGAGCTGTGTCGCACGAATGCTGACACTCTGGCGATGGAATCTTTGGCCAAGAAGAAGCTTAAGGAACACTCGGCGTCCCCGAAACGCACGGCCGGGGTAAAGATATACCGCCGACGTAATGCCCTGTGGACCATGGCGATTACGGCATCGTCCCAGGTCATCGCGGAGCTTAACGACGTCGTCGATGAGCAACGCCCCATCGAATCCATTCGGGATGCCTTCTTTAAAGGTGCGGCTCCACGCAAGGGGTTGCAGACCAATATTCTTGTTCCGCTGGACGCGCTGGCTAAGATTCTCGACGGTGACGGCGAGGAGATCACGCTTCGCATGACCAACGGTGCCACGATGACCGGCGCCGAGTACGTCAACAAGGTCATCTCGGGAGAAATCGACCTCGACGGCACATATGCTACCCTATTTCACCCCGTGCGCGGACCGGTCAACCTCTACCGCGAGGAGCGTTCAGCAAGCCTCAAACAGCGCATCATGGCCATGGCAGAGTCCCCCACTTGCGCGTGGGATGACTGTATGAAGCCCGCCGACGAATGTCAGGTGCATCACCTCATCGCGTGGAAGCTAGGCGGTTTTACCAACCCGGAAAACTTGGTCATGCTTTGCGCCTATCACAACGGCATCAATCAAGATGACCCTAATGCTCCGCCAGGCCGCGGGCGAATGGTGCGAGTCAGGGGAATTCCGAAACGCTATTTCGGTTCTCCCCCGCCGCCCACACCGCGGCAGGCGGCAGTCGAAGCAACCGGACCTCCGCGCAGCAACGCGCCCTAACCCCCTCCGATTTGGTCGACGAACCAGCCCTCGTCCTCAGAAGCTCTCTGAGGGCCAGGGCTACTCGTCGTGCTTGCGGCGCAGTTTGAGAACCGTATCCGCTACGAAGAGGACAATGCCTACTCCTGCAGAGGCAAATAGCAGGTACAGTGACCAGTCAGCAGCCGTGAGGATGTAGTTCACGAACGCCACGAACGCCACGAAGGCCAGCACCAACGCACCAATGAGCATGCCCGCTCCCCCTTTCCATGGCCGCCAGAATTCACGTGCACACAAAAAGAATAACGGCGCCCCCGGAAGGGACGCCGTCAATTCAATGATTAGTTGTTAGCCTTGCCAGCTTCACCGTTGGGTGCCGCGGTGCCGCGAGCCTCCAGCTCCTCGAGCTGGGACTCAAGCAGCGTCTTGAGGCGAGTGCGGTATTCGCGCTCGAAGGTGCGCAGCTCGGAGATACGCGCCTCGAGGGCGGTCTGCTGCTGCTTCACCGTGTTCATAACCTCGGTGTGCTTCTTCTCAGCGTCTGCCTGCAGAGCAGCTGCCTTCTCCTCTGCCTGGCGGATCTGAGCCTCAGCGCGGGAGGTGGCATCAGACTCAGTCTGCTTTGCCTTCGTTTCTGCGTCAGCAACCAGCTTCTTGGAGCGGGTGTCAGCCTCGTGGAGCTGAGCCTCGTAGCGCTTCTGGGCATCGGCAAGCTGGGCCTTGGAGTGAGAGTCAGCATCGGCAAGCTGCTTCTCTGCTGCAGTGCGAGCTTCTGCCAGCATGGACTCGGAGTCTGCCTTGGCTTCGTTGGTGAGGCGGTCTGCCATTTCCTGAGCCAGGCCGAGCACACGAGCAGCCTGCATGTGGGTATCCGGGGTAGCCAGGCCCTCACCGGACGTGGCAGCACCAGCACCAGCAATACCGGCGGCAGCGGTGGAAGCGCCGGAGTTCTTCGCGGACTCCAGCTCCTTCTTGGTGTTCTCCAGCTCGCGCTTGGAAGCCTCGAGCTCGCGCTTTGCAGCAGCAGCCTCCTCGCGAGCGGCCTTGAGCTCAGCGGAGTTGTCCTGCTGCTGTGCGGCAGGGGCCTGGGCAGGCTGAGCCTGGGCGGCCTTTGCTTGCTCCTGAGCCTTCTTGGTTTCTTCCTTAGCCTTGGCAATCTCATTCTTGGAGTCAGCCAGCTTAGCCTCGTACTCAGCACGAAGCTTGGACTCAACGTCCTTGCGCACGGCGGCCTCATCAACCTTGGTTGCAGCGGCGCCGGCGCCTGCAGCAGCGCCGCCCTTGGACTGAGACTTCAGGTCCTCAACCTGGGCCTGGAGCTCGTCGTTTTCATCCTGCAACTGAGCAAGAGCATCCTCAACAAGGTCGAGGAACTGATCGACCTCGTCCTCGTTGTAGCCACGCTTGCCAATTGGCGGCTTGCTGAAAGCGACGTTGTGTACATCAGCTGGTGACAGTGGCATTGACTTCTCTTCCCCTTACAAATCGGTCAAACCTCTAGTGGGTCCAGAGGCCGGGTACATATGCGGTTAATAATACGGATTGTGATAACTCATTGTATCCAAATCAACACATTATCTAACGCGGGCACTAGTCTCAACGTTAACCGGAGGGTTTAATACACCCGACCGGCTATACAGCCACCCCAGCAGCTCCAAAGAAGAACCACTTTATGAGCTTCGATAGGACCGCGAGCAGCAAAAAGAGCACGATGATCGACACATCCAGCGCGATACCTCCAAGCTGCAACGGCGGGATCACTTTGCGCAGCGCCTTGACTGGCGGATCAGTAATAACAAAGAGCACTTCAGCCACCATCATGAACCACCGCGGAGGGTTGAACTGGCGCGAGAAAGACTGAATCATCTCGATGACGATGCGCGCGAGCAAAATCCACGAATAGAGGCTCACCGCGACGAGGAGAATTGAACCTAAAGCATTCACAACGCCCGAGCCTATCGGAACCACCCCCGCGAGCGGTACTCCCCTGCCCGGCGCTTCGCCATAAAACGCCGAAAGCCACCGTTATCACCTTCTCCTGAAGCCAACACGGAGAAGCGGGATAACGGCGGCGGGCGAGATTCGTTAGCGCAGGTGTGCGGCGCGCTCCAGCTCCACTGTGGAGATGTCAGCACCCTTCGGCACGATCGCGAAGACCTTACGGCTGGTGTCAACACCCTTGGTGAGGTTCTTCATGCGGCCCTCCAGCGCGAAGCACAGACCAGCTGCAAAGTCGACGAAGCGCTTGGCAGATCCGCGGTCAGCGTCGGTGAGCTCGAAGACAACGGCGTCTCCGTCGCGGAAAGGGCCACCGACCTTGGCGGCATCGTCGAAGGAAACGAGCGACAGGGCCACGATGGTGGGAACGAATTCCTCTTCCTGCTTCTCGTAGGACGGTGCCGTGTACGACGGAGCATTGTAGGTGCGCTCATCGGCGTAGTAGGCGTCGTCGGCGTCCATGTCCATCGGGCCTAGCCCGAAGAACTCCTTGGTCCTATCAATCAGTGACATTCTGGGTCTCCCTCTGACCTAGTTTTCTGTGAGATTAGTGTCTTTGAAATGCGCTTTTGCGATGTCACTTAAACTACTGGCCGTGGTCCCATAATTCCGGTTCCGACACGCACGATATCGGTTCCAGATTCAATTGCTGCCTGCATGTCTGCACTCATTCCAGCAGAAAGTTTCAGTGAGCGTCCAAGCTGCTCGGAGGTGTCCTCCACAAGCCCTTTGACCCGCGTGAAAACCTCGGCTGGCTCACTGTCTAACGGAGGGACAACCATGAAGCCTTGAAGGTCGAGATTCTCTAGCTCTTCCACAATCGTCACCAATCCTGAAACCTGTTCAAGAGGGCAGCCACCACGGGCGGTGTCGGCGTCGGCGGAGACCTGAATGAATACCGGTAGGGTCCCCTTGCGCTGGCCACGCTCCTGGGCCAGGGCCACGCCGCGGTCGAGGGCGCGGGCGAGTTTCTCAGAATCCAGCGAATGCACGCTGTGTGCCCAGCGCGCAACATGATTGGCCTTCTTGGTCTGGATCTGACCGATCATGTGAAAATGCACGTCAGGCAGTTCTTCAGCCTTGGCTCTGGCCTCTTGCTCGCGGTTTTCCGCAACATCGGTGATGCCCAGCTGTGCAAGCAGAGCGATGTCCCCTGCGGGGTGGAATTTGGTGACGGGCAAAAGCTGCGGTGCCTCGCGCCCGGCCGCTTCGGAAAAACGCTGGATATCGGCACAGGTACGTTCGAGTCCAGCGCGAAGTTCGTCGAGTCGGTTCTGCTCAGTCATGTCGTTATCCTTCCAGCCAAATCACGCCCGCTTGGCGTCCTGTGACGCCATCACGGCGATAAGAAAAGAATTCAGTATCCTCAATCGTGCAGCGCGGATCGGATTCAATAGCGGTTATCCCGAGTTCCATAAGCTGGCGCACGAGACCTGCACGAACGTCGATACCCCATGTTCCCTTCGTTGTGCGCGTGAGGGAACCGGGCAAGTGCTTCTCGACGTCCCTCGCCATCTCCTCCGGCACCTCATAATTCCGCCCCGCGGCGGCCGGCCCCATAAGCACCTGCATGGTCGACGGGGAGGCTCCGAGCTCCATCATGGTGTTGACGGTATTTCGGACAATGCCGTTGCGTGCGCCTAGGCGCCCGGCGTGGGCGGCTCCGATGACGCCTGAGGGGACGTCGACAAGCAGCACCGGTGTGCAATCAGCGACGAGAACTCCGAGGCCGAGACGTTTCTCCGTGGTAACCAGTGCGTCTGTCGCTTCTACCGGGGTGTTCACGCCGCGGCACTCTGCACCTACACGGGTGACTGTGTTGGTGTGCAACTGCTCCATCCAGACAATGTCCTCAAGACCAGTGGCCCGCAGGAGACGCGCTCGGTTCGCGGCGACGGCGTCAGGGTCATCGCCGACGTGATCCCCAAGGTTGAAAGAGTCATACGGAGATGACGATACCCCGCCGGCACGGCTGGTAAATACCATGCGGACGGGGCGCTTCGATGGGTGTGCTTCCTCGTTTACTGGCATGCACTCCAGAGTAGCGGGCTGCGACTAGCGCATGAAGGAGGGCACGTCGAGATCGTCATCGCCGTCATCGTCGAAACCGCGGGAGCGGCGCTCATCCGGACGGGAGAGGCGGTAGTCGTCACGGCCCTCACGCTCCTCGCGGCGGAAACGGTCAGAGCTGGTGAACAGGCCACTGGACGGAGCCGGCTCGGATGGCTGTTCGCGCTCGTAGGAATGGCGCGGTGCGTACTCCTCACGTTCGATGCGCTCCGCTCGCGGAGCCTCAGCGCGCTGCGGCTCGGAACGGGTGTACTCCTCGCGTGGGGCTTCGGCACGGGAGGCAGCGGGAGTCTCCTGCTGTGCCTCGCCGCGGTTCTCAAAGAGGGAACCCGGGCGAGCAGCCGGGGTAGCCTGCTGGCCGTGGCCGGTGTGCGCAGGCTGCGTCGTCATGTTGGCCTGGGCATCAAAGCCGGTGGCAATGATGGTGACACGGACCTCGTCGCCAAGGTTGTCATCAATGATGGTGCCGAAGATGATGTTCGCATCCTCGTCGGCGCGCTCCTCAACCATGGACGCAGCGGCGTTGACCTCGTGGAGGCCCAAGTCGGAACCACCAGCGATGGAGAGCAGCACGCCTTTGGCGCCTTCCATAGTGGATTCCAGAAGCGGAGAGTTAATGGCCTGTTCGGCGGCGTTAAGGGCGCGGTTATCGCCGCGGGCAAAGCCGATGCCCATGAGCGCAGAACCGGCATCTGACATCACGGAGCGCACGTCCGCAAAGTCGACGTTGATCATGCCCGGGATGGTGATGAGGTTGGTAATACCCTGAACACCGTTGTGGAGAACCTCATCGGCAGCGCGGAAGGCCTCGACGATGGACAGCTCCTCACCACCGAGCTGCATGAGGCGATCGTTCGGGATAACGATGAGGGTATCGCAAACCTCGCGAAGCTCCTCGATGCCGGCCATCGCCTGACGGGTGCGGCGAGCGCCTTCGAACTTAAACGGACGGGTAACAACGCCGACGGTGAGGGCACCCATCTTTTTCGCGATGGACGCGACGACCGGGGCGGCACCGGTGCCGGTGCCGCCACCCTCGCCGGCGGTGACGAAGACCATGTCGGATCCCTGAAGAGCATCCTCAATCTCGGTCTTGTGATCCTCGGCCGAGGTCTTGCCTACCTCAGGGTTAGCGCCTGCACCGAGGCCGCGGGTGGCCTCGCGGCCGATGTCGAGCTTGGTGTCCGCGTCGGAGAAAATCAGCGCCTGGGAGTCGGTATTGATGGCGACAAACTGGACTCCCTTGAGCCCTTCTTCGATCATGCGGTTGACAGCGTTGACACCGCCGCCGCCGACGCCGACGACTTTGATGTCCGCGAGGTTGTTGCTAGATGAGATCATACGAGGGTCTCTTGCCTTTCGAATAAGGGTTTATATGTAAACGAGGAGGCGCCCCTAACCGTGAGAGGCGGTTACATCCATCTTTAACGACAAGACGGTTATTTGGGCGCACATTTTGCCGCGTGTCGGTACCCTCAACCTCTACTTTAGGGTTGCTGACGTGCGGTTTTATTAACAGGCGCCCCACCCGTCCCACCGGCGACGGGCTTAGCGTCGAGTCACCAACGCTGGATTAGAAATATTCCAGGATTCGCCCTCCAACTGGAGCACATCCTCGAACGCAATGGCCTTGTTCGCATTGTCCTCGGCAGCGCCCCAAAAGACAGTTTTGCCATCATCAGTGACGAAGGTGAGCGAATAGGTGTCTTTAATCTCGAGGGTTTTTACCTTCGCACGCACGTCAGCCGGAAGCGCTGACATCGCTTCAACGGCGGCCTGCATTTCCGGGGAGCCCGATTCCGTATGCCCAGTGAGTTCAATGGCCTCGGCCGGCGGGGTGTCCTCAGCAAATTCCTTGCCTTCATCATCCACCAGCACAGTGCGGCCGCCATCCTTGACGTAGGCCACGGCTTCGTGCTCGACGACGTTCACGTGCACCGTGAACGGGAACGCGCGCGATACCGTCGCAGACTCTATCCACGGCAACGAGGCCACTCCATGCGCCGCCTGGCGGGCGTCCAACCGCACCAAGTTCGAGCCGGTAGCCACGCCACTCGCCTGCTCAACCTCCTCTGCAGTCACGTGTTCGGTTCCCTCCACCTCAAAGGACTTCACAGTGAGAATGGGAAACAGCCATACTGCGGCCACCGCCACAAGTGCCACGAGGAAGACCACACCGACGGCAAGTACCCCTGACTTTTTAGACATCCTGGCCCTTTACCGCCGACGACGCTTCTTCGACATCTCCACGCTGCTCCAGCTCAGTGAGAATTTCCCCCGCCACGTAGGTGATGGTTCCAGCACCAATCGTGAGCACCACATCGCCGGGCTGCGCCAAAGAAATGACGTCGCCTGCGGCCTCAGAAAAGTCCGGCTCAAAGATAACCGGCATGTCCTCCGGCATCTTGTCAGTGATGATGCGGGAGGTGATTCCCTCAACTGGCTGTTCGCGGGCACCGTAGATGTCGAGGACCACGGCGGCGTCGGCAAGCGCGAGGGCGTCCGCAAACTCCGCGTCAAATTCCATCGTGCGGGAGTATAGGTGTGGTTGGAAACAGGCGATGACGCGAGCGCCCTCGCCCTCCGCCTCTACCTTGGAACGCGCAGCCGTGAGCACCGCGGCGACCTCCGTCGGGTGATGCGCGTAATCATCAAAGACACGGATTCCGCCCTGTGAACCGCGGTACTCGAAGCGACGGCGCACGCCTGTAAAGTCCGTCAGCCCCTCAGCCAGCTCAGCCGGATCGCCTCCCGCCAACGCACCAGCCAGCAACGCAGCGGCAGAGTTGAGCACCATGTGGTGCCCAGGAACGTGGAGGTCATAGGTGAGTTCTTGCGAGGGGACGCCGGGAAGCGCCAAGCGCACACGCACGTGCGCACCCGCCGCCGACACAGACTCTTCCACTATCTCAACACCACATGGCAGCGAAGATTCAGTGCGCGCGCCGTAGCCCAACACCTGGATTCCGCGCTCAACCGCGCGCTCACCGGTGGCCACGGCCTGTTCATCTTCAAGGCACACCACGAGGTAGCCGCCGTCCACGATGCGATCGGCGAAGTCATCAAAAACCTGGTAGTAGCTCTCCGCCGTACGGAAATAGTCCAGGTGATCAGGCTCGATATTGGTAATCACGGCCACGGTCGGGCTATAGCGCAGCAGTGAGGCGTCGGATTCGTCCGCCTCCGCAACGAAGGCATCACCGGTACCGCCATGCGCGTTAGTGCCCGCACGGTTGAGCTGTCCACCGATGGCGAAAGACGGGTCCATGCCCGCGTGCTGCATCGCGTTGACCGCCATCGACGTCGTGGAGGTCTTGCCATGCGTGCCGGCGAGCAGGACCTGGCGGTGGCCCGCCATGATCTCCGCAAGCAAATCAGAGCGACGAATCACCGGAATTCCTGCCGCACGGGCAGCAGCCAGTTCTGGGTTATCCTGCGGAATCGCCGCAAATGAGGTCACCACCACCGTGGGTTTCTCGCCGGCCAGCTCGAGGTTCTCCGCCTTGTGCCCGATGGCAATCGTGGCACCCATGGTGCGCAGCACCTCCACGGCGGTGGACTTCTTAACATCCGAGCCCGTCACCACCGCACCGCGGGTAACAAGAATGCGCGCCAAACCGGACATACCGGAGCCGCCAATACCCACGAGGTGAACACGGGACAGGTCAGTGGTAGCAGGAGTTGCAGTCATGGTGAAAATCCTTCATTCGTGGGGGGAAGAGAGATAGACCTAGCCGCGCACGCTCGACGCAATGCGGTCCGCGATCACGGCGGCAACATCACCAGCCGTGCTGGCGTTAGCTGCCGCTCGCATCGATGCCAAGGTAGCAGGATTGTCAAGAATAGCTCGCACCTCATCGATGAGGCGCTCAGGGGTTAGTTCGGCGTCCGGAATCTGAACAGCTGCACCAGCCTCCACGAGCTTGCGAGAATTGAGCGCCTGCTCGCCGTTACCGTGTGGGAGCGGAACATACACGGCTGGCAGACCTGCCGCGGATACTTCGGCGACAGTCATCGCACCCGAGCGGCACACCATGAGGTCAGCCACGGCCAGCGCGCCCGCCATGTCATCGATGTACGGCACCGGTACGTAGTTCTCGCGCTCTGCTGGTTTCTCGTTCTTCTTGCCATAGGCGTGAAGAACCTGGAAATCCCGCGTGAGGTTCTCGATCGCCCCGGCCACAGCCCGGTTAATGCTCACCGCCCCCTGCGAGCCTCCTGTCACCACGATCGTGGGACGGTCATCCCCCAGGTTCCAGTTCGTGCGCGCGGCCATGGCCGCGGAACCATCCGGATCCTCACCAAGCCCGGGGCGCACCGGAATACCGAGAACCTCACCGGGCATACCAGAACCTTCCTGCGCGTTGAAACCAGTTCCACCGAGACGCACGCCCAGCTTGTTAGCCATGCCGGCCAACGCGTTAGTCTCTAGAACAAAAAAGGGAATGCCTAAGGACTTTGCTGCGAGATAGGCTGGGGCGGCGACATAGCCGCCGGTGCCGAAGACGGCGTCGGCAGCAACGTCCTTGAGCACCGCGCGAGTCTCCCGTACGGACTTCGCAACGCGCCACGGCAGTTTGGCCGCGTCAGCATTAATCTTGCGCGGCACCGGCACTGGGGTAATCATGCGCAAGTCAACACCGCGCGCCGGAACAATGTCTCCTTCTAGGCCACGCGGGGTCCCCAAAGCAGTCACCCGCGCGCCGTGGCGCTGGCGTAACTCCTCCCCCACTGCGAGCGCTGGTTCAATGTGTCCGGCAGTGCCGCCACCTGCGATGACGACGGAAATTGGCGTGGCATTCATGCACTACAGGCTACCAGCGCCGCCCGCGGCTACCGGCGCTCGCCGCGCCGACGCTCCGGAGGCGCCTCCTGCCGTGGGACGCGCCGGCCTGTCACCGCACGGCCGAAGCGCTCCTCGCGGCTGCGCTCTGTTCGGCGCTGAGGCCGCGGGCGTTGGCCACGCTGACCGCGCTGGCCACGTGGCCCCTCCGCGCGCTCACGATCCGCTCGGTGCGCGCCACCTCGACGCTCATTCGGCGGGGTCGGCTCCGGGATGAGGAAGATGCGGTCGAAAAGCGGACGCCCAAAGTTCTGCATGGCGGATACCTGCATCGGCTCGTGGCGGGCGACGTTACACAGCAAGCCCATTGAACCAATGGTAATGATTGCCGCGGTACCACCAGCAGAAATCATCGGCAGCTGAATACCCGTCACCGGCAACACGCCAATGACATAGCCGATGTTGATGAAGGCCTGCACCACCACGCCGACGGACAGCGTCGCAGCAAGCAAAGATTGGAACTGGTCTTGGGCTCGCTTGGCGGTGCGCAGACCAAAGTAGCCGAGGACCGCGAAGAGGCCGATCACCAATGCACCGCCCCACAAGCCGAGCTCCTCACCGATAATGGCGAAGACAAAGTCATTCTTAGCCTCGGGCAGGTAGAACCACTTGGCGCGGGATTGACCAAGGCCGACGCCCCAAAAGCCGCCGTCGGCAAGCGAGAGGAAGCCCTGATACGCCTGGAAACCTGTGCCTTGCGTGTCCTCGATGTTGCCGCGCAAGGCGTCGAAGTAGGTCTGGAAGCGGTGCGAACGGAAACCACCGGCCAGAAAAACAGTAGCCATTCCGATGACGCCGAAGACACCAACGACGGTGGGCACGCGCCAGTCCACACCTGCGAAGATGAGGGTAAAGACCACGACGAGGGCCAAGGATACGCCCATGCCCAAGTCACCCTGCGCGACAATGAGCACGAACATGATGCCCGCAATAATGGAGTACATCATGAAGGGATCGGTCAGGCGCATCGATCGATGTGTTTTATCCGCGAGCGCGGAAGCGCCGTACATGCCCACAGCGACGCGGGCGAACTCAGACGGCTGGAAGGCAACACCACCCGGCAGCATGATCCACGACTGCGAACCCACCTGCGCGCGGCCGGTACCGATGCCAGGAATGAGCACAAGGATAAGCAAGATAACCGCGAGGCCAAGGAACCACGGCACTAAAGCTCGCAGCGTGCGCGGCGATATGCGCAGTCCAATCCAGAAGGCCACCAGGCCTGCAGCCACAAGGATGCATTGGCGGAGGGCGGCGGACCACGGACTGTCGTTCTCAGAAAGCGAGGTGGCCATGGACGAGGAAAAGGCCATGAGTACGCCAATGCCGATGAGCGAGAAAATGGCGATGCGTAGCATCTGATAATCCAGCCCGGGGAAGGCACGGACGCGCTCGCGGATATCGCGCGCGCGATGGCCCAGCGTGCGGGGTGGCTTCTGGGTAGTGGTCACGGCGAGTGCTCCTGTTTAGCGGGCGAGACGGCGGGCGGCGGCGGCAAACATATCACCGCGCTGGCTCATTCCGGTGTACATATCCAACGATGCCGCAGCCGGGGCCAAAAGTACGGTATCGCCGGTGTCGGCGTGTTGCAGGGCAGCCGCAACAGCATTATCCATCGCGGCCTGGGGGTCATGGCTATCCACGAGCACGATGGGCACATGGGGTGCTGCCTTCGTGAGTGCCTGTGCGAGCAGGTGCTTGTCGACGCCCACCAGCACCGCCGCCTTCAGTCTCGCAGCGTGAGTGCGCAGCAGCTCGCTGACGTCAGCGCCTTTAAGCTGGCCACCGGCTACCCACACCACGGAGTCAAGGCCACGCATGGCAACTTCTGCTGCATGGGGATTGGTGGCCTTTGAATTGTCGATGTAGGTCACCCCGGCATGCTCGTGCACGATTTCACCGCGGTGCCCAGCCACCACATAGGACGCGAGGCCCTCGGTGATGGACTCTGCCCGTGCCCCGGCAAGAGCAGCCACAGCTGCGGCCGCGGCTGCATCGAGCACGCCGGCCAGACCGGCCGGTTGGAGGGTGGTGACATCGTCAACGACAGTCGCCGTCATCCCCGCGACTCCATTGATGAATAAGCCACCGGCGCGCACTCCGACGTCACCAAGCGCAGGCTCCGTATGGCTAAACGCCGTGGCGTTCCTGTCCCCTACCAGGGCAACGACGTGCTCATCATCTTTGCCGTACACCGCGTGGGTGCTGGTGAGAATCCTCGCCTTGTCCGCTGCATAGGCGTCAAAGGAACCATGCCAGTCAAGGTGATCATCGGCTAGGTTAAGCAGCGCGCCGACCTCCGGGCGCAGCTCCGACGACCAGTGCAGCTGGAAGGAGGAAAGCTCTGCCACGAGGATGTCCACTCGCGGCTCAGCCGCTAGGGCATCGAAAGGCGATACACCGATGTTGCCTACCGCCTGGGAGCGCAGACCTGAGCAACGTTCATCTGCAGCCATGATGGCCGCAAGCATGCCCGTGGTGGTGGTTTTGCCGTTGGTGCCCGTGATGGCTAGCCAGCGGCGCGGGACACCGAACACCTCAGCGCGGTCGAGGCGGTAGGCCAACTCGACGTCTCCAATGACCTCGAGACCGGCATCAGAAGCGCGCGCCAGGAGCGGAGAATCGGGGCGCCAACCCGGCGAGGTGACAACGAAGGAATACTCATCGAGGGCGACCGCGTCGGTATCCGCCGTGGCTACGCCCAGCTCGGACTCAATGCGCGCGCGGGACTCCGCGTTGCCGTCGGCCACGGTGATATCGACTCCGAGGCCAGCGAGCACCGCCGCGCAGCCGCGGCCGGAAACGCCTGCCCCGGCGATGAGGACACGGCCGTCAAGAAACTCGGGACGCGGGCTCATGCGCTCAGGCCAATTCCGGCAGCGGTGAGCCAGTCACCGTAGAAGATTGCCACGCCAGCCATGGCCGCCATTGCAGCCAGAAGCCAGAAACGAACCACAACGGCGGTTTCGGCCCACCCACCGTTTTCGAAGTGGTGGTGGATAGGCGCCATGCGGAAGAAGCGCTTGCCGGTGGTGCGGAAGACCACAATCTGAATAACCACCGACACCGTCTCGATAACGAACAGCGCTCCGATGACAATCATGAGCAGCTCGGTGCGGCTGGCCACGGAGATGCCCGCCACGAGGCCACCGAGGGCCAAGGAGCCGGTATCGCCCATAAAAATCTTGGCCGGTGCGGCATTCCACCACAGGAAGCCCAGGCAACCGCCAAGACCCGCAGCGGCTAGTACGGCTAAGTCGAGTGGATCGCGCACCTGATAGCAACCAGCGGTGAATTCATTCGCACAGGAGTAGCGGAACTGCCAGAAGGTCATGAGCGAGTAGGAGCCCATGACGATAGCGGTCACACCTGCCGCCAAGCCATCGAGGCCATCGGTCAGGTTGACGGCATTGGACCACGCGGCGATGAGGATGTACATGAAGATGAGAAACACAATGGTTCCCACCACCGCACCACCGACGGCGAGGTCAAAGGTCTTGAGGTCACGAGTAAAGGACAGCTTCGTAGACCCCGGGGTCAAGCCCTTCTCGTTGGGAAAACGCAGGATAAGGAAGCCGAAGAGAAGAGAAAGCACAAGCTGGCTCACCAGCTTGGCGGTCTTGTTGAGACCTAGATTGCGCTTCTTGAACAGCTTAATGAAGTCATCGGCAAATCCCACTGCACCAAGCCCAAGTGTTAGCCCGAGGACCAGCACACCGGAGGCGGTGAAACCCACATGTCCGGTGAACATTCCGTAGAACCCCACAACAAGGTAGGCAACCAAGATGCCCGCCAAGATGGCCAAGCCGCCCATAGTGGGTGTACCGCGCTTGCGGAGGTGCGACTTAGGGCCGTCCTCGCGAATTTCCTGACCGCGGCCAGCGTCGGAGAAATACCGAATCAGTACCGGGGTGGTGAAGATCGCAACGAGGAAGCTGACCACACCAGCGATGATGATCTGAGTCACGTGCTTGAAGTCCTTTCTAGCGGCTAGCTGTGGTTCAGCTCTTCCGCGACCAACCAGAGGCGTTGGGCATTAGAGGCCTTAACCAAGACCACGTCCTTGACGCTGCGGCTGGCCCAGTCATCGACCCCTGCTGGGGCCGCGCGCAAGATACCATCGACCGCCTTCGCAGCCGCAGAAGCATCGGCGCACACCACTGTATTTATACCTTGCTGCGCAGCCGCCTCCGTCATCGCCCGGCAATTGGCGCTCTCCCCCACGCCGATGAGGTGCTCGACGTGGTATTTGGCCAGTACCTCTCCCAGCTGACGGTGCGCTGCTTCGGCATCAGAGCCGAGCTCACCCATCTCACCAAGGACGGCGATGGCCCGGGCACCCGGACGTGCTGCGGCAGTATAGGCCAACGCTGCGATGGCCGCCCGCATGGAATCCGGATTGGCGTTGTAGGAATCATCGATGACGGTGACACCATCACGGCGGGTACGCACATCCATCCGGTGTTCTGAGGCGTTGCGGTGACCCGAGAGCGCACCGGCGACGGTGTCTGCTGACAGGCCCAGCTCAATCGCTGCGGCCGCTGCAGCCAACGCATTGGAGACTTGGTGGGAACCGAACACCTGGAGCTTGACTTCTACTGGCTCAGCCCCGGGGCTGTGGAGGGTGAAGGAGGGGCGGGCGACGTCGTCAAGCTCAATGTCCGTGGCAAAGTACTGCGCTGCCGGTGCACCTCCGCGGCGGTTCTCCGTGGAGTAGTAAACAACCTTGGCTGCTGTGCGCGGAGCCATGGCAGCCACGAAAGGATCATCGGCATTGAGGACGGCAACTCCACCGTCATCAGCGCTCGGAAGAGCTTCAACGAGCTCTCCCTTGGCTTTCGCAATGTTTTCCCGGGAGCCGAACTCGCCAAGGTGCGCGGAGCCAACATTGAGCACCACGCCAATACGCGGAGAAGTGATGTCGGTGAGGTGGCGGATGTGGCCGATACCGCGTGCGGACATCTCCGCAACGAGAAATTGGGTGTGCTCATCACAGCGCAGGGCGGTATAGGGCAGCCCGATTTCGTTGTTGAAGGAGCCCGGCGGCGCAACGGTCTCCCCCACAGTGCGGAAAATGGTGGCGATGAGATCCTTAGTTGAGGTCTTGCCGGCGGAACCGGTGACGCCCACAATGTTGAGCTTATTCTGGGAAAGACGCTGGGTCACCGCACGGGCGATTGCGGAAAGCGCGGCGACAACTGCTGCGGCCGAGCCATCCTCATCGTTGGCGTAGATGTCCGCGTTGGCACCATCGCCTTCGACTCGACCGCGAGGTTCAACGATGATGGCGGGCACGCCCACCGGACGCGCAGCCAAGACAGCTACGGCGCCCTTGTCGATGGCCGTCTCCGCAAAGTCGTGCCCATCGACGCGTGCACCGGGCAACGCTACGAAGAGCCCGCCCGGAGTAACCTTGCGGGAATCAAACTCGACGAACCCAGTGACCTGAGCGTCTGGGTTCTCAACGTTGTCGAGGCGACCGCCGGTGATCTGAGCAATTTCGGTGAGGCTGAGGGCGATCATGCATGCTCCTTGGGCTCGTTCTGCTCCTGCGGCAAGGTGTGAGATTTCTTATCGTTGTCACCGTACCGCGCGGAAGCGCCATCCGCGCTCTGTCGAAGGACCTCGTCGAGGGCACGAGCCATCTCTTCGCGGTCATCGAAGTGATGCATGGTGTCGCCGATGAGCTGCCCCACCTCGTGGCCCTTGCCCACGACGATGACGGCATCACCTGGCTGCGCCCACGCCACAACTTCATCGATCGCCTTGGCGCGAGAATCAGCTTCACGGATATCTCCGTCTGGGTTGGCCTCGCGGGCGCCCTTGATAACCGCGGCACGGATAGTGGCCGGGTCTTCGGTACGGGGATTGTCATCAGTGACCACGGTTAGGTCAGCGCGTTCTGCCGCAGCGGCCCCCATAAGCGGGCGCTTGGAGGAGTCACGGTCTCCGCCCGCGCCGACGACGATGCCGATACGGCCGCTGGTTCCCTCCAACTGACTGCGCAAGGTGTCAAGAACAGCGGCGATGGCGGCGGGCTTGTGGGCGTAGTCAACGACAGCCACGAAGTCTTGCCCACGGTCGATGCGCTCCATTCGACCCGGAACAGCGACCTTTTCGACGCCTTCGAGGAAAGTCTGGGGATCAAGCCCGATAGCCGCCGCCATGCCGGTGGCAAGGGCAGCGTTGGCGATGTTGAACTCGCCGGGCATCGGCAGGCGGAAGTCATAGGACTGACCACTGGATGCGACGCTCAGTGTGACCTGCTGAGCACCGGTGGCCTCCGTAGCGATCTGGCGTGCGGTGATGTCAGCGCTACCGTGCGTTGCCACTCGCGTGAGCGGCAGCGCCGCGGCACGCTCAGCCATACGAGCGCCCCAGTCATCATCGACACAGATGACGGCGCGGTTGGCGGCCTGGGGTCCGTCGAAAAGCGCTGCTTTAGCCTCGAAATAATCCTCCATTGCGGGATGGAAATCGAGGTGATCCTGGCTCAGATTGGTGAAACCACCCACGGCGAACGTCGTGCCGCGCACTCGGCCTAGCTCCAAAGCATGGGAGGAGACCTCCATGACCACGTGGGTTACGCCCTCTGAGACCATGCGGGCGAACAATTCCTGAAGCGTCGGGGCTTCCGGAGTGGTCAGTGTGGTGGGAACGGGTTCGCGATTGATACGAGTACCCGTAGTTCCAATGAGCCCCACGGAATACCCCGCGTGGAGAAGGCCTGCTTCAAGCAGATAGCTCGTGGTTGTCTTGCCCGAGGTACCCGTCACGCCGAGAATGGTGAGATTTTCCGTAGGATGCTCATAAATTTCCGCTGCAACAAGGCCGAGAATGGCGCGAATATCCTCCACAACAAGAACGGGACGCGATTCTCCCGCCGAGGCAAGAAGGGCCTGGCCTTCCTCATCCGTGAGGATGGCGGCTGCCGGAGTATCAGCGGCATAGCGTGCTCCGTGCACACGGGTTCCAGGCAGCGCGGCGAAAAGGCCGCCAGGTGCCAGCTTCGCAGAGTTCAGGCCGCAGGAGTCCACGGTAACCGAGGCATCCCCGATCACCCGACCTCCGGCAATCTCCGCTAGGCGTTCAAGGCTGATGCTGCTTGTCACTGTGTTTCCTTTGCTTTCTGTTTTCTCTTTGGCTCTGAAATTCTGTGAGTAAATCGTGGTGTTGAGGTGGGCATTTACTCAGCGCGCATCGTTAGCTGGGGCGCCGGCGGTGAGGGCGGGATGTTATCGCGGTTGAGCAGCCAGGCGGCAATGTCGCTGAACACGGGAGCTGCAGACTGCCCTCCAGAACCGTCGTCATTGACGCCGGATTCGGGTTCGTCGAGCATGATGGCGACGACGAAACGGGGGTCGTCGGCAGGGGCAATGCCTGCAAACGTGATCCAGTATTTGGAGTTGGAGTAGGCACCGGTCTCCTCATCGACCTTCTGCGCGGTACCTGTCTTACCGGACAGCTGGTAGCCCTCAATCTGGGCGTTGCCGGCAGTACCGTTATTGATGCCTAGCTCGTCTGATTGGAAGACGGCTCGGAACATGTCGACCACAGTCTCCGCGGTTTCTGGGCTCACGACCTGAGTGGTCTCTGGCTCGTCCAGCTCTTCCTTGGTGCCATCCGGGCCGGTGATGGAATCAATAATGCGGGGCTCAATCCGCTCGCCGTCATTGGCTAGTGTCTGGTAGACCGAAGCCAGTTGCAAAGCTGTCCATGATTGTCCCTGACCGATAGGCAGGTTAGCGAACGTACCGCCCGACCACTGGGAGCGTGCCGGAACAAGGCCAGGCGACTCATTGGGAAGCTCAATACCCGAGGTCTGGCCGAGTCCAAATTTTTTCAGGTACTCAGCGTAAGTGTCTTGGCCCAAACGATCCGCCAACATCAGCGTGCCCACGTTCGATGACTTACCAAAAATACCGGTGGTGGTGTATGGCTCAACGCCATGCTGCCACGCATCGTTAACGGTAACGCCCGCCATATCGATAGAACCAGGAACCTGATGAACCTCGTTGGGGTCAGTGAGGCCTTCCTCGATAGTCGCAGCGGCGGTGATGATTTTCGCCACGGAGCCTGGTTCGAAGGGGTGCGAGATGCTGCGGTTGTCAAAGGTCTTATTCTTCTCCAGCTGCTTCTCAATGTCCTTATTCGGATCAATAGTGCCCGTATTCGCCATAGCGAGAACTTGTCCCGTTGCAGCATCAAGAACCACAGCTTCAGCACTCTTGGCCTTCGAGTTCGCCTTTGCCTTTTCCAGCTTCTGCTGGACGTAGGTCTGGAGATCGAGATCAAGGGTCAAGGTGACGTTCTTACCGTCAGTGGTCGGCACCTGGTCACGGAGGGTGCCGGGGATGACCTGGCCGCTTGCGGAGACATCCTCGGTCGAACTGCCGTCGATTCCTGTCAACGTGGTGTCACCCGAGGCTTCGAATCCGAACTGGCCTTGGCCGTCCATAGACACTTTGCCGATGACATTCTCCGCAATCGACCCATTGGGGTATTGGCGAATCTGCTGCTCATCCGCAGCTAGTCCGTGGTACTGCTCAGAGATCGTCACCGCAACATCCGGATCAACGTTACGAACGAGAACCTCGTATTGGGTATCGGCGCGGAGCTTATCCATGATCTGCTCCGAGTCCACATCACCCGCGTCAATGCCCGCATCCTTGAGCATCCGTGGGATCCCCTCAGACATGTCGGTGAGGCGCTCGGTGACCTTGTCATCGAGGAACTTTTCCTTGGCATCAGGGGCGAGACCTGCGTACTCAGCGGTATCAGCGGCTTCGAGCTTTTCCTGCTGGCGCAGTTCATCACGCAAACGAGTCGGTGACACCGTAAGCGAGCGGGCCCGCATGGTGTAGGCAAGGCGCTGGCCTTCACGGTCAAGAATTTCGCCACGGCCGGCAGTGTCGATGTACACACGCGTGCGTTGGGCTGCTGCCTTAGCCGCTAGGTCAGGGCCCCACACAATCTGTACCCAAGCGAGTCGGCCCATCCACGCCACCATGACCACGAGGAGTAGCGAGGCAACGACGTGCACACGGCGCCGCATGGTCTTCTGCTGGCTCAAGACAGGTTTACCCGTGCGTGGTTGCCTGTCACGTGTGGCAGGGATGACCCTGTCGGCGTCGTATCGCTGCCGTGGCTGGTGTGCTGTGCCGCGCGGCTGGGCGGCACGGGCCGTGGAAGGGCGCCTCGGGCGCCGGCCACCGGAGTGTGGTGGAGTCACACGTCACCTTTCTTTCTGCAGCGAATGGGCTAGGTTCCCCCACCGCGGACGGCGGGCGTACTTACACCCGAATTCTGCCCTATGATCACCGCGCGCCCGCGCAGGCACGCGCGGGCAGCCGCGGAATCTAGCCGCGGGCAGCGTAGGGAGCTTGCGCCGGGATGTCCGGCAGCTCCACGGCACCGTCGGCCGGGGCTGACTCCTCCGGGTGGGTCTCTTGGCCAGCTGGCGCTTCCTGCTCAACGTCCTCACCGCGCGGTACACCGTTGTGGAGGTTCGGGCGGGCGTTGAGGTTGTCTGACATGTTGGCCGTTGCATTCGGGTCACTGGAGGCGCGGCCCGGACGGACTGGTTCACCGTTAACGTCGACGACGGATTCCATCTCCGGGGTCGCTTCGCGCTTTTCCTGAACCTTTCCTTCACCGTCAGCCTCGACGATGCCTGGCTGTACCGGGATACCCATTTTGGCCTCGTGCGCACGGCGGGCAACGTCAGAAGAAGAACGAACATTCTCAAGGTCGCGGTTCAAGGTTTCCAGCTGATTGTTCAAGGTGGACTCGTGAGCCGTTAGTTGCTGAATCTTAAAGGTCTGAGAGGTCGACAGACCCGACAGCCACATCGCTCCCACCACTCCGGTGATGAGCAGCGCGATAGCGATAACAGAGAGTCGCGCAAAAAGACCGTTGTTCTTCGGCTTGTGAACGACGCGGCGACCGCGGTTGCTCACTACTTGTTTAGAACCGAGACGGCTTCCACGCAGACCTTCGCTCTTACGGCGAGGAGGCACCGTGCTGCGGTGCGGAGAGCGGCTCGGCAACGGAGTCGTGCGGCGTCCTCGTTCGAGCAGCGCGGTTCCCTGACCGGCGTGGTCAGATCCGGTGGTGAAATCGCGGCTGGCACCCATGGTGGGGATCCTCTCGTGGTGGGGGGATGGGACTGTGCGGTCTCGTAGCGTCATGATTTTCCTCCCGGGTCATGGAAAGAGGGCGTTCCCTCGACTCGCTCGAGAGCCCGTACTCGAACTGAGGCGGCCCGCGAGTTCTCAGCTATCTCGTCCTCGCTGGCCTTCTCAGCACCGCGCGTCACGATGGAAAAGTGAGCGGCGGTACCGGGGAGATCCATCGGCAGGCCAGCCGGAGTTGTTGAGGTGCTGAGCTCCTTGAAGGCCTGCTTCACAATGCGATCCTCGAGGGACTGATAGCTCATGAACACCGCACGCCCACCCACGGCGAGTGCATCCGTAATGACCGGGATGACATTCTCGATGGCCTCGAGTTCGCGGTTGACCTCCACGCGAAGTGCTTGGAAGGTGCGTTTAGCTGGGTGACCACCGGTACGACGAGTGGCAGCTGGAATTACTGCGTACAGAAGCTCAACCAAGCGCGCAGACGTAGTAAACGGTTCTTTTTCTCGCTCCTTGAGGACTGCAGAAGCAATCTTTCCGGCGAAGCGCTCGTCACCATATGTTTTGAGTACACGGGCCAAATCCCCGTGGCTGTAGGTGTTTAGAATGTCTGCAGCCGTGATCCCCTGGCTTGGATCCATGCGCATATCCAATGGCGCATCCGTCTTGTACGCAAAGCCACGGTCAACCTGATCCAGCTGCATGGAGGACACCCCCAAATCAAACAGCGCACCGGCCACTCCATGCTCGCGTGCGATGGCAAAAATCTCATGGTCGCCGCGCGCAATTGCACCACCAACGTCATCAAAGCGAGCGTTGACGCCGATGAAGCGGTCCGGAAAGGCGGAGAGGCGCTGTGATGCAGCGCCTAGCGACGCCCCATCCCTGTCCACACCAATAATGCGCACTGAGGGGAACTCATGAAGGAAGTATTCGCTGTGGCCACCCGCACCGAGCGTGCCGTCCACGATGATGGCGTTGTCCCCCAGTGCATCGACGGCAGGCGCCAGCAACTGCGCCATGCGCGCACGCATTACTGGTACGTGTCCGTGGTTTTCTTTTACGTCGTAGGTGATGTTCTCATCCTGTGCCACAGCCCGCTGTCCCCCTCTCTTAAGGCGCCTGAGTTCGCTGTCTGGTTTGGTCGATAAGAATCGAGTGCGTATAGGGCCCTGTCCGAGGAAGGCTTCTGATATCGGGGAAGTACACCAGATCATCCTCCTCGGGCAGAGTCCGTACACGCACTCTCGTTATTCCAGCCTCTACAAAAGGCCAGCTAGCACGTCATCGGCATCTGCCGCCGAATAAGCGTCTTCAGTTTGCGCCTGGTACTCAGCCCATGCAGCTGCGTCCCAGATTTCGAGGAAGTCAACCGAGCCAACAACCACGCATTCCTTGGTGAGGTTTGCGTACTCGCGGTGCCCCGCGGATAGCGTGATACGTCCGTGCCCGTCGGGGCGCTGTTCGTCCGCACTTGCTGCCAAGTTACGAATGAACGCACGCGCGTCCGGGTTGGTGCGTGACACAGCCGCTGCTTTCCGAGCTCGTGCCGCGAACTCCTCTCGCGGGTAGACCGCGAGCGAATGATCCTGCCCTTTGGTGACCATCAGGCCACCGGCCAGCTCTTCACGAAACTTCGCCGGAAGCGTAAGCCGCCCTTTGTCGTCGAGCTTGGGAGTGTAGGTACCGAGAAACATCCCGGGTCCACCTTCCTGTCACTCGAAAACTCCGGATTCCTCTTGCGACAAGAGAGCAATTCTCCTCCGCTATGCCCCACTCTACCCCACTTTCCCCCACCTACCACACCTTAGAAGCGAATTACACGGGCGTGTCTTTCTATAACCCCAGATAAAAGGCATTGTTTTCAGTGGGGGGAATTCCCCGGCACCCCCTTGACAGACTACCCATTGCACCCCATCCACCCCCTCGGTAACACTCACCACTTTGAGAGCTCTATCCCCTTCCCCCACTCGCGAAAGGCTCTTCCTGCACTTTCCGACGCTCTTCTCCCCATCCACCCCCGCGAAAGCGCTCGCCATCCCCAGAGTTCAATGCCAGGTGGGGCAAAGTGGGGAATGTGGGGCAAAGTGGGGGATCTAGGCAAAACAAAAGCGCCGCACCTCTCTGCATGCGATGACAGAAGCCATCGCCGCAAAGTGGTGCGGCGCCTCACCGAAAGAGCTAGCGCATTTAGCGCTCCTCGAAACGGCGGCGGAAGTTATCCTCCAAGCGGTTACCCATTCCGCCATTCTTCTTTTTTGATTGCTTAGCGCGCGAAGGATATGCCGCGGCAGACACTAACGAACCCTCCGCGTTGCCACGAAGCATCCACACGCCTGCACCGAACATCACAAGGAAGCCAAGCACGGACAAGGCGATGAACCAGAGCGACTGCTGCGCCAAAGCGATGCCCCCAACCATCATGCATAAACCAACGACGACGAGGGCCACACCGCGGAGAGTAATGGCACCGGTTCCTCCCCCGAAGGAGGAATCACCGGATACAGACGCACCAAAGTCAGGGTCGTTGGCCAGCAACGACTGTTCAATTTCACGCAGCGCTTGCTGTTCTTGCTCAGAAAGGGCCACAGCGTCCTCCGTACTAGGTTGCAGGTAGTTGGGGTCTAATTTTAGGGGGTTATATCTCTACAACGTCAAGAGTAGCGAGATAGTTCCCGCAAAGACAGTTCACCCCTGGCACCCCTTCCTGCAACCTCCAACACTAAGCCGCAAGACCGCCAAAACCGAGTTCGGATTCTGTTACATCCACGTAGCGAGCAGCAAGTGCCAAGTACTCATAAACAGCATCCTCACCGGGCACCGGATCCAGCCCCGACGCCACACGGGAACGCACGCGCGAGTAATCCTTAAACTCCGCAGCCCACTGAGCATCCGCGGGGCCAATGAGAGCCACCTGCTCCCAGGCAGACGACGGCAAACGGCGACGACGCGCGACCGTCGATGCTGCCACACGTGCACCCGCAGCGCGCAGGGACGCGCGATACGCCATTTCCAGCGCATCCTCTAGGCGCCCGCGGGCGGCACTCTTGCGGGCATCTGCGAGCAAATCAAGAGCCTGCCCCATAAAACGATCGCGACGCACACTCTGCAGTGCCTCCCGGTTGCGGCTCCGCGCTGCCGCCGTTGCTGAAATTACCTGCGCCATGACCACTCCTCCTTGAACATCTCGCTCGCAAACATCACGCTTGCCTTGTCTGTTGCGGCTCACTGTAGAACCACCTCTGTACATCCATCACCAAGTTTAGCTCACATGTTCGATCATAGCAATGGTTTAAGCACATGACAGTAAAGACTTTTCGAACACATAAAGGATAGCCAACGTCACTCGTTTTCCGCTTTACTTTCGTGTTCGATGAGGATCTGCTGTTATTAGAACCGTGAGTTATACGCTGCGCCGCTTGAGCCCCCAAGAGTTCGCCATTGCCCTCCCGCAACTGGTGGACATCTACATCGAGGCAATGAATTATTCGCCGGGCTTGCGTGACCAGTCCATCGCCCGCTGGCGGTCCGATGCCATCCGCCCAGGATTCTCCTGCGTGGTAGCAACGACCGAACATGGAATCTCTGGCTTTGCCTACGGCTTCCTAGGTTCTCCTGATACATGGTGGGACCGGCAGCTTCGCCGAGCTCTCATGACCAGGGGTGGCCCTACCCCGGAACAAGAAGACGTGCTGCACAACTACTACGAGCTCGCTGAGATCCATGTCCGCCCAGGGGAACAAGGCCACGGGCTCGGGCACAGCATCCTCGATGCCTTCGCGTGGAACCTTCCAGCTCGCTACATCCTTCTATCCACCCCAGAACATTCGACCGAATCTAACTCGGCTTTCCGCCTCTACCGGAGGATGGGTTTTACTGACTTTCTCCGTCAGCTCTACTACCCCGCTGATTCCCGCCCCTTCGCCATCCTTCAATCCTCCGTGCCACTTAACCCCGTCGAGGCCACCCAGCCTGGCGCTTAACCCCCGTGCCCCTGCCAGGTATCGTGGCAAGTGTGACTGAACCGAAGATTCCTTCCTTGGACGACATTCCCGGCGCTGTACGCGACGAGCTCGCGCAGTTTCTCGCCGGCCAACGTAGTGCCATCGCCGCTATTGGCCAGCCAGTAACCAACGCCATCTCCTACCTGGAATCCTTTGTCCTCGACGGCGGAAAGCGCATCCGCCCGCTCTACGCCTGGGCAGGGTTTGTCGGCGCACGTGGCCTCGAGGGGCCAGAATCTCCCGACGCTATGCTGCGTGCAGCCTCATCGTTGGAATTCATCCAGGCCTGCGCACTTATTCACGATGACATCGTGGACGCATCTGATACCCGGCGCGGTAATCCGACGGTCCACCGGGGCGTCGCCAAGCGGCACCGCGACTTGGGCTTGGGCGGTGACTCGGATTTCTTCGGCCAATCCCTGGCCATCCTCATCGGTGACATGGCGCTGGTGTGGGCGGAGGACATGCTCCAGGACTCCGGCTTGAGTCCGGAGGCGCTTGCCCGTGTGCGCGACCCCTGGCGGGGGATGCGTCGAGAAGTCATTGGCGGCCAGATGCTGGATATTTCCCTCGAGGCAGAAGGCTCTGAGGACGCCTCCCTGGCGGATTCGGTGAACCGATTCAAGACGGCCGCCTACACCATTGAGCGTCCCCTCCACCTTGGTGCTGCCGTCGCGGGAGCTTCCGACCAGCTCATTGCTGCTTTCCGCGGCTATGGACATGACATCGGCATTGCCTTCCAGCTGCGTGATGACCTGTTGGGGGTCTTCGGTGACCCCGCCGTGACAGGAAAGCCGGCCGGAGACGATCTTCGTGAGGGCAAGCGCACCGTCCTGCTCTCCCTTGCACTGCAGCGCGCGGATGAATCCGACCCCGCTGCGGCCGCCGAGCTACGTCGCCTTATTGGGCAGACTGAGGATCCCCAAGAGATTGCGCGCATGGCGGAAATTATTGAGGCCTCGGGGGCACCGGACGTCGTCGAGCAGCGCATTAGTGACCTCACCCGCTCGGGCCTGGCGCATCTCCACGATGCCCCCGTCTCTCCTGAAGTCACTACGACCTTGGAAGAGCTCGCTCGCAAGTCCACGGCTCGTCGGATGTAGCATGGCCGCCCGCTCGTCCACGCGCCTGACACTGCGCGTCCCCCAGCCTCTAACTCTGGGCATCGTCGCCGCGACCATCCTGGCGCTGGCTTCCTTCTCCGGTGGTGCCTCACGCAACCGGGGAGGCGTTCTAGAAGCCCTCAACATCGGTTTTCTGTCCTACGGTCACGGCCGCAACATTGGCATGGTGCTCTATTGGATAGGCCTCTTTGGACTCGTCGCCGCCTGGGTGCTGGCGGGACGTCACGTCATCGCGCCGCAACTGAAGGAGCCCACACCGGAAGGGGGTCTGCGCGAGATCCAGCGCATGCTCCTCTGCTGGATTGCCCCGCTTCTCGTCGCAGCTCCCTTGGCCTCCCGAGATGTGTATTCCTACCTCATGCAGGGAGCGATGGTGCGCGATGGTTTCGATCCCTATACAGAAGGCGCAGCGGTTAACCCCGGACCTTTCCTACTTGAGGTCTCTCACGACTGGCGCAACACCACCACGCCGTATGGTCCGCTTCACCTGTGGATGGGCAACGCCGTCACGCACCTCGTGGGCGATCACGTTGCGGCGGGCATCATTGTCTACAAGGCGATTTCCGTCCTTGGTTTCGCGGCTATCGCCTGGTCGATTCCGCGCCTTGCCCGCTCTATCGGCGGCGATCCAGCGCTAGCGCTGTGGCTAGGCGTGGCCAACCCCGTCATGATTTTGCACCTCATTGGCGGTATGCACAATGAATCTGTCATGGTCGGGCTCGTATCTGTGGGTCTCTTGGCAGCAGTGCACCACCGGTTCCATGCCAGCCTTCTCCTCGTGGGCGTTGCGGTCTCGCTCAAGGCCACGGCAGTCATCGCCGCGCCGTTTATCGTTTGGCTCATGGTGCACCGCTGGGCTCCGGACGGTACCCGCATGGTCAAGCGTGTCGGTATCTTCCTCATGGCGGGGGTTCTCGCCGTGGCGGAGGTTGCGGTGGCGGTGGCGGTGATCACGTGGGCGTCGGGAAGCTCGTGGGGATGGCTGTCACAAATCAGCGGCAACTCGAAGGTGATCAACCCGCTAGCGGGTCCAACGCTGCTTGCCGACGTCCTCGTGCCCCTCATCCAGTTCTTCTCCCCCGACACCACATACAACGACGTACTGGGCGCGCTGCGCTCCGCCGGCATGGTGCTCATGCTTCTGGGACTTGTCCTGGTGTGGTGGTGGGGACGCACCGGCGTGCGCCGAGCCATCGCTGGCACGGCCGCCGCCTACCAGGTGGCCTTTGTCTTCAACTCGGTAACACTGCCCTGGTACTACGCATCGGTGCTGACGCTCATGGGCACGTTCCGCCCACCGCTGTCCATCATCAAACTCACGACTGGCGCAGCACTGTTCATCGGCGTCGCCTTCGCCGGCGATGGAAACCACCAGCTCTATAACTGGTTCTGGGTCATCGGCATGATCGTGGTGGCTTGGACAGCCACGCAGTGGATTTTCGCGGGCGTGCCTTCGTCTGCTACCGCGTCCACTAAAAAGCCGACGCCTGCGCGCGCCGAATAACTTCGCGCGCGAGGTGACCGTGCAGGCCATCGATGGGACGGCCTGGCAAGGAATCATCCTCAGTAAACAGGTGGGCAAGAATTTCGTTATCACTCCACCCGTTGTCCGACAGCACCGTAATCACGCCAGAGACGTACTTGGAAATCGCGCCCTTGGTGTTGAAGAAGGCGGCTGGGACACGTCGGTTACCCTCCGGATCACGCCAGGCGATGAACTTGCGGGCATTGAGCAAATCAAAGACGCGGGTAATCGGCAGGTCTAGCTTCTCAGCTACCTCCTTGAGCGTTAGAAGCTCCTCACCCGCCAGAAGTTGCGGCAGCTCGGGATGGGAATTTTCGTGAGAGTTAGCAGAATTAGTCACAGACACAACTGTAGCGGGATCACACTTTGGCGCGGGGATCGGCCATACTGGAATCCATGACGAGGCTGAACGTGGGCGATATTCTTGAAGGACGCTACCGCATCGATCAGCCGATCGCCCGCGGAGGCATGTCCACTGTCTACCGCTGCGTGGACATGCGTTTGGGCCGCGCCGTAGCCGCTAAGGTGATGGATGAGCGCTACCACGATGACCCCGTCTTCGTTACCCGTTTCGAGCGTGAGGCCCGCGCCATGGCGCAGCTCAGTCACCCCAACCTCGTCGGGGTCCACGACTTTTCCGCAGACGGGCTGCCCATCTATCTCATCATGGAGCTCATTACCGGCGGCACGCTGCGCGAACTCCTAGCTGAGCGCGGTCCCATGCCGCCGCATGCCGCCGCCGGGGTCATGCACTCAGTGCTGGCGGGGCTCAGTGAGGTCCACGATGCCGGACTTGTCCACCGCGATATCAAGCCGGACAACGTCCTCATCACCAACACCCACCGCGTCAAGGTTGGTGATTTCGGTCTCGTGCGCTCAGCACGCGCCGAGCACGACAGCTCCGGCCACATTGTCGGCACCGTCAGCTACCTCTCCCCCGAGCAGGTAACAGGTGCAGACATCACCCCCGCCTCTGATGTCTATTCAGCCGGAATCGTCCTCTTCGAGCTGCTCACCGGCACTGTCCCTTTCTCCGGTGAAACCCCACTGGCGCATGCCACCGCTCGTGTCCATGCGGATGTTCCGGCTCCGTCCTCTCGTATTGAGGGCGTGCCCATGCTTTTCGACGCCCTCGTGGCCACCGCCACCGCACGCCATCCCGCTGAGCGTTTCGCCGACGCCGGTGAGTTCCTCGACGCGCTCGATGACGTCTCCCGCGAGCTCCAGCTACCGGCCTTCACTGTCCCCATCCCTCACAACTCGGCCGCGGCACGCACGGCCGCCGTTCCCACCGACTTTGGAGGCGCGGGCAATACTCGAGTCTTTGACGCAACCTCGGCGATTGAAACCCCTCGCGTAGAAACACCCGTCTATGACGGCCCCTCTTATGAGACGAGAGTCGAGCCTCCCTTGGCTCCCCCACCAGCTGCTCCGCACACTGCTCCCCCGGCTCCCGTGGATGAACCCTACGCGCCTCCGGGTGCTATCGAGGAACCCGAGGAACGCCCGCTCAGCAACCGCAGCGCGGTCGCGCTCATCGGCTTCCTCATCCTGGTCGGCCTCGCCACGCTCGCTGTTGCCGTCGCAGCGTGGTGGTTTGGCTCCGGAGAATACGGCACGTGGCCGATCCTCTGGAGGCCATACTAACCTGCGGCGAAAGTGCCGCAGCTTGCTAGTTGCGCAGCATCTCCGCAATGAGGAAGGACAGTTCCAGCGACTGCTGGGTGTTCAGTCGCGGGTCCACGGCGGACTCGTAGCGGCCCGGCAGATCCACGTCCGTGATGTCCTCAGCACCACCGAGGCATTCGGTGACATCCTCACCGGTGAATTCCAGGTGCACGCCACCCGGGTGGGTGCCCAGCTCGCGGTGGACCTCGAAGAAGCCCTGCACCTCGTCGACGATCTTGTCGAAGTGACGGGTCTTGTAGCCGTTGGAGGCGGTGAAGGTGTTGCCGTGCATCGGGTCCGACTGCCAGACCACCTTGTGGCCGGAGTCCTCCACTGCCTTCACAATCGGAGGAAGGACAGAGCGCACCTTGTCGTGGCCCATGCGGGCAATCATGGTGAGGCGACCCGGTTCGCGGTTGGGATCGAGTTTCTCTGCGTACTCAACAGCCTGCGCCGGTGTGACACCTGGCCCAAGCTTGATGCCTACCGGGTTACCGATGATGGAGGCGAACGCCACGTGGAAATCCTCAATGCCACGGGTGCGCTCACCAATCCAGAGCTGGTGCGCGGAGAGATCATACAGCTTGGTATCGCCGTTAGTATCGGTGCCCAAGCGCAGCATGGAGCGCTCATAGTCCTTGAGCAGTGCCTCGTGCGAGCAATAAATCTCTGCCGAGCGCAGGGTCTCATCGGAGACACCACATGCATTCATGAAGGCCAGGCCGTTCTCAATCTCATCCGCAAGCGCCTGGTAGCGCGCACCGGCCGGGGAGTTTGCCACGAACTCACGGTTCCACTCGTGTAGGCGGTAGAGATCGGCGGTGCCGGAATGCGTCAGGGCCCGTACCAGGTTCATGGCCGCCGAGGAGTTCGCATAGGCACGAATCATGCGGGCGGGGTCATGGCGGCGAGATTCCTCGTTGGCCTCCACACCATTGACGATGTCACCGCGGTAGTTGTACAGGCCGTTGGCATCCAGATCCGATGAACGAGGCTTCGCGTACTGGCCGGCAATACGGCCTAGCTTCACCACCGGAGTCGAGGCGCCGTAAGTCAGGACCACGGCCATCTGCAGCAAGGTCTTGATGTTGCCACGGATGTGCGGCTCAGTGTTGGACTCGAAAGTCTCCGCGCAGTCGCCGCCTTGAAGAAGGAAAGCGTTGCCCAAGGCTACATCGGCAAGCTTGCGCTTGAGCTCCTCAATCTCAGGGGCCACGACGATGGGCGGGACGGATTCCAGAATCTTGCGCACATTATCCGCCTGCAGCTGGTCCCAGCTGGGCTGCTGCTTGGCTTCGCGGGCGATGGCGTCCTGGAACTTCTCGTTGATTCCCTCCGGCAGCGGCGGGAGATCGGGAAGGGCGTCTTTGGGGATATCTACTGTCCAACTCACACCCAGTATTAAACCACCTTGCACCTATAGCGCGTTAGTTAATCCCCCAATCTCCCCACCTTATAAATTCACGCGGTTACCGCGAGTCAAGGGCAGGTGCTGCTCACAGGTGCGGAACTTGGCGAGGTTATGGCGGGCGTCGACAAGCGCATCGTGGTTACCATTCGGCACCGGCGGCAGTTTCGGACGCCCCGCAAACTCCCAATACTGCTTCAGCTCGCGCGTATAGCGGGGCAACCCCTTGGGAAGGCCCGCCATGTCACCCCACAGCTGAGCCAGAACGACATGGTCATAAGCGCCTACCCAGGCCCACAGCTCAATGGGGGTGGACTGGCGCCCTATGAACTCAAGGAGCTCCTCGCGGATAGTGTCACGGGATTTCCAGACCGGATTCCCCGGACTCGGCAGTTTGTCCAGGACGTTCTCGCGCACCCAAGCATTGGCTTTGGCCGGGTCAAAGTCGGTGGACACTGCGTAGTACTCGCTACCGTCTTCGCCCACGATGCCGATGGAGACCAGTTCAATGGTCGATCCGTCCTCGATGAACTCGGTGTCGTAGAAGTAGCGCACGTTGTCGTATCCTAGTCCCTCCCCTTAATCCACCGTCACTGGGGCCTATACTCAGGGCAGTGACAAAATCTCTCCGCTCCTCACTTCTTCCCCTCTGCCTCGTTGGCCTGGCAGCGATGGCGTGGCTGATGTATCTCTCGCCCTACGGAGCCGGGGACGGTAGCACACCGCGATACGCCATTGACCTCGATGTATACCGTGAAGGCGGGTTCCTTTCCTGCGGCGCCCTCGGGTTCCTCGCAGCCCCTGGCAGCTCTCTCACCTACTGGGCTCGGGCTCTATGGGATCCCTCGCGCATCGGGAACATGGCGTACTCCGGTAACCAGTCTCTTCGCGGCATGGTTAGCCGTATCGCTCCCGAACATGCCTCATCGATGTGGTCCCTCGGATGCATCATCACTATGGCGGCACTGTGGTGGATTATGAGGTGGATTGAAGAGCACACCGGCGACGAGGTCGCTCTCATGCTCCTGGCATCCTCCGCAGCCCTACTGTGTTCCCCTGTCTCATGGTCCCACCACTACACGTGGCTCAGCCTGGCCGCGGTCTACCTTGTGCTGCGCCGACGCTGGACTTTCGCCGCCCTCACGTGGTTCGTCCTCCTCGCCCGCGGACACTGGCTCGTCCCCTACGCAGACCACCGCGAGCTAGGGTGGTCGTGGTGGCAGCAGATTCCCGGTAATGACTATGTTTTTGTCACCGTAGTGCTCGTCATAGCAAGCGTCTGGTTCTCCAGCGGCTCAATGGGCGCTACTTGGCGGCATCCCCATGCCCGCGGCTTCACCGACCACCCCAGCACGACGCCTTGTCCAAAGCCCACAGCGCCTGAGAGCCGCTAGGCACGGCGCTGGGAGAAAAACAAGAGCTCACAGACTATCGGGCCTCCGGACTGGGCTCGGCCCCTTCCGGGTAGCCGTGTCCAGCTTGCAGGGAAGCCTTAACGTCGGAGGCATAGACGTCCACATAGGGCTGTCCCGTCAGCTCCGACAACTGCTTCATTACATAATCGGTAAAGGCACGTGCGGTCTCATACTCATCAGGATCCATACCACGCTCGGCCGCCCACGCCTTCGGATCGATGGGTTCGCCCACGCGCATACCGACGCGTACGGGGCGCGGAATCCACGAACCGATGGGGTTAGCCTTGCGCGTATTAATCATCGCGATAGGCAGCACTTTTTCACCGGTAGTCAGCGCGATGCGCGCCATGCCAGTGCGCCCCTTGTAAATACGGCCATCCGGCGAGCGCGTGCCCTCTGGGTAGATGCCAAACAGATCACCGCGACCCATGATGCGCTCGGCGCTAGCTAGCATGGCATCGCCCGCGTTCTTGTCCACGCGATCGATCGGTACCTGGCCCACGGAGCTAAAGAACCAGTTCTGAAGGCGACCTACAAGACCCGGCGTAGTGAAATACTCGCTCTTGGCCAAGAACGTGATCTGCCGCGGGCACAACAGCGGGAAGTAAAACGAGTCCATCACGGCCTGGTGCGAGGACGCGAGGATAGCCGGGCCGGTCTCCGGGATGCGATCCATCCCCTCGGACCACGGCCGGTTCCATACCCGCAGAGCAGGGCCAAAGAAGATGTGTTTAAATGCCCAGTACCACTTGTTTCGCATCGCTTATAGTCCTATCTGGTTGTGCAGGCCACGCGGAAGAATCCGCGACGGGAAGTGTGCGGTGTTAACCTCGGCGCTCCTGACGGGCTAGATCAGCGACTCCGATCATACCCGCAGCCGAACCCAACTCGGCAGTCGCGACGCGCGCTAACGGCCGGTGACCGGCGCCAACAATCTGACGAGCCATACACTCCCGTGCTGTATCAAGGTACAGATCCGCGTCTTGGGATACTCCCCCACCGATAACAATGAGCTCTGGATCCAGCACATCCGCCACCATGGACAGCCCCTGTCCCAGCCAGTGGCCAAAGTCCTTCATCACTGCAACAGCCAAAGGATCTCCCTGACGAGCAGCTGCGGCGATCTCCTCCCCGGACGGAGTCTCCGACAACGTGGTCTCATACTGCCCACGCAGATCCGCGACTGTATCCGGCAGCGCGGTACCGGAGGCATAGCGCTCCAAACAGCCGCGCTTACCGCAGGAGCACACGCGTCCGCCTGGGTTCACAACGAGGTGCCCGAACTCAGGAGCGGTGCCGAAAGCTCCGCGATAAATCCGTCCCTCCGTGAACAGCGTTGCACCTATGCCAGTACCGACGGCAAAGAAGACCCATTCTTGCGCACCCCGGCCAGCGCCGTAACGCCACTCGCCCCAAGCCGCTGAGTTGGCGTCGTGCTCGAGGCGAACCGGAACATCCAAACGCTTGCTCAAGGTCTCACGCACCGGCGCATCACGCCAGGGAAGATGAGGGGCAAAACGCACAACTTCACACTCGGGATCCAAGAAACCGGCGAGAGCCAACCCCACTGCATCGATGTCATGGCGGTCCGACAATTCATCCACGCAGCGCACGATGTCATCGTCGAGCTGAGCTGCGTCCATCGCCGTGGGCACGCTCATAGAATCTAGGATTTCCCCCGCCTCATCAATCACTGCTGCGCGCAAGTTGGTCCCGCCGATGTCGAAGCCAATGGTGAGGCTCGTAGGGTCGCCGTCGGCGGAGGAAGAGTGTTCAAGCATGACTAGTAGGATATACCTCAGCCTTAGGTGTGGTCACATTCAAGAACATCCCGCAGGCGCGCTCCCATGATTTCCCACGTCCAGTGCTGTTCCACGTGGCGGCGCCCAGCGGCGCCCATGCGGTGCCTCAAGGGGACGTCACCAAGCAACTGCTCCAACGCCTCCACCAGCTCAGGCAGTGAGGAACCCCGGACCACCACGCCCGTCTCAGGCGTTACGGTCTCCGGCGCGCCACCTGAATCCCCTGCGATGACCGGCAGCCCTGCCGCCTGCGCCTCGAGGTAGACAATACCGAGGCCTTCGACATCGAGCCCTCCCCCGCGCGTACGCGCTGGCATGGCAAAAATATCGCCGGCATGCAACGCCATCCTCAACTCCTCGGTGTCACGTGCCTCCCGGAGCACAACATCCGGGCAATACTCCTGCGCCAGCTCGCGCAGCGTCGCTTCGTAGCTACCGCGTCCGATGATGAGCAGCTGCGCGTCTGGAAAAGCAGTGCGAACCTGCGGCATGGCCCGTACTAGCTGATCTTGACCCTTGCGCGGAACCAGCCGTGAGATACACACGATGACTGGACCAGATCCCAACCCAAAGTGCTCCCGAGCTCTCGCCTTCTCTTCTCCTGCCGCCGGCGCAAAATCCTCGAGATTCACCGCCGACGGCAAATGCACCCAGCGGGGGCGCGGCCCGAAGGCTCCCATCAGCCGCCCCCGCGTGTACTCCGAAATGTACGTGACCACGTCGGAGGAATCCCCAATTCGCCGCAACGCTTGCCGTGCGCCGGGAAGCATCGACCACCCCACCTCATGCCCATGGGTGGTTGCCACAATGCGCTGCGCGCCCGCCTTTCGCGCGGCGGGCGCCATCAGTGCCAGTGGAGCGGCCGCGCCAAACCAGACGGTCTCGATGTTGTTCTCACGGATTAACCGCTGCATCTTTCGCGCTGTTGCCGGGGTGGGCAACATGACCTTGCGTGGCCAGCGAACAACTTCATACCCCACGCCACGGTCATACTCGGCGGCAGCGTGTTCGTTCTGGGTTGAGGCAAACACCACGACATCACGCGGGTCGATAGTGCTCAGAAAATCTCGCAGGTAGGACTGAATCCCACCAATAGTTGGCGGGAAGTCATTGGTTACCAGGAGCGTACGTGGCATGCGCTAGTACCGAACAGCGCCCTGCACTGGCATCGAATGCAGGGGAACCACGGCGACGGGAACACCGTAGGTCGACGCATGGACTACTTGCCCCTCACCGATGTACATTCCGACATGGGTAATGCCTGCATAGTAACCAACGATGTCACCAGGTTGCAGCTGGTCGAGCGGGACTGGCGTACCACCGGCAATCTGTGCCTGCGAGGTACGCGGGATGCTCTTGCCCATCTGCTGGTAGCTCCACACCATCAGTCCAGAACAATCGAAGGTAGTAGGACCAGTCGAGCCCCATTCGTATGGTGCACCCAAACGGGTCATGGCAGCTTGAACCGCTGCCGAACCAGAGCCATCAGCAAGTGCTGCGACGTCAATGTCCGAAGAACCGCCAAAGTGGTTAATCCACGCTTCGCGTTCCTCTGGACTCAGCGCATCAATCTTCTCCTCCAACTCCTTCTGCTGCTCCTCGAGCTCAGCCTGTTCCTTCAACAGCGTTTCACGCTGAGTGTGCAGCTCATCGCGGTGCCGACGGGCATCATCAGCTGCGACGACAGCCTCGTTGTGTGCCTCGTCCGCTGCAGCCGCCGCAGCAAGCATCGCTTCCTCTTCACGCTTGGCTGCCTTTGACAGCGCCCCAAGATAGCCCATGCGTTCCACGGCACTGGCGACGTCCTCAGCGTCGAGCGCCGCCGCGATTGGCGACGCCGCGTCCCTTCTGTAGCGCGACTGCGCCAACGCGTCGATGCGCTTCTGCTGTGCGGCAACAGCAGCTGCTGCATCCGCAGCCTTACGCTGGGCATCGGCCGACGTTGCGTCAAGCTCGCCGATTCGTTTTTCCGATTCCGCAAGCTCATCCTCGAGGCCCTTAACCTCCTCGCCCTTGGCGGACACGCGTTGAGCGACATCTGCCATCCGATCGATAAGGCTTGCACGATCCTCTGGCGTCTCCTCCTGCTGAACCTCTTGAGCCACCACGGAAGGCGAAACAATGCTCAGCGGAACAGCCGCCACCGCACATGCGGTAACGACACAAGCAATACGGCGACGCAACATGGACACCCCAGGACACTAAGAGAATGCTGATATTTGACTGAAGTATAACCTCAGACACCGGAAAATAAAAGACTACCAGTCAACAATAGCCGAACCCCTTCCCCGCTCTCATCATTGACGTGACAAGAGTGGCGGAAGGGGTGAAATGATTCGCTGAGCTGCTTTTAGAAGCGGACTGCGGAGTGAATCGGCATGTAGTTCAGGGAACGCTCGCCCACCGGAGTGCCGGTATTCAAAGCGTCAATGATGGTGCCGTGGCCGGTGTAGATACCGACGTGGGAGGCGCCAGAGTAGTAGACGATGATGTCACCCGGCTGCAGGGCGTCCAGAGAAACCGGAGTGCCGGCAGAAGCCTGTGCCTGGGAGGTGCGCGGGATGTTCACGCCCGCCTGGCGGTACGCCCAAGAGGTGAGGCCAGAGCAATCAAAAGCGCTCGGACCATTAGCGCCGTAGACGTACGGGGAGCCAACGGCAGAACGAGCAGCCTCAAGCACCTTCTCACCTACAGATTGGACCGGTGCCGGGGCTGGGACCTCAGCTGCCGGAGCCTCAACGGAGGCAGCGTAGCCAGAACCCTGGTTGGACTTCAGGGACGGGACATACTTTTCAACGTTAGGGACCTGCTTAAGGTTCGGGACATTCTCCAAACCAGCGACATCAAAGCGGATGTCAGTGTTAGGAACGACGACCTCAGCGGCGTTGGCGGCAGCCGGTGCGGTGACGGCTGCAGCAGCTGCGACTGCAGCGGTGGTTGCAATGCGACGGGTGTTCAGGTTGCCCTGACGACGGTGCTTAGCCACGAATTTAAACTCCAAATCTTCCTGTGCGCCTACCCTCGCTACTTTTCGAAGGTTCGTCACCTTCCAAGGCATAGCGAAAGCTCTAACCCATGGGCGGGCCTAGCGTTCGACGATGACCCATTCCTGTAGAGCCATCTCCGCTCGGCCCCCGACGTTAGGAGGGGCCAGACGCGGCGCTTAATTCTTCAGTTCGTATTGAGCACCGGTGATTGATACACCGTGTCGGTTACTCAATGTCTCGAATAGGTTACGAAATCATCACAAGCGATGTCGAGTTAGAAACGCAATCCAGGCTTCGTTACCGTCCTGTTATCAAACGTCAACCCAAACGAGACCCCCACACAACATCGAACGCCATTCACGCCCACAAGATCACCCAAATCGCCCACGACCAGCTGAAACATCCAGCCCGCACAATCATCTACGACTGGACCAATTTCATTTTTCACAGGCCTTCCGGAAGCTAAAAAATTGTATTGTGACCTTCGTCACCCTTGTGTAATTCGGCGTAACTTTAACCCCAACCGACCCTACATACACACCTTCACCACAGCCATAAACCGCCGTTTTCCAGCAGTTTTCCTGTCGCCCACGTCACTCAGCTTCGAGATCTGAGACTCAAATACGGCCAACAAGAGCCAGTTCACCAACACAATCCGCAGGTGAACAAAAGGTTAACCGACACCTCATGCTCTTTCGCCATGGCTTCAACCCCCTCATGAACAATGTTTCCCGCCGTCGAATCCGCTGCCAACTCAAGGGAAGCACGCTGTCCCACGCCTAAGGGTCAACTACCGTTTCTTCTTTCGGGCATCTCGAAACGCCACCGATCATCCAGCACCGCATGCGCCACCTGCAATCGCTTAAACCAAGGCCACTCATGCAGGCGACTAACGTGGCCAGCCATATAGAACTGAACCCAGGTTGATGGAGGGGGCGTCGTAAAGCAGCCCCGAGGACCCCCAAGCGAACGCAAAAGCCCGTCCCCCACCTCGTCATCGAAGGTGAGAAACGGGCTCGGTGAGCGTGTTTCAGAGAGTGGCGCTAGATGCGGCCGTTCTCTTCGTCGTCACGACGGTTAGCCTCGTTGAGCTGACGGAACATCTCCGCCTCCTCAGCGTGGTTCTCCTCGTGGATCTCGTGGACACGGGACATCAGGGCCGAGTCATCCGGGGAGAATACACCCTGGGTTTCGGAGTCAGCCAGACCAAGCTGGTTAAGCTGCTTCGGAACCTGGGCACCGGCGTACTCGAGCGGAATCGGGTGACCATGGTCATCGACCGGGCCGAGCGGCTGGTGAACCTCGATGAAGGCACCATTCGGCAGCTGCTTGATGACACCGGTCTCGATACCGTGCTCCAGAACCTCGCGGTCGGAGCGCTGCAGACCAACGCAGATGCGGTAGGTCATGAAGTAGGCAATCGGCGGCAGGACGATAAGGCCGATACGGCCGACCCAGGTCATCGCGTTCAGCGAAATCTGGAAGAAGTTCGCAACGTGGTCGTTACCACCGGACAGAGTCACCAACAGGAAGAAGGTGATGGCCATTGCACCGATAGCGGAGCGAACCGGAACGTCACGCGGGCGCTGGAGGAGGTTATGGTGTGCGTCGTCGCCAGTGAGCTTCTTCTCAATGAAGGGGTAGGCGAAGAGCAGGATAACCATGACACCACAGAGCAGCGCGACCCAGAATGCCGACGGAATGGTGTAGTTGCCGATGTAGAGCTCCCATGCCGGCATGACACGAGCAACACCGTCAGTCCACAGCATGTAGATATCCGGCTGAGAACCAGCGGAAACCTGGGACGGATTGTAGGGTCCAAGGCTCCAGATGGCGTTAATGGTCAGCAGACCAGAGATGAGTGCCAGCACGCCAGCAACCATCAAGCCCATACCAATCGCCTTGGTGGCGAAGACCGGCATAATGCGGACGCCGACAACGTTGTTCTCTGCGCGACCCGGTCCAGGGAACTGGGTGTGCTTCTGGAACCACACCATGATGAGGTGGGCTGCGATGAGGCCCAGGATGATGCCCGGGATAACCAACACGTGCAGGATGTAGAAGCGATCCAGCATCAGGTCGGACGGGAAGTCGCCACCGAAGATAGCCCAGTGCAACCAGGTACCAATGATCGGCAGACCCAGGATGATGGCGGACATGATGCGCAGACCAACACCGGAGAGCAGGTCATCCGGGAGGGAGTAACCGAGGAAGCCCTCGATCATACCCAGGAGGATGAGTGCGCAACCGATAATCCAGTTAGCCTCACGCGGACGGCGGAAGGCGCCGGTGAAGAAGATGCGGAGCATGTGGGCAATCATGGACATCATGAACATGAGTGCTGCCCAGTGGTGCATCTGGCGGACGAAGAGACCGCCGCGAACCTCGAAGGAGAGGTCCAGCGCCGTTGCGTAGGCGCGAGACATCTCGACGCCGTTGAGCGGGGTGTAGGCACCGTCGTAGATGACCTTCGTGATGGAAGGGTCAAAGAACAGTGCAAGGTAAATACCGGTCAGCAGCAGGATGATGAAGCTGTACAGCGCCATCTCACCAAGCATGAAGGACCAGTGAGTCGGAAAGACTTTGTTGAGCTGGGTACGCAGGACGCCGGCGGCAGAGTAGCGCTCGTCCATGTTGTTGCCCATCTTGGCAAGTTTGTTACTCATTATGACTTACGCTCCCAGAATGCAGGTCCGACGGGCTCAACGAAGTTGCCCTTGGCAACCATGTAGCCTTCGTCGTCCACCTCGATCGGCAGCTGCGGCAGTGCACGGGCGGCCGGGCCGAAGACCGGCTTGCCGTAGTGCAGAGCATCGAACTGCGACTGGTGGCACGGGCAAAGAATGCGGTTGGTCTGTGCCTCGTACAGAGAGGTCGGGCAACCGATGTGGGTACAGATCTTGGAGTAGGCGTAGTAGTCGCCGTAGTGGAAGTCCTCCTGGCCCTTGCGCTCGATGGCCTTCTTAGCGTCATCGTTGCGTAGGCGGATGAGCATCACAGCATTGCGGTTTCCGTGAATGGAGTGCATGTGATTCTCGTAGACGTCCTTTTCCTCAGACCACTCAGCGCCGTCGTTGACGTCCTCAGCGGCGAGCGGGAAGACGGTCTCCATGCCGCCCGCTGCAAGATCCTCCGGACGGACACGAACCAGGCGGGCAAGGCCGCGGGTGGTGTAGTGCTCACCGGACTCACCTGCGTGCTTCTCGGCGATGGTACCGGTGTCACGCGCGAGGTAGAGCTTGACGCCCTTCTCGTGCATGGTCCAGCCGGACGTCCACAGGGTGCCGTCACCGGCGTAGTTCAGCTCGTGGCGCTTCTTCCACGGGTTGTTGATAGCACCACCGAGCGGGGCGATGACAGTCAGGCCGAAGAGAACGCCGGCTCCACCGAGGAGTCCTATGATGGTCTTACGGCGACCCAGGGTGGAGGTGTTCCACGAGTCGTTCAGAAGTGCGGTCAGGGTGCGGCGGTCAACCTCATCGGAAGGACCGTCGTGGCGACGCTGCACGGAAATTTCTTCCGGCAAGATCTTCTTGACGTACTGGACGATGGCAAAGCCGAGACCGAGGATGCACAGACCAGAGGTCACGCCGAGAAGCGGGGTGTACAGGGTGTGCCACCACAGGCCATCCTCACCCAGCATCTTGTACTGCCACGGCCAGAACAGGTACACGCCGAGGAAGGCGATGCCCATCAATACGGAGATAAGCAGCCAGAACGTGATGTTAGCGGCGGCTCGCTTTTCAGCCGGGTCGCCGTCCACCGGGAAGCGCTCCTTGCGGAACGCAACGGTGACGTCATCAAGCTCGGTACCGAGCGCGGCGAGCTCGTCGTTGCTCATGGCATCGAGCTCTTTGCGAGAGTAATTCTTCTTTACGTTGCTCATGAGCGAGATCCAATCCACATAGCGGCAACGCACAGAAGGCTGATGCCGATGATCCACATTGCCAGGCCCTCAGCCACCGGGCCGAGACCGCCAAGGTCCCAACCGGCCGGGGACGGGGTTTCCTTCGCAGACTTGAGGTAGGCGATGATGTCCTTCTTCTCATCTGCGGTCAGCTGACGGTCGGAGAACTTCGGCATGTTCTGCGGACCGGTCAGCATTGCCTGGTAGATCTCCTGCTCGTTGGCAGGTGCCAGCGGCGGAGCAAACTTACCGGAGGACAGCGCGCCACCCTGGCCGGTGAAGTTGTGGCAGGAAGCACAGTTCATGCGGAAGAGCTCGGAGCCCTTGGCAACGTCCTCCGCCTGAATCTGGCCGTTATAGTTAGCGCCGCGAAGGGACTCCTGCGCAACGGAACCGTCCTCGTTGTAGACGATGTCCGCGCCGCCGCCGTTGGCGGCAACGTAAGCGGCAAGAGCCATAGTCTGCTGCTCGGTGTAGCGCGGGGTCTTGCGCTCAGCCTGTGCGTCGTTGGACATCATCGGCATGCGGCCGGAGTGCACCTGGAAGTACACGGAACCGGCACCGATACCGACGAGGGAGGGACCGCGGTCCTTAATACCCTGGAGGTTCGCGCCGTGGCAGGTGATACAAGCAACTTCGTAGATGTCCTTGCCCTCTTGAACGAGAGCTTGGTCATCCTTAGCAGCGGTAGCGACCTGAGCGTCCGGGGTCAGGGCGGAAGCCAAGACACCAGCGCCGGTGAGACCGATGCTCAGTGCGAAGACGCCTGCAAGCGTGCGCTTCGCCTTGCGGCGACGGCGGGTCTTCTTAGCCGCGACAGTGGTCTCCTCCACTGCGGCGGGTTGCTGGATGTTATCCATCATTTTCCTTTAGATAACTCGTACATGGAAATGGATGGCTGTAGGCCGGATGCTCCGGCACCTACGGCCTACTGAACTAGGTAGATGACTACGAACACGCCAATCCACACAACGTCAACGAAGTGCCAGTAGTAAGACACTGCCATCGCTGCGGTTGCCTGTGCCGGCGTGAACTTGGAGCGAGCAATACGCGCCAAGATAATTCCGAAGGAAATCAGACCTGCGGTCACGTGCGCCGCGTGGAAGCCGGTCAGAATGTAGAAGACCGAACCAAACACGGAGGACTGCACAGTCACACCTGCCATGATCAACTCTGTCCACTCGAATGCCATGATGCCCAAGAAGACAACACCCAACGCGAGGGTCACCGAGTACCAGAGTCGGAGCTTGTATACGTCACCCCTTTCTGCTGCAAACACGCCGAACTGGGAGGTCACGGAGGAGAGAACCAGAACAGTCGTGATGACAAAGCCCATCGGCACGTTGATGTGCGCGGTGTGCTCAGCCCAGTCACCCTCCTGGCCGTTCGCACGCGAGGTGAACCACATCGCGAACAGTCCAGCAAAGAACATCAATTCCTGAGACAGGAACACGATGGTGCCCACGCTGACCATGTTGGGTCGGTTCAGCGCGGCAACACGTGGTGCTGCCATACCTTGGTTAGAAACTACGCTCGTCACGCATAACAGTATGGCCGGTCGGGACTCATAAGTCATCTCAATTCCCCCCGATTTTTTGAGGCCGCGACATAGACCTTCACATGTCCGTCAGGTCCCAACCACACAAAAGTCTTCTAAAAGTTCGTGGGAACTTATTGCGGCGCTTTCCGACGCCCCATTAATGCAGGTAGCACGATTCCCACTCCCCCAAGGCCAAGATGCTGACGTAGCACCGCATGATCGCGACAGACATACGCGAGCTCTTCGCGCAGTTCTTTCAATGAGATAAATCACAAGTAGATTCGGGGGCATTAGCGCAGGTTTGCAACTTTCGGATGACCCCCGAAAAAATAGCGTTTAACGTGCTGGAACTGGCAAGGGAAAGGCGTAGATAAGCGCCTGGCATGCTTCCCCGACTCCCCCGCCTTAAAAATTTTCCGACAACCCGGGAACTTTGCAGCACAGATTCCGACCCGCTGAGATCGACAAAGCCCCCGACCCAAAAAGAGGGTCGAGGGCTCGAGAAGTCGTGGCGCTAGTACGCGCGGCAGATAAGGCGCTTTAGTGCTTTTCCTTCGGCAGACCGTACTGCAGGGACAGGCCGGTTACGGAGGTAACAAGGAGAACTGCACCCAAGGCAATCAGCCAGTAGTAAAGGAAGATGACGCCAAGGCCAAGAACGGCAATGGAACCGGTCATTGCCAGCGGCCAGATGGAGCTCGGAGAGAAGAAGCCGAGGATACCGGCCTTGTCTTCAGTCTCTGCCTCTTCCCAATCTTCCGGAGTCAGGTCGACGCGGTTATCAGTGAAGTGCAGGTAGCCACCCAGCATGATGCACAGGAGCACCGCAAGGAGCATGCCCACAATGCCGACCCATTCCGGTCCGTAAAGATAACCGTCATCCTTGACGTAGTTAACGCCAACGATGTAGACGATGAGCGACACAAAGAGGTAGACCGCGATGGAGTAAAAGACCTTAGATGTTGCACGCATTGTGTATCAGTTCCTTTTCTTATGCTGCTTCGGCGGTGTCGACGAAGTTGTCGGCATCGCGGGTATCGCGCAGGGAGTTGAACGGAGACGTGGTCACCGCGTAAGGCTCCTCACCAATATGCTCGAGAGCCTCAGCGTTGGTAGCCTCCGGGTTCTGCTCGCGGAACTGGAGGTACTCGTTGAAGTCAGCGCGGTCAACGACGCGAATCTCGAAGTTCATCATGGCGTGGTAGGTACCGCACATCTCGGCACAGCGACCAACGAAGGCGCCCTTCTCTTCAATCTTCTCCACCTGGAAGCGACGCTCCTGGGCGTTCTTTTCCGGGTGAGCGTAGACGTCACGCTTGAACAGGAACTCCGGAACCCAGAAGCCGTGGGAAACGTCACCCGATGCGAGGCGGAACTCAATCGGGGTATCAACCGGGAGAACCAGAACCGGAATCTCCTCGGTGGAACCTACGGTCTCAATCTTGTTGAAGTTGAGGTAGGAGATGTCACCGGTGGATTTGCCGTGAATCGGGTTCGGGTTCGGGGTGCCCTCCGGGTCGATCGCGGACTCTTCAGCAAGCTTCTGACGCTCAGTGTCGGCGCCGTCGTAGTTCTCGCCATCCACCTTGTTCTCTGCGTAACCGAACTTCCAGTTCCACTGGTACGCGGTGACGTCAACGGTGACCTCAGGGTTCTTATCCAGAGCGGTGACCTTCTGCTGCGCCTGCACAGTGAAGAAGAAGAGGGTCATGATGATAAGAATCGGCATAATCGTCAACGCCAGCTCGAGCGGCACGTTGTACTGCAGCTGCTTCGGGAACTCGCCTTTGCCAGCCTTCTCCGCCTTCTTCGCATTCCAGCGGAAGATAGCGGTGAGGAAGAGACCCCACATAATGAAACCGACGATCCATGCAGCAACCCAGACCCAGATCCAGAAGTTGTACATCGATTCAGCCTCAGGGGTAATGCCCTTTGGCCAGCCGAAACCAAGAAGGTTCTCCATGGCCGTCGGTGCCGCGACGTCACAACCCGCCAGAGCGAAGCCGCCGAGGGCGACAACGCCCGCTAGACCAGCCTTGCGGGCGAGATTGCGTTCTTTACGCTGTCCCACGTGTGTTCTGCCTTTCTGTGCACACAAACTTCTCGAATACTCATAGAGCATTCCTACCCAATCAGGATAGAGCATCACGCTCGACTTTCAGACCTTTTACGTGGTCCAATCAGGCGTGAAAGAAGCTCCATAAATAATGAACGCAAGGGATGTTACCGGCCCACCTGCATAAGATCACTCCAGCGCCCCCACCCTCCCCCTGTCGCTTATGATCCAATTCACAACCCTGGTGGGCTCCCATCATCCGAAAGTTCGCACCCTAACGGGGAGCGCGGCGCGGGGTTCGCAGATCCCCTCACCGCAGCCGTAAAGTGTGTCGCAGATGAACCTTCATATATAAGGAGAAACACGTTTATGTGCGGACTCTGCACACTGCTCAGCGCCCACCGCAACGCAGCCGAGCACCTTGAGGCCCTTGAACAGTCCCTCCAATGCATGCGCCACCGCGGCCCTGACGCCGCCGGCACGTGGCACGATGAGGATGCCGCTTTCGGCTTCAACCGTCTGTCCATCATCGACTTGGAACATTCCGACCAGCCGCTGCGCTGGGGGCCGGAGGACAACCCGGAACGCTATGCTCTGACTTTTAACGGCGAAATCTACAACTACGTGGAGCTTCGTGAAGAGCTCAGTGCCGCCGGTTATTCCTTTAATACTGAGGGAGATGGCGAGCCCATCGTCGTGGGCTATCACCATTGGGGCAAGGACGTTGTGGAGCACCTGCGGGGCATGTTCGGTTTTGTCATTTGGGATACCGAAACCCGCACCATGTTCGCGGGCCGCGACCAGTTCGGCATCAAGCCGTTGTACTACGCCACGACAGATAAAGGCACGGTCTTTGCTTCGGAGATGAAGTGCATTCTCGACATGGCAGAATCCTTGGGTCTAGATCTCAGCCTTGATAAGCGCGCCATCGAGCATTACGTCGATCTGCAGTACGTGCCGGAGCCGGAGTCACTCCACGCTAATATCCGCCGCGTCGAGTCCGGCTGCACGGTCACCCTCCGCCCCGGCGAAGAGGTTGTGGCCGAGCGCTACTTTAAACCCCGCTTCCCCATCCAACCCGTGAAGCAGGGCGAGGAGCAACAGCTCTTCGATAAGATTGCGCGGGCGCTGGAGGATAGCGTCGAGAAGCATATGCGTGCCGATGTGACCGTAGGTTCTTTCCTGTCCGGCGGTATTGATTCCACCGCCATCGCAGCCTTGGCCAAGCGCCACAACCCGGACCTGCTCACCTTCACCACCGGATTCGAGCGCGAAGGTTATTCCGAAGTGGACGTCGCCGCCGAGTCCGCAGCGGCGATTGGCGTGGAACACATCGTCAAGATTGTCTCCCCCGAGGAGTACGCCGATGCCGTACCGAAGATCATGTGGTACCTGGACAATCCCGTGGCCGATCCTTCTCTGGTGCCGCTCTACTTTGTGGCACAGGAGGCTCGCAAGCACGTCAAGGTTGTCCTTTCTGGTGAGGGCGCCGACGAGCTCTTCGGTGGCTACACCATTTATAAGGAACCACTCTCCCTGGCCCCATTTGAGAAGATCCCCTCCCCTCTCCGTCAGGGTTTGGGCAAGCTCTCGCAGGTGCTTCCCGAAGGCATGAAGGGCAAGTCCCTTCTCAACCGCGGTTCCATGACCATGGAAGAGCGCTACTACGGAAACGCTCGTTCCTTTAACTTTGAGCAGCTCCAGCGCGTACTCCCCTGGGCCAAGCCGGAGTGGGACCACCGCGAGGTCACAGCACCCCTTTACGCACAGTCCGTGGACTTTGACCCGGTTGCCCGCATGCAACACCTCGACCTGTTCACCTGGATGCGCGGCGACATCCTAGTCAAGGCCGACAAGATGAATATGGCCAACTCCCTTGAGCTGCGCGTGCCATTCCTGGACAAGGAGGTTTTCAAGGTGGCGGAAACCATTCCGCACGAGCTGAAGATTTCCCACGGCACCACCAAGTACGCGCTGCGTAAGGCCATGGAACAGATCGTCCCGCCGCATGTGCTGCACCGCAAGAAACTCGGTTTCCCAGTGCCGATGCGCCACTGGCTGGCCGGCGACGAACTCTACGGTTGGGCACAGGACCAGATCACCGAGTCGCAAACCGAGGACATCTTCAATAAGAAGGAAGTCCTCGAGATGCTCAAGGAGCACCGCGACGGCATCTCCGATCACTCCCGCCGCCTGTGGACCGTACTCTCCTTCATGATCTGGCACGGCATCTTTGTGGAGAACCGCATCGATCCGCAGATCGAGCAGCGCGATTACCCCGTGAAACTCTAGCCCAGAACGCACTAAAGCCCTCGCCACCATGGCGAGGGCTTTATCTGTGCCTACACGGCTTTAGTTGAAGGAATCACCGCAGGCGCAGGAGCCACCGGCATTCGGGTTGTCAATGGTGAAGCCCTGTGCCTCAATGGTGTCGGCGAAGTCGATCTTGGCACCGGTGAGGTACGGGATGGACATCTTGTCAACGACGAGGTTCACGCCGCCGATGGTGTCGACCTTGTCACCATCGAGGGTGCGGTCGTCAAAGTACAGCTGGTAACGCAGGCCAGCGCAACCGCCCGGCTGGACAGCGATGCGCAGGGACAGGTCGTCGCGGCCTTCCTGCTCGAGCAGGGACTTTGCCTTGGCGGCAGCGGCGTCGGTCAGGATAACTCCGGTTGCAGACGCGGGAGCGGTCATGGTTTCTCCTCTTAATATGTACGGAATTTTCTGGAGCCCACCCTACCCTCTCTGCAGAGAGGAATAAAGGATGTCCTCCAGTGCACTGGTGTCGTGTCATTTATGGCTAACGCCGCCGAGAGCGGGCCTATTCCCAGTACGCCCTCACAACCTTGTACGCTAAACAGCGTGAAACTTCCGTGGCAACAAGACGATAAAACCCCTTCCCCCGCCGAGCAGTCCCCGGCGCCGGAAGAGAAGACCGCCGCCGAGAAAACGCACCGCAAGGGCTACACGCCGCCAAAGGGCCGCCCCACGCCTAAGCGCGATGCGCAGGAAATCGCCCGCGGCGTTAAGCGCGATCCCCAGGGCATGTCGGATGCCCAGCGCCACCAGCACCGCAAGGAGCTTAAGGCGTCCATGTCCAAGGAGGAATGGAAGGACTACAAGCGCAAGGAGCGCCAAGAGTCCCGCGCCCGCCGAAACGAGGCCCAAGAGCGCATGGCCGCTGGTGATGAGCGCTACCTGCTCGCCCGCGACAAAGGTGAAGTCCGCCGTTATGTGCGCGATTGGATTGATTCGCGCCGCTTCCTCAACGAATGGGTGCTGCCTTTTGCCCTCGTACTGTTCGTGCTCATGTTCGTCATCGGCAGCAACCCCAATCTGGCCAACATTACCTCCATTGCCGCGATGGTTGTCATCGCAGTCTTCGCCATCGAGGGATTCTGGCTGGCTCGCAAATGCAACAACGCGGTGCGCCTGAAATTCCCGGGCACCACCGAGGCGGGATTTGGTTTGGGATTTTATGCTTATTCCCGCGCCACCCAGCCACGCAAGTGGCGTACCCCGCGCCCGCAGGTGGAGCGCGGCGCCACCGTGTAAACCGGAGGACACATGCCTGATTTCACCGCCGTTCCGCAGCTGCGCAACCACTCCGCGGAGGAGCCGGGGCGCCTCGCTGACATTGCCGCGTGGCTTGCAGCCGCGCAGGATTCGGAGAGGCCCCAGCCGCTTAGCCGGCCACGCGCCATCATCTTTGCTGGCGCGCACGGCATTGCAGAGCGCACCATTGACGGCGTAGGAATTGGCCCCCACACTGGCGCCGACGAGGAACGCTGGCGTGAGAACATCGCCACCGCAGCCCAACGCGCGGGGGCGGGTGTGGATTTCCTTGAATGCGCCGAAGCAGCGCCTATCGACGTCTCCCCTGCCATGTCCGCCGAGCAGCTTGAGCACCACGTGGAGCTAGGTAAAGAGGCAGCCGACCGCGAGGTGGACTCCGGTGCAGATCTGCTGATTGCTTCTGATTTCGGTATCGGTGGCGAGACGGTCGCCGCCGCCGTCATGGGCCGCATTACCTATACGGAGCCGGTGGCCATCCTTGGAACCCGCACAGCCGGAGGCATGACGGATGGCATGTGGAAGACCCGCGTGACCATCGTCCGCGATGCCATGTTCCGTGCCCGCAACCTAGAGGGCTGGGAGGTCGTGCAGACCATCGGCTCCCCAAGCCTCGCCGGGTTGGTGGGCTTCATCGCGCAGGCAGCGGTGCGGCGTACGCCTATGCTCATCGCCGGCCCCCTAGCCGCCACCGCCGCGGTTCTCGCTGAACGCAGCGCTCCCGGCGTTAAGTGCTGGCTCCGCGCAGGAAGCAGCTCCCCCGAACCGGCAGAAGCCCTTGCTTACAAGGAGCTGGGCCTCAGCCCACTCCTTGACCTGGATCTAGGCGCCGGCTATCCCCTCGGCGCGCTCGCAGCCCTGCCGCTCGTGCAGCTGGCCGCCGAGCTCGCCTAGATAGCGCGCTTAGACAGCGCGCTTACTTCGGGTCAACCAGCGTGCGTAGCCAGCCGTGGGAATCCTCCACGGCACCGCGCTGAATGCCGGTAAGGCGCTCACGCAGGGCCATGGTCGTCGCACCTGCCTCATCATTGTTGATGTGGAAGTCCACACCATCACCCAGAACATGGCCCACCGGGGTGATGACCGCGGCAGTACCGCAGGCAAAGGTTTCCGTCATCGCGCCAGAGGCAACATCCTCTTCCCACTCCTTGTAGGTAATACGGCGCTCTTCGACCTTGAGCCCCATGTCCTCAGCCACCTGCAGCAGGGACTTACGGGTAATGCCTGGCAGCAAAGAGCCTGACAGCTCCGGAGTCACCAGTGTTTGGTTGCCCTCCTCGCCGTAGATGAAGGCCAGGTTCATGCCGCCCATCTCCTCGATGTAGGTGCGCTCGATGGCATCCAGCCACACGACCTGGTCGCAGCCCTTCTCGGCAGCCTGCGCCTGCGCTAGCAGAGAACCCGCGTAGTTGCCGGCGAACTTTGCGGCACCGGTACCGCCTGGTGCGGCGCGGACATAGTCGGTAGACAGCCAGACGGACACCGGCTTGATGCCACCAGAGAAGTACGCACCGGCCGGGGATGCAATGACCACGTAGCGGTAGGAGTGCGCTGGGTGCACGCCCAGGGACGCGTCCATAGCGATCATGAAGGGGCGGAAATACAGGGCTTCCTCGCCGCCGGCCTCGGGTACCCAGTCTTGGTCAACCTCAGCAAGCTGGCGCAGGGACTCCACAAACTCCTCGTCTGGCAGCTGCGGCATGGCCATACGCTCCGCAGAATCCTGCAGGCGTTGCGCATTCTGGTCTGGGCGGAAGGTAGCGATGCTGCCGTCGGGCTGACGGTAGGCCTTAATGCCCTCGAAGATGGCCTGGCCGTAGTGGAACACGGTGGACGCCGGATCCATGCTAAACGGCGCGTACGGTCGCACCTGAGCATCGTGCCAGCCCTTGTCCTCGGTCCAATCGATGGTCACCATGTGGTCGGTGAAGTACGTGCCAAAGCCCGGGTTCGCCAGAATCTCCTGCAGGCGCTCCGGGGAGGTGGGGGTTTCGGTTCGCGTCACGGTATAATTCAACATGATTCACAGCGTACTCTCCGCCCGCCTATAGAGGTGCAGAAATGCGGGAGTTTGAACCCGTGGCGGTGCCGACCACTGTCACGGGTAGGGTGTGAGAAGTATCCCATTGTCATTTTCACAAGGAGGACATCGTGGCTTCTTCCACGTTCGAACTGCCCGCACGCGGCTCTTTCCCCACCGTTGAGCTGGCCAAGAAGGCCCCCAAGCAGGCAGATGCCTTGCTGATCGCCACCTTTGCTGGCGAAGAGGGACTTGAGGTTCCGGGCACCTCCCTGCTCGGTTCCTCCGCGCTGCGCTCCACCTATGAGGCCCTAGCCGCCGTGGGCGCGACGGGCAAGGCCGGGGAAATCATCAAGGTTCCCGCCCCACAAAAGGCGGGCGCTGCACAGATCATCGCGCTGGGCTTGGGCGATGTTGAAGCCCTCGACGATGAAGCCCTTCGACGCGCCGCAGGCTCCGTTGCCCGCGCCACCGCAGGCGTGGGGACCATCGCCACCACCTTGACAGACTTCGGCGTTGCCGCTGCTGTTGAGGGTCTCATCCTCGGCGGCTACACCTACCGCGGCATCCGTTCGACCGACCTCAAGGATGAACTGCAGCCCGCCACCTTTATTGTCGTGGCAGACAAGTCCGCTTCCGAAGAGTTTGAGGCTGCCCGCATCGTGGCCGAGTCTGTTCTCATCTCCCGTGACCTAGTGAACACCCCGGCTAACGAGCTCTACCCGGAATCCTACGCCGCGTTCCTGACCGGCCAGGCCAAGGAGGCCGGCCTCGAGGTTGAGGTTCTCGATGAGAAGCAGTTGGAGAAGCAGGGCTTCGGAGGAATCCTCGCCGTGGGCAAGGGTTCTGCCCGCCCGCCTCGCTTGGTCCGCCTGAGCTGGAATCCCAAGAAGGCTAAGAAGCACGTGGCTCTCGTGGGCAAAGGCATTACCTTCGATACCGGCGGTATTTCCCTCAAGCCAGGCAATGGCATGTGGGACATGATTTCGGATATGGGTGGCTCTGCCTCCATGGCAGCCACCATTATCGCCGCGGCCAAGCTCAAGCTACCGGTCCAGATCACCGCTACCCTGCCGCTGGCGGAAAATATGCCGGGCGCGGGCGCTACCCGCCCGGGTGACGTTATCACGCACTATGGCGGGTTGACCTCCGAGGTCCTCAACACCGACGCCGAGGGCCGCCTCGTGCTGTCGGACGCCATCGCGCGCGCCAGCGAGGACAAGCCGGACTACCTCATCGAGACTGCTACCCTCACCGGCGCACAGATCGTCGCACTCGGCGCACGCACAGCAGGCGTTATGGGCTCCGAAGTCTTCCGCGATCGCATCGCCGAGATTGGCCGCGAGGTGGGCGAAAATGCTTGGGCCATGCCCTTGCTTGAGGAACACGACGAGGAGATCAAGTCCCAGGCCGCAGACATCCGCAACATCAATGCCAAGCGCGAAGGCGGCATGGAGTTCGCAGGTACCTACCTTAGGCAGTTCGTCGGCGAAGGTATCGAATGGGCCCACATCGACATTGCTGGCCCGTCCTGGAATGGCGGCGCACCGCACGGCTACACCCCGAAGCGCGCCACCGGCGTTCCGGTGCGCACCGTGGTGGCAGCGCTGCGCGAGATCTCGGAGCAGTAACCAGGTCTGAGCAGGTTGACTGCTCAGAGACTGCTCAGACCTCCTCGCCCGCGATCACGTAGTCTTCCTTGTCCGCGAGCGGGAGGACCGTGCCGTCGGACATGGCGCGGTCGGTGACTACCCCGTTGTCGTCGACAAGCGCCACGTCGTTGCCGCCTTCCCGCAGGCGACGCAGCCCCTCCTTGAGCATGCGCCGGCCCACCTTGTGCAGGCCAGAGACCTGCGAAAAATCGAGCGCCAAACGCTTGCCGGAGAATTGACGCTCCTCCAACTCGTGCAGGATGGCCTCCGTGGCAGTGAAATTGATGTGGCCCTGCAGACGGATGATGGCAGTATCCTCGTCTTCATCAACACTGCGCACCGGGTACACACCGAAGCGGTTGTCCGTGGACATGAGGTGCAGCCCCATATCCGAAGAAAGCTTCTGAAAAATGGACGTTCCGCGCACGCTATTTCCCTGCTCATCCAAGCGCGGGGAGAGCGTGGCCACGCCGAGCTGACCGGGCAGCGTACCGATGAGACCGCCGGCCACACCGGACTTTGCGGGGATGCCTACCTCCGCCATCCAGCGCCCAGCGCCGTCGTACATACCGCAGGAGCTCATCACCGCAAGGGTGAGGCGGCACACATCGGCGTCCAAAATCTTCTCCCCTGTTACCGGCTGGCGCCCGCCATTGGCCAGCGTGGCGGACATAACGGCTAGGTCGCGGACGTCGACAGACAGCGCGCACTGCGAGGTATAGGACAGCACGGCATCGTGCGCATCATCCTGGATGATGCCATAAGAGCGCAGCATGTGGGCGATGGAGAGGTTGCGCTCGGCATGCTCAAGTTCGGAGTCACACAGGCGCTTGTCGACGTCCACCTCGCGCCCCGCCAGCTTCGACATGTAGCTGCGGATGCGCTCCACGCGGTCTTCCACCGTGGAGTCCACGCCGTTGATGAGCTGGTTGACCACGATGGCGCCGGCATTAATCATCGGATTGACGGGGCGGTGATCCTTTGCCAGGGACAGCTCATTAAAAGCCTGGCCGGAAGGCTCAAGCCCGACAACCTCCCGTACTTCGTTCAGGCCCAGCTCCTGCAAGGCAAGTGCATACACAAAGGGCTTGGAGATGGACTGGATGGTGAAGCGATTCTCTGCGTCACCGGCACTGTATAAGTGCCCCGTGACCGAGCAGAGGGCTACGCCGAGTTGGTCTGGGTTGGCCTCGGCAAGCTCGGGAATGTAATCCGCAACCTCACCGCCATCCTCATCGCGCACTGAGTTCAGAATCTTCTCTAAATAAAAAGGAATCGGTGTTTTCATCCCGCCCCAGCGTATAGAATTATGCGGTATGAAGCCCGCACTTATCATCGTTGACGTCCAACACGATTTCTGTCCCGGCGGTGCCCTTGCTACTGACAAAGGCAACGAGGTAGCAGATCGCATCGGTACTCTCCAGCCGAGTTACGATACCGTCGTTGCCACCCAAGATTGGCACATTGACCCTGGCACGCACTTCTCTGAGAACCCGGACTTTGTCGATTCGTGGCCTGTGCACTGCGTGGCCGAGTCCTTCGGTGCCGCCATGCATGAGTCGATCGGCCCGGCGGAGGCCTACTTCCGCAAGGGCGAGTACACCGCGGCCTACTCGGGATTCGAGGGCACGGCTGACGGCGCAACGCTCGCGGACTGGCTGCGGGCACGGGAGATTACGGACGTCGACATCGTGGGTATCGCCACCGATCATTGCGTGCGCGCCACGGCTGCCGACGCCCTCACAGAGGGATTCACCGTCAGAGTACTGGCTGACTATTGCGCGCCTGTCGACGTCTCCCGGGGCGAAGCCGCGCTTCTGGAACTCGCCGACGCGGGGGCCACCATCGTGCGGGATTAACCCCCCATTAGTGCTCGTTAGCCCTCGTTGCGTTGTTGACGCTGCTCGAAGCGTTCGCGGCGTTCGCGCTGTTCTTCCCGCTTGCGGAGGATGCGCTCACGCTCAATGCGCTCGCGCATACGTTGTGGATAACCGGTTTCCTCGACGTCGTAGACATCGCACCGTAGCAGCTTGGCCACAGCGTCAATGCCTTTCGGACCGCCGATGCGACGCCGGATGAAGGCGCCATTTTCGTCGACGACCACCACAGACATCTCGTTGACCACGGTCTCTGGCTCGATAAAGGCCTCAATATAGGCCCGGCCCTGTGCCCAGCGCTGCAGCTCTCGGGCGTCCTCCGCACGGATCGTCTCCCCTGGGGCGCGTGGCGGGCGCAATTGGGAGCGGGAACTGTTGCGTCGGAAGGGGTTGAACATGACTCCCAAGCCTACCCCGTGAGGAGGGTGCCCCAATTCACCCCACCTGTGCGCACGGTGTGCGGGCACGCTGTAGAATCGGGCACTAGCGTTTCACTACTTCCAACTTTCGAGGAGTCTTATAACTTATGGCACACTCTGTTGTGATGCCCGAACTGGGCGAATCCGTAACCGAAGGCACGATTACCCAGTGGCTTAAGTCCGTCGGTGACACCGTTGAGGCTGACGAGCCGTTGCTCGAGGTTTCCACCGATAAGGTCGACACCGAAGTTCCGTCCCCGGTCTCCGGCACCATCCTCGAAATCAAGGCTGAAGAGGATGACACCATTGATGTCGGAGAGGTCATCGCCATCATCGGTGATGAGGGCGAGTCCGCCCCGGCCGCTGACGATGCTGCGGAGGAGTCTTCTGAGAAGGCTGCTGAGACCCCGGACAAGCCAGCTGAGGATGCAGAGTCTGAGGCTCAGGCCCCTGCTTCCGGTGAGGCCACCGATGTGGAGA